>JBEBTF010000311.1:0-3016 GCA_040393865.1 Planctomicrobium piriforme | reverse complement strand
ATGAAGCTGCCTTCAAAATGAGACGAGCAGCCACCTTGGGAATACGCACTTCGACAGAGATCGCAACGCCGGTTGAGCGAGTTTCTGAATGAACCACGATTAGCGAGTCGTGATTCACCACAACTGCATTCACTGAGGAACGCTCCAGCGATCTTGCGGCACTTCCTGTCTTCCGGAGGTCGCAGGCGAAATGCGTTTACTTCTTCTTGTTATCGTCTTCGTCGTCAAAGAGTTCGAAGTTGAAGTCGTCGTCGAGTCCAGCGCCCCCCGCTTCTATCGGGTCGGCGTCATTGTTGGATTCGAATTCGCTGGTCATGTCATCCAGGAAATCGTCTGCCCCAAACTGGGCCGTTTCAGCAAAGTCATCACCAGTTTGGAATTCTTCTGTAGCGAAATTGCTGGTTGCCTCTGGCTGGAATTCGTCGTCACCAAACGAGCCGGTTCCGTTTTCGAAGTCTTCTTCAGCTTCAAAGTGATCGTCAGTCTGAAATTCGGCGGTTTCGCCAAACTCTTCCGATTCGTTCCCGTACCCAAATTGGTCATCGGCGAGTGATCCTGCCATCGCTCCACCAGCGACTGCACCGGCGCCAGCAGCAGCAACTGCAGCTTTTTTCCGTGAAGGGACATTTTGACCGCGATACATCACCAGCACATAAAGCGGCATCAGCCCGGCAATGAGTGCTGCGAGCATGACAAGGCCCATCACAACCTGAAATGCGGTTGGAATTGACCCCATGTGATTCGCCATCGCCATAACAAGGATCGCAAATAATGCCACCCCTGGAACAGCAGCAACCAGTGAAGCACCGGCAAGTCCGAGTTTTCCCACGGCCTGATCCCCTCAAGCAGATCGACTGAATTATTGCTTTTCTGACTCCGGATACAGACTTCAATCGACCTTGCAGTTCCTGCCAATATTCCGGCAAGGGAAGGTGTTGGTGAAATTGCCTTTCACCGCCCGCGATTGAAAAGATGTCATCGAAGAAACAGTTCCGGATATCGTTGCGTTCCCTCAACTTTAACGTCGCCGGTCAACTCGACGCAATTTCTCCTCTGACAACTCTCCGCATTCCATCAGAGGATCGTATACGGAACCGGTAAAGATGGAACCATTCTGACGGTCAGGCGGAGGATTGTTACTTTTATGAGTTTAGCAGCTTCATACGTCATTCGGTTCACAGAATCGCCATAACTGATACCAGCAGCACAACATCATCTCGCAGGATAAACCGGGAGACGCTAAGATCCATTCTGAATTTCTGTCCGTGACTGCGTGGAGCCCGAACGTGTCGAATGTTGCGTTAAACACTGCGTCCCAGCCCGTTGCCATTGTCCTCGCTGCTGGCAAAAGCAAGCGGATGCAGTCAGAGCTTCCCAAAGTTTTGCACCCGGCCTGCGGGCGTCCCATCGTTGAATACGTGCTGGATGCCGCTCGTGCCGCCGGGGCAGGGCACATTGTTCTTGTCGTCGGACATAAGGCAGAGCAGGTTCAGGGAGCCTTACAGCACCACAACGATGTCAGTTTCGCCCTGCAAACCGAGCAACTTGGGACCGGTCACGCAGTGATGTGTACCCGAGACCTGTTGGCAGATCATACAGGTGCCGTTTTGATTCTCGCCGGAGATACTCCACTTCTGAAAGGAGAATCATTGGGCGAATTGCTGGAATTTCTACGTCGTGAAGGGGCCGACTGTGTTGTTGGCACTGCTCGAACTGAAAACAACTTTGGTCTCGGGCGGATTGTCCGTGATGAAGAAGGCCATTTTCTGAGAATTGTCGAACAGCGGGATGCAACGCCAGAGGAGCAGCAGATCACCGAGATCAATACTGGCTGTTTTGCCTTTAAGGGCCCGGCCTTGTTTGAAGCCTTGAATCTGGTGCGTCCAGAGAACTCACAAGGGGAGTATTACCTGACTGATTGTGCGGAAATCCTTCGCAAACTTGGGCGGAAAGTCATCGCCGCCTGTACTCTTGATATTCAGGAGGCGATGGGAATCAATACACAGGAGCAGTTGGCAGACGTTGAAGAGGTTATGCGGCAAAACCCCCGCTGACTCCATCTTGGATGCCAGTTGTTTCAGTGACTGTCTTTGAACTTGAAATTGACCTCATGACGTTGAATACGCCGCAGTCCTCTGGTGGGCTCTTTGCAATCGATCCTGCTGCAACATCGCTGGAAACGATTGCCGGTCTTGTCAGTCAGGAATTGGAGTTCGCTGCGGCCACGGTCACTCACCCTTGGGCGACCATGAGTTTGGCGACGATCACTCCTCAAGGCCCGCGCCAGCGAATTGTCATCCTTCGTGAAGTGAACCGGTCTCCCTTTCAGTTGTTCGCCCATACAGATCGCCGTTCTCCAAAATTCACGCAAGTTCGAAATCAGCCACGCTTCAGTCTGCTTTGTTACGCTCCCGGACGCCGTGTTCAATTCATTGCGAATGGAACTGCGAACGTTCACCTGAATGGAGAATTGCTCGAAAAACATTGGGCTGCCACGCCTGCCGAGCGGCATCGAAATTACGCTGGCTTAAAGGCCCCCAGCACTCCTTCCCGAACTCCAAGTACCAACCTGCCTGAGTTCGCTGACTCTGTCGAGCAGAGGGAAGAGTTCGCTCAGTTGGGCCTGAAGCAGTTCGCGGTCATTGAGTTCAACATCGACTTTTACGAAGTTCTGTGGCTCCGCCGCAGTGGAAACCTTCGTGCAGGGTTCTGGAAACTCGGGGACCAGTGGCAGAATTCCTGGCTGGAACCGTGAAGGACTTTTTCTTGCAGGGCACTGCTGATTCGAAAGCGATGATTGAGTTCACAGGGAACCTGAATTCCTCGAATTTTTCTTCCGGGCTCGTCGATCGCTTGCCAGTTGCCTTTGAGATCACTAGAGTCTGCAATCTCTCAGCAAGGGTTCGATTCGATTCTGAATTCGGCTAAGATTTGACCTAAGGTCGCGTAGCTCAGTTGGTTAGAGCACCTGTCTTACACACAGGAAGTCACAGGTTCGAGTCCTGTCGCGACCACT
>JBEBTF010000310.1:0-3031 GCA_040393865.1 Planctomicrobium piriforme | reverse complement strand
CTAAGGCGTTCCCCCTCGAAAAATCTCTTGGTCTTCCCCCTAAGCCGGACTTGTGGTGATCGGGGGCTCTGCTGATAATTGGCAGAACTCAATTCAGGATCAGAAGTCCGCGTTGATTGAGGCCGTCGACTGGGAATCATCTCAGATTTCTTCCGCTTCGGCCCCGATTCCTCGCAGTCTGATGTCACCTGATGAGGTGGCTGGTGTTGACGAAAAAGGGGAACCGCGATGATCCGAATGGCAGCTTTTCTGATGCTGGCTGTGCAGCTCCTTGCTTGGGGATCGGCAACAGCGTTGCACGCAGCTCCCCCGACAGCTGAGCCATTTGGAAAGACGGCAGACGGGCAGTCTGTTGAGATTTTCACGCTCACGAATCGACTGGGGATGACCGTTCGGATCATGTCCCGCGGAGCGACCATTGTCAGTATGACAGTGCCGAACCGCAGTGGCGTTCAGGACGATGTTGTTCTTGGATTCGATGACGTTGCTGGCTATGAGTCAGAAGCAAACCAATACTTTGGCTGCGTGACCGGTCGGGTCGCAAATCGCATTGCCAAAGGCAAGTTCACTCTTGATGACAAAGAGTATTCTCTGGCGGTGAACAACGGTCCCAACCACCTGCATGGGGGCACCAAACGCAGTCTCGACAAGGTGATTTGGCAGGGCAAAGGTTTTGAGACAAATGAAGGCATGGGCGTGTCCTTCTTCTATACCAGCCTTGATGGGGAAGAAGGGTTTCCTGGGAATCTGACGCTCACTGTTTCCTATCTGCTGAAGCAGGACGCGACTCAACTTACGATCAATTACAAGGCTGTGACTGACCAGCCGACACCGGTGAACCTGACCAATCACACTTACTTCAATCTTGACGGAGCGGGAGCACCCACCGTTCTGGATCATCGGCTGCAACTGTTCGCCGAGAAGTATACGCCGAATGACGAAACCCAGATCCCAACAGGAGAAATTGCGACCGTCTCTGGCACGGCACTGGATTTCCGTGCTCCGTTGCTTGTTGGGGCACGACTGGATCAGGTGCTGGAGACCGAAGCAAAAGGGTATGATTTCAATTACATCGTCGATGGTCCTGCCGGAACGGTTCGTCCGGTTGCCAGACTGATCTCGGAGAAGAGCGGACGTGTGCTGGAGATCACCTCGGATGCTCCTTGTGTGCAGCTCTACATCGGGAATCACCTGTTTGGCCAGAAGGGGAAAGACGGTAAAGAGTATGCCAAACGAAGTGGCCTTTGTCTGGAGACTCAGGAATACCCGGACGCTGTTAACAAGCCGCAATTCCCTTCCACGATTCTGAAACCTGGATCGATTTATCAGCAGACAACGATCTGGAAGTTCTCAAATCAGTAGGCCGTATCGGTCTCTGATGTGGCCGCGGAGCAGCCTGCTCGACGGAAGAAAGTCTGAATCCCGCGTGCCAGATTCCCAGCATGATTTGTGGACATGCTCTAAGGTTGTCGGCGATTCTGAAGATGCAGGCAGGATTTAAGTTTGTCTGCCTGTGGCCGGAGTGTGGGGCACAACATTCAGGAATGTCCTGTACATCTGCTGGCAAATTGCTCTAATGCGGCGAATTCAGTTGCGATTCGGGAACCCGAAAGTGTCTTCTGATGTCAGTTCAGAAGGATTGAAGCTGAATTCGGACAAAAAGTCTGGAAATTGTCCCGAGTTGCATTCATCTCGTCTTCTGTGAAGACTCTGCATATAATTCGGGTGCAATGCGAACAGTCAGAGCGGTTTGCAGAACCAAGTTCTTTGACAGTAAAGATCTTGTGGCGAAAAGCCGGATTCCGTGTATCGGATGCCTGCAGATCAGTTGCAAATGGCTCTAACAGGCCCTTCCCATTGAAGGGAGAAATTCCATGAATGAGTTTGTTGAACCATTAGGTCCACGCATTCTGATTCGTAAGGACGAGAGCCGCCATCAGACAAAGGGCGGAATCGTACTTCCGGATCAGGCCGAGATCCCTACGATCACCGGTCGCGTTGTGGAAGTCAGTGTCGAAGTCGAGAACGACGACGAATTTCCGGTCGCAAAGTACGACAAGGTTCTGTTTCATCCGAAGAATGCGATCCCAGTTGATCTGGAATCAAATAACGTCCTGTTTGTCGTTCCTGTTGATGATGTTGTTGCCGTGTTTCGCCGGGCGCCTCGGATTAATGAATCCGAAGAAGAAGGTGAAGACGACGTCAGTGGCTTCTCAGAGGAGTATGACGACACTGATGAATTGTGATTCGTAAGCCGGTCTCGTCGATTCTGTGTCATGGGAAAATGTCCCGATGCCAGTGAGAACACTGGTATTTTGGACGAAAAACTGCGACAAGATTCGCAAAAATGTTTTTAAGCGGATCAGAGTAGACTAAACCGCTTCATAAATCAGAGATAATTAAAGCGGCCGGGTGACCTTGTTCATCCGGCCGCATCAGCATTGAGAGAGACCGCCAAAGGGGAATCTGGCACCATTGTTGCAGACTCGTTTTGCATCGACGTTGCACTGAAGTTTCCACTTTACGATTGATTGAAAATGCTACGTTTCCTGGCTGTTTAAAAGACAGCGGCTCCGTCGTTCACCCCTATTCGAAAATATTTCATGGTGCTAATTAAGGAAATTCCATCGGTGGCGCACTCTGATTTGAATGCTGCTGACTCTGCCAGGCCTGATGTTAAGGCTGGAGAGATTGTTGTCCGCGCAGCCGTTTCGGACGACGCTGATAACGTGCTGGAATTTCTGGAGAAATTTGTCGAGGCAAAACGCATTTTGCCTCGGACGTTGGATGAATTGACCCAACTGATGGCCACCGGCTACGTCGCTGAACATGACGGGCAGATCATTGGGTTCGCTGCGCTCGAGATCTATTCGAAGAAGCTCGCGGAAGTCCGTTCGCTGTGTGTCTCGCCTGAATTTCAGGGACGCGGCGTCGGGAAGCGTTTGACTCGTTGCTGTGTCGAACTCGCCACCGAACGCAATATTTATGAAGTCATGGCGATTACGTCATCAGATGAATTCTTCCGGAGCTG
>JBEBTF010000309.1:0-3138 GCA_040393865.1 Planctomicrobium piriforme | reverse complement strand
TCAGCGTCTTTCGTTTATCCCGACTTCGTTGCTGTGAAATTCGTTGCTGCTTAGATCACCTTGCGAAATAATTTCCACGCTTCCGCCACGCGGCGAGTTGCGTTTCATCTATCGAAACGGCCGCTGCGCGGGCACTCGGTAGAGCAAACTGCTCTAACGAAAATCCCGGCTGGCTCGGTACAGATCCTTCCAGCCATCGCGGTCTTTCACGACGGTTTGCAGATACTCCTGCCAGATGACCTCATCCTGCACAGGGTCCTTCACAACCGCTCCGAGTAACCCAGATAAGAGGTCGCTCGCCGTCATAACGCCATCTCCGTAATACGCAGCCAGCGTCATTCCATGCGTCACAACCGAAATCGCTTCCGCTGTGGATAGCGTTCCGGTTGGGGACTTCAGCCGAGTCTTCCCATCGACCGTCACCCCGTTTCGCAACTCACGGAAGATCGTGACGACCCTTTGAATCTCTTCCAGAGCAGGCTTTTCAACCGGCAAGGCCAGCGCCTGCCCAAGCTCGCCAGCACGTCGACTGACAATCTGAACTTCTTCTTCCAGCCCATCCGGGACCGGCAAAACAACCGTGTTGAAACGCCGCATCAAAGCACTGGAAAGCTCGTTGACCCCTTTGTCACGATTATTCGCAGTCGCAATCACATTGAACCCGCGAAGCGCTTGAACCTCGCTGCTCAACTCGGGAACAGGAAGCGTTTTCTCCGACAGAATCGTGATGAGAGAATCCTGAATCTCGCTCGGAATTCGAGTCAATTCTTCAATCCGAACGATCTTTCCAGTTCGCAGCCCCACCATCATCGGGCTCTCAACAAGCGCCCCCATTGATGGCCCCTCAGCAAGGAGTCGGGCGTAATTCCACCCGTACCGCAACGCTGATTCATCCAAACCTGCCGTTCCCTGAATCAGAAGTGTCGACGAGCCCGAGATTGCTGCGGCGAGATGTTCCGCAACCCAGGTTTTGGCTGTCCCAGGCACGCCGCTCAACAGCAGGGCGCGATCTGTCGCCAGTGTGGCAATTGCAATTTCAATCAGGCGGGCGCGCCCAACATACTTTGCACTGATTTCAACACCGTTCGCCAGTGTTCCTCCCAGAAGGTACGTTTTGACTGCCCATGGGGACAACTGCCATCCCGGTGGCTTCTGGCGATCGTCCAACTGTCGCAGGGCGTCAAGTTCGTGGGCATACTGCTGCTCGGCATGTTGTCGCAAGACATCCAGGCTGGTCGACACTTCAGACACGTTCAAACCTTCCAGACCGATTCGGTCACTCTTCTGGCCGCCTTGCAGCCATTTCAGCTGATCGATTCCTGATTCCCTACTTCATTGGCGACGACTCCAATCATATCAATCTGTCATGTCGCCACCCTCAATCCCTCTGCAGATGCCCGAAACTGGTTTCGATGCTTAATGACCTCGCCGAAGCGAATCAGCAATCCTTCGACAACGGAGTAGATTTCGCTGCGATTCCGGATCGTCGGACTCACAGTCCACGGAGCCAAGGCCGCTTCAAAAGCTTCTGGATGTAAAAATGACGAAGCCAGCAGTAACGAGGCGACCATTCGCGGCGGTTGATATCGATCGTAAGTCTTCAGAAGGTTGCGAATGAGATTGAGGTACGTCATCGATAGTTCAAGGCTCCACGGCTTGCCGAAGTTGTTCAGAACCGCAATCAACTGGTCCTCTGGAAAGTCTGGCAAGTCCCGGAGAATCCGATTCAAAAATGCGCTCCCTTCCTCGGCTGAGGAAAGCCGCAGAAGCGCCTGAATCGATGACATCACTTCAATGGAATACCGGGAGTCGTTACGCAGAGATTGAATCATCCCCATCTGCATTGGAGCCAGAAAAGCATGAGAGTCGGAATCGCATCGCGAAAAACGTTCCAATGCCTTCAATAAACTTCGAAACATGCCTCCATCTGGAGAGCAGACGGCCACCGCTGACAGGAACTCCTCGACGCTGCAATCCAACTGCGATAACCAGAACGACGGAGGCACCGATCCCAAGATGGCATCGACGACGCCTTCCGGGCCAAACGGGGCTTTCATTGCACTCTGCTTAATCCCATCCCGCTCCCAGTCGACAGAAAAATCATCAGGCAGTTGAATCGATAACCGTAACGAACCGTCACTCGAACGATTCCCCTGAATCAATGCGGCCGCCCGACTTCGCATCCGTCGGGAAATCGAAGAATCTTCACGCTGCAACAACAGATCACGAACGACCTCACGAACCGTCTCTGATCGATCGTTCTGAGAGAGTTCCAGAAATCCAGAGTCGTCTGCGGAAAGATTCGTTTCCAGTACAGCGATCAGCTTTCGCCGATTCTCCGCCTTTTCTTTAGAGATCGATTGCTCCAACCAGGTGAGTGCGGTTTTCGGCGCAAACTTTCGCAGTTGCTCCAGCGCTGCCACCCGTTCCTGAAACGTTCCTTCATTCCACTGATATTCAAGAGCTGGCAACTGCTCTTCGTCAGTTGCCGTTGTCAAAACCCATTCCCAGTTGGGATTGAACATCGCCAACCATTTTGCCCGTTCTCCAAGAACTGGCCGCAGCAATTCACGACGCTCTGGTTGCATCATTTCCAGAGCCAACGGCAAATGCTCATGGGGGAAATGAATCCTGTTTTCCTGCAGAATCCCAACAAGCTCAGGCAGCAAATCCAACCGATCCGTCGTCATCGCGAGTTCGATGAATTCGGACATTTGCGAAGTCGGGGCGACAAGCGTTTCCTCTGGTGCAGGAGACATTGAGGCAATCGCAGTCGCTGTGGTTCCCGCCAGCCCAGAGATCGCATGCACGCCAGCGCGACGCAGCAACAGCAGTTCCGTCTCCTCAGACGCCTCTCCCGTCGTTTGCACGAGTCGATCAAATGGATCGTCGAAATTTGTCGCTGGGGGAACAATCTTGGATGTTCCCATCATCGCGGACTTGAGAAGGGGGTTCATACCAACTCCCTGAATTTGCACAGAGTCGAGACTGGAGCAAAGAACCGCCCGTCCCACTCACCAAAGAGAGTCAGTGGATTTCCGCCGCTGATCGCCAGCAACCGCCACGGCTCCGCAAATAGCAGAGGAACGCCCTGTCCAGCAGAGTCCCGAACGAACCATTCAGAGTTCTGCTTCACAA
>JBEBTF010000308.1:0-3250 GCA_040393865.1 Planctomicrobium piriforme | reverse complement strand
GCAAACTGCTCTAGGTGACCGAATTACTCGGCACGGAAGAAGTCACTTGGCCCGCGATGGGTATAGTACGGGTAAATGACCGCTCCACCTACGGCGTTTTGTTGTGGGTAAACCAAGTCGTTTGGGACTCGGTAATTATAGCTGAATCCATCGCGGCAGCCGTGACGATATCCCGGTGGGCAGTTGCCGTAACCTTCTGGTGGGCAACCAGGTCCGCCGTACTGAGGGCCGCCAACAGGTTGTCCGGCGAGTTGGCCGTCCTGCCCGTGGAAGTGATAGACGTCTGTATTGTGGTGCTCGTGGTGATGGTCGTGGATTTCGTCCTTCAGGGAACGGATCGGAGTCACGTACCGCCCTGCCTGAACGATTTCCCCGGTCGCCTGTGTCTCTTCAGTTGCTGGACTTTGTCCTCGTACTGTCGCAGTCTGGACCGACGTTCCCAGATTGACGCGACCAGCGGAAGCCATTCCTGTCCCTGGAGTTCCGAACGTTTGGCAGCCGCTGGAAGCTCCGGCCAACAGAGTGGCCAATACCATTCCGTGGATTGCTCGCTTCATGTCACTGTTTCCTAAGTCAATTGCCCCCACAGCGTCCGCGAGATGACTGCCCACGACGCCCCAGCACGGCGTACGGTCCCTGATCGGAGACAATTACGCCGAGATAAATCCTGTCTTCTTCGTTATCGGCAGTCAGCGTGGAAAAATACGGAGAATCCGGGAGAATCAAAAGGCAAAGACAACCGCTACATCCCGAAAAGCTTGCAGACTTTGCGTGATCGACTTAGAGTACCGTTCGGTGTTGTCGATAATGACAATAACCGGAATGGAGTCTGTCTGTCAGATTTGTTGGATCTGGCAGAGATTTAAAGTTGGATCGCAACGAAGGGTGTGCGAGTGTTTGTTGCCGCTTCTACCCGCTGCTTCGCCGAGATGGATTTCTGGCAAGCGCTTGACCTTATCACTGATCTCGAATTCGATCGGGTTGAAATCTGGCTCGATGAAAACGGAGCTCTAAAACCGTCGTTCGTTGTGCAGAATTCCGACGAATTCATTGCCAAAATTCGTGATAGGACTCGGCTTTCTCCGATCGCATTCACATTGGCGCACGACGTTGATGAGCAGACGTTCCTCGGAATCTGTCGCGTTGCCAAGGTCTTGAGGATCACTCAGCTGGTTGTGCCGTCGTCGCCATTGGGGACGCCGTTCAATCTGGAAATTGATCGCCTGCGATCCATGGTTAGCGTTGCAACCGCCCACGGAATTCGCGTTGGTATCAAAACACAGGCTGGCCGATTGACTGGCGATGCTCATACGGCTGTCGAGCTTTGTCAGGCTGTCGACAAACTGGGCTTGGCATTCGATCCAAGCTACTTCCTCGACCCGAAGGTGGTCGACACGGTCATGGAATTGACCTCGCCGTACACGTTGCATGCTCATCTTCGAGATTCGACTGCGTCACAGTTGCAGGTGCAAGTCGGGCTTGGTGAAGTCGATTACAGTAAGTTGATCGGCCTGTTGGAACGGTATCGGTACAATCGGGCACTCTCGATCGAGATTCTGCCAGAGCATACCGAAGCGGCACAGCGTCCATTGGAGCTTCGCAAGTTGCGAATGTTGCTTGAGTCGCTTCTGTAGAAAACAAACTTGAATTTTGCTGTCAGCCGTAAGATCACAACGGCTGACTCCTGAATTTACTCGGCTTCGGGCTCTGTCCCGAGGCCGATTTTTCTTTGTGTTTGTATCAGTTCGCTGATTGACGTCGGCGTAACAATTGAGTGCGGCAGTGTGTGTACTGGATCACGCTGTTGCTTTCGCAATGAGACCTGAATCGGAGCCGTTTCTGTGAATGATCCACGCATTGATCGATTGGCGGAAGTTCTTGTTTCTCATAGCTGCCGGTTAAAGGCAGGCGAGAACGTATTGATTGAAGCGTTCGATCTGCCAGAGCCCAATCTGATTTGTCGCCTCGTTGAACGGGCTGCAGCAGTGGGTGCCAGACCGTTTGTTTCGTGCAAAAATAACACGGTCCTGCGTTCGCTTTACAAGACTGCGACAACCGAGTCGATGGGACTGTTAGGCCAATTCGAAGCAAACGTCATGTCTCAAATGCAGGCATACATTGGCGTGCGCGGGACATCAAACAGCGAAGAAATGTCAGACGTTCCGGGTAGTCAGCTCGATCTGGTTCAGCAGCATGTCTGGAAGCCGGTTCATATCGATCTGCGTGTTGCAAAGACGAAATGGGTGGTGCTCCGTTATCCAACCCCATCGTTTGCTCAGTCTGCTCGCATGAGTACCGAAGCGTTCGAGCAGTTTTACTTCGATGTCTGCACGGCTGATTATGAGGCGATGGCTCGAAATCAAGAGCCACTCCGGGAGCGGATGCTGGCGGCTGACCATGTGAAAATCACTGGCCCAGGGACCGACATTGAGTTCTCGATCAAAGGGATTCCTGTGATTGCCTGTAACGGGCGTCGCAACATTCCTGATGGTGAGGTCTTCACTGCTCCGGTTCGTGACAGTGTGAACGGAGTCATCACCTATAACGCACCTTCCCGATATCAGGGAACGATTTTTGAACGCGTCCGCTTCGAGTTCAAAA
The DNA here is from genome assembly GCA_040393865.1 of Planctomicrobium piriforme. GTDB lineage: Bacteria > Planctomycetota > Planctomycetia > Planctomycetales > Planctomycetaceae > Planctomicrobium > Planctomicrobium piriforme_A. The sequence goes on along the minus strand of JBEBTF010000308.1, from coordinate 649 downwards.
ATGGAAAGATCGTCGACGCCTCATGTCAGGGACAGAATAAACGTCTCAACGAAATTCTGGATTCCGATGAAGGAGGACGCTATCTCGGCGAATGGTCTTTAGGTTGCAACAACCGCATCAAACATCCGATGTGTGACACTCTGTTTGATGAGAAGATCGGAGGATCATTGCATCTGACGCCGGGCAATGCTTACGAAACAGCAGACAATGGCAACCGCAGCCAGATTCACTGGGATCTCGTTCTGATTCAGACCCCAGAGTATGGTGGAGGAGAAGTCTGGTTTGACGGAGAACTGCTGCGAAAAGATGGCCGATTCCTGCCAGCCGATCTTCAGCCACTGAACGAAGGTCTTTAAGTCGATCCTTTGGTCTGCCAAAATATAAAGGTGAGGGGCTTGATTGAGACCCTCACCTTTATAATTGGTGGCGACGAGACTGAGTGCAACTTGCGAAATCATTTCCACGATTCCGCCACGCGGCGAGTTGTGTTTCATCAATCCAAACGGCCGCTGCGCGGGCACTCGGGAGAGCAAGTTGCTCTAGCGATCCAGGGTTCCTTCCCAGCGTGATTTCATGAACGCGAGCCCCTGCTTCGCCAGATACTCTTCATTCGGGAACATGCGACGCCAGATGCGAGTCGCGGCAGCCA
>JBEBTF010000307.1:0-3265 GCA_040393865.1 Planctomicrobium piriforme | reverse complement strand
AGATGGGAGAGCTCTGTCGGGTCAGTAAAGATTGACCAACGATCAGCCGGCAGATGCGCCAGTCGGGCAGTGACGTTCACCAACGGGCCTGGCTCATAGCCACAGTTACGAATCGCAATATGAACGATCTGCGGGCCGAAGTCCCGTGCAATCGCCCCATACAATTCAGCGTCGCGTTCGCCTGAATCTCCACAGAGAATAAAGCGACGCTGTGGATAGGTGCGGAGAAGGTTCTCGATGGCATGCCGTTTCGAGAGGAATGCAGCCTCACGCGTGCGATCGCTCCGCAACTCCCGCAGCCGCATATGACGAAGATGCAGCGTCCCCAAGGGAAATGCATCCAGATCCAGCCAGGACATCAATGGCACATACAACGGCCATGGACTCGATGAGACGTAGTGAAAACTGACACCGTCACGGGCGAATTGCTGATAAAGCTCTCGCATTCCGCAAATTGAGCGGAACTCGCGAGTGAATGTATTCGCCAGCAATTCGCGACGATTCTTCACATTTGTGATTTTAATGGTGTCGTCGATATCAGAAACAATCGAAACCCCGGTCGGAGGAATCAACTCGACTTCTCCGGTCACCAATGTTTTCCCTCCATCAGTTTGCTGACTGCAAAACTTAATGAAGCGCCGCCCGAACTGATCCGTCTGGATGGCGGATGCAAGCTCTTTGGCAGGGATGGTAATCGTTGTTTCGAACTGCCCGTTCGCCAGCGTATTCGGAAGCTGATAGGCCTTCTCCGCAATCGCAATCGGAACAGACTTCCCCTTCTGTCCGTTCTGCAGAAACAGGCGCGCCCGATCATTGAATCGCTGTCGAACCTCGGCCTCGTTTTCAGGCTTGATGACCCGCTTGAACAACTGCAGCAGAAGCCCTTTGCGAATCCGATTGTGCGAAGTCGAGAAGATGCTGCCACGAATCTGAAGATGCCAGCACTGACCTAATTCACTGTAGTAGCCATAACTGCGATAAAAGACGACCGTTTGCCGAAGGGAATTTCCTTTCGACACCGTCTCATTCGTCTGGGTTCCAGTGCGGTCTGCCATTGTTCTCAATGCGAAACGCCTCTTTCGAGGGGTACCTCTTGAACTCTTTGCGTTTTCCAAACGTCTCGCAGTCAAACAGAAAACCATCCCCATCCGCAGGCTGATCCAGGGAATCAGTCGTCCATTCGCGGTTTGCGACGGGCCTGCTTCACTTCGGCACGCTGGTGTTTCCCACGCAAACGAGCCTCAATGACGCCTCGGGGAGTTTTCGTTTTTCGTCGTTTCTTTGGCGGTTTCTCTACTTCAACGATCATATCCCGCAGCCGGTTCAAACAGTCTTCCCGGTTTTTCTCCCGATCCCGCGTCCGGTCGCTGTCAATTCGCAGCAAACCAGCCTTGGAAATCCGACCTCGCTGGGCCACTTGGAGGCGTTCCAGCAAATCCGCAGGAAGAGTTCGATTCTCCGCAACCGGCCATGCAAGCTGAACTTGCGAACTGACCTTATTCACATTCTGACCACCGGGTCCAGAGCTGCGGACATAGGCAAACCGCAGTTCTGACATCGGAATTGTCAGTGCATTCGTAATGAACAGGTTCGGCTCTCGCGATGACATAATCGTTCACTCGACAATCGGACATTGTCGCCGATTCCTTGAAGTTGATCAATCGATGTCGAGCAATCCATAAACGGCGAAATATAACATTTTGAATGGGATCGGAATTTTCCGACCGGCACCAACCGTGCCAAGTCACCAATTTTACGGCGATTGTCAGGCGCGGTGGCGATCTTTTCCTGAACCAGAATGGGATTGCCCGCCTGCCAGGAGGATGCCCGAGACCAACGCGGGAGCCATCAATAGCACAATCCCTCCAGAGTACCCCAGACTGCTCCAGAGCATGTACAGCGATGCAACTCCAAACAAAATAACCGGAATCGGGTAAAACGGGACACGAAATGGCCGTGGCAGGTTCGGGTACATCCACCGTGCCAGCACCAGAGCGACAATTGTCAGCAGAAAAAACGTCCAGAAAACAGGGGCAGAAGCAGCCAGCAAAAGATCGAAACCGCCTCCATAGAAATCCCAATTCAACGGCGGCAACCGCAGGAATGCCAACCCCTGATTGATGCCTTCTCGACACTCCCGAAATCCGACAGCTGCCGTCAAAGTCAATGCGATGGTAGAAATGGTCAGCAAGGACCACACCGGCACCTGCCGTGAATTCCAGACGCTCCATTTTCGGAAGATCGGAAAATCTTCTCCGGCCGCCGCGAGGAGACGACACCCGGCAAACATCATCCCGTTGATCGCCCCGAGTGCCGAAATCATGATGACCATGCTCATCACACTGGAGAACATCGGCCCACAGGCCCGTTCAACCAGAACTGCCGCCGGCGCTGAAACATTCTTCACCTCCTCCGGGCCGAGAACACGCAGAAAGAGAAAATTCAACGCGAGATACAACAGCGCCACCAAAACAAGCCCGATAATCAATGCACGAGACATTGTGCGCCGGCAATCTCGCACCTCGGGAGTCACCGTCGCCACGTCATTCCATCCGCCGTAAGCGTAAAGCACAAAAACCAATGCCAGCCCCAGCGAACTCCAGGAAGCCACCGGCGCTGACGTGATCGCTGTCGATTCGGTCACTGTCGCAGGCGGCAAAACGAGCCCGCAAATCAGAACAGCGGCCAGAGCCAATGCCTTCGTGACGGTCAAAATATTCTGCGCCATTCTGCCTGCTGCAAATCCGCAGAACTGCAAAAGCGTCAGTCCGACAATGGCCGTCATCGCCACAGCACCGTTCGCGGTCGCAAACATCGGATGCAGATGCCCGGCGTAACTCGCAAAAACAAACGACGCGGCCCCAATATTGGACGGAAGAATTGCACAGAGATTCACCCAGGCAAACAGAAAACCCATGCGTTTACCAAAGCATTTGGCCAGATAAACGTACTCGGCTCCAAATTCCGGCCACATTGCAGAAAGCTCTGCATAACACAACGCACCGCATAGCGCCAACAGGGCTCCCAGGCCCCAGATCATCAAAGCAACCTGTGGATCGCCAGCAAAGGTAAAGACATTAGCCGGAATCCTGAAGATGCTGACACCAACAACAATCCCGACCAACAAACTGACGACGTCCCACAACCCCAGCGTTCGACGTGAGTGAGCTTCAGATTGAAATGATGGCCCTGAGGAATCTGACGGGGGAGATGACATTACAAGGAGCCTGTCCGGGATCGAATCAAAAGCAGGAAGCAACCAAAA
>JBEBTF010000306.1:0-3307 GCA_040393865.1 Planctomicrobium piriforme | reverse complement strand
TTGAACGGGGCGTTCGGTTTGTTCAGGTTTATCACAATAACTGGGACAATCATGGCAACGTCGCCGGACGCCTGCCGTCGCAGTGTCGAGATGTTGATCAACCGTGTCATGCCCTGATTAATGATCTCAGGCAGCGTGGTCTGCTTGATGAAACGCTCGTCATATGGGGCGGAGAATTTGGTCGAACCATTTATTCTCAGGGGGGACTCTCCAAGCAGAACTACGGGCGAGATCATCACCCACGCTGCTTCACAATGTGGATGACCGGAGGCGGGACTAATGGCGGTAAGATTTACGGCGAAACAGACGATTTCTCATATAACATCATTAAAGACCCTGTGCATGTTCGAGACTTTCATGCGACGGCTCTCAAACTGCTGGGATACGACCACGAACGAATGTCGTACAAATATCAGGGGCTTGATCAACGATTGACGGGCGTTGAGCCGGCCCGCGTCATTCCTGAACTGTTGTCATAATCGCAGATGGAGACTTGCAGGGATCGTCCAAACAAGAGATGGTTATGAACGAGCTGTTTTGACCGATAGATGATCTTGTGGAGACGCTGATGAGTCGAGTGTTGATTCCCTGTCTGGCAGGCGCGTTGATGATGTTTGGCCTGTCGTTGAATGCGGCTGAACCACAGCCAGTCGCCCTCTGGCCGAACGGAGCTCCAGGTGCGCTTGGGACTGATGAAAAAGATGTACCTCAACTCCGGTTTTATCCCGCTGATCCAGCAATCGCGACGGGAGCCTGTGTTGAGGTTCTGCCTGGCGGAGGGTACGGGCATCTGGCGATGGATCACGAAGGTAAGCAGATTGCCGAGTGGTTGAACTCCTTCGGTGTGTCTGCCGCTGTTGTGTCTTACCGACTGGGCCCCAAGTACCGTCATCCGGCGCCGCTACAGGATGCACAGCGAGGGATTCGTTATCTTCGCGCGAATGCCAAAGAACTGAAGATTGATCCCAAGCGGATTGGAGTGATGGGGTTCTCGGCAGGTGGGCACCTTGCCTCCACTGTTTCCACTCACTTCGACGCTGGCGACGCATCCAGCAGTGATCCTGTTGCACAACAAAGCAGCCGACCAGATTTCAGTATTCTTTGTTACCCTGTGATCAGTCTGAATTCAGGCTTTACTCATGGGGGATCACGAAAGAATCTGCTTGGAGAAAATCCTTCAGCAGAACTCCTTGAAAATCTTTCGAATGAAACTCAGGTGACGAAGGACACTCCACCCACGTTCATCTTCCACACAGCGGAAGACAAAGGGGTTCCCGTTCAGAATGCGATTGTTTACTTCGAAGCATGCATGAAACACGGTGTTCCAGTTGAACTGCATGTCTATCAAAAAGGGCGCCACGGAGTCGGACTGGCTCAGAATGACCCGGTTCTGACTACTTGGAAAGAACGACTCGCCGACTGGATCAAAATCAACGGCTTTCTCACACAAGCGAAATAGCTGAACATGTCGTCGGTGATGTATGCTACGAGTGAGCAGCCGTTGTCTCCCGAGACACGGCCGCTCACTCGCATTTTTGAAGTTGCGTTGTACTGAGTGACGCACGGGCGAGAGCTAAGTAGGCGGGCCATTATGAAAACTCGACCAGCGAACAATGCTCGACTTGTAATGAGGTATCCTCTCCTATGTATCTTGAGCCTGATCGCAGTCCATTGCTTAGCGACTTCATCGCGTTCTGATGACTCCGGGAAATTGCTTGCCGGAGCCGCGAAGGTCGATGTTACGGACTATGACTCAGGTCCAGTCAATGACCCGTTGTATGTCAAGGTGGTTGTTCTAAAGCAAGGAGGCACAGCGGCAGTCGTTATGTCTGTCGATGCTGTTGCCATCGGTGAAATTGGTCCTGTCAAGAATGCATTCTTTCCAAATGTCCGCGAGCAATTGGAGAAGGAATTCAAGATTCAACCGGTTAATGTCCTTGCGAACGCAAGTCATTGCCACGGACGGGTGCGTGCAGACCTTGCGGAGAAAACTGTTGAGTGTGTGCGTGAGGCAATCGGGAAGATGGTCCCTGTTCGTGTTGGAGCAGGGCGAGGTCATGAAGACCGCGTTTCAGAAAACCGCCGACTCAAGTTGAAGAGCGGGAAAGAGGTTGATGTCCGTCACGCTTATGCTCTCCCTAAAGATGATGAAATCGCCAGTGTGGGAGAGATCGATCCAGAGATTGGGATCCTGCGTCTTGATCGGGAAGATGGTCGCGTTCTTTCTGTGATTTACAACTTTGCCTGCCACCCGATTCAGGGGGTGCCAAATGGTGGCAACACAGCTGATATGATCGGGTTCGCCTCGAAGACGATCGAAGAAAACCTTGACGAGGGATCAATCGCCCTGTTTCTTCAGGGCTGTGCCGGCGACATCAATCCTCCGTATTACAAAGACGTAGATCATCCTCGTGATGCCGAACCACTCGGAAATATGCTGGGGCTGAGCACACTCCGTGCAATTCGGCAGATTCAGTGCCGGCCAGACAATCGCCTCAAGGTGATTAATGAAACGATCGAGCTTCCACGTGGGGACCGGACTGAACGTCTTGCTCAGCTCGAAGTGGAACAGCGACGACTCCTGCAGCAACTTCGAGGCACAAGCCTGAATCTGAAAACGTTTCTTCCGCTGGTCGTGAAGCACAATCTAGCTGAGGAGTATCCGTCATATTATTCACATCGCTATCTCTACGATGAAAAGCAGGGCCGCAGTGATCTGAAGACATTGGACGCCGAGAATCGAAAGAATCTCGATGCGTATCTTCGAAACATCTACACGATGGAAGAACTCACTCGGATTCAGACGAATATGGCGTTGTTGCGAAAACATCAGGCCAATCTCGTCGCATCCGGCAAGCGAACGATTGACGTTGAAGTGTTAGGAGTACGGGTTGGTGACTTTGCGTTGATCACATTTCCAGGAGAGCTAACCAGTCCCATTGGGATGAACATTAAGAAACGCTCACCGCACGAGAAGACTTTCGTCGCAGGATATACAAACGGCTATATCTATTACGCACCAACCGCGGAACAGCTCATGAATATCGGCGGTGCTCAGGAAGACAGTGATTGTGTCCTGGCTCCTGAATGGCAGGAGATTTTTGAAGCCAAAGCGGCAGAGATTTTGAAGCAGCTTTGAAGTTGTGAGCCCGCTATAAGACACGGCACGTCAACGACGGCTATTCAATGTTGTCGGAGGTTTTAAAACCGGCCTGTTCCAGGATCTGGTCCTTTTTCGCAAGTTTCAGGTCAGACTCTGCCATCTCACGGACGAGTTGGTCGAAGGGGATCTTGGGGCTCCAACCAA
>JBEBTF010000305.1:0-3354 GCA_040393865.1 Planctomicrobium piriforme | reverse complement strand
AGCAATTCGGCATGTGTCGGATACTCCCCGCGGACTCCAAAGTCGTCCATTGTTTTTACGAGTCCGCGACCAAACAGATGCCCCCAGATTCGATTGACGGTCACGCGCGGCGTGAGCGGATTTTCTGACGAAACCAGCCAGTTGGCGAGGTCGAGTCGATCCGGGAGAGCAGACTGGTTGCGAGCCTGAAACGGATGTAGTGTGGCGAACGTGCCTGGTTGAACTTCAACTCCGGGGTCCAGAAAGTCTCCACGTCTCAAGACATGCGTTTTTCTCGGCTCGTTAGTTCGTTGACCAATCACCCGAATATTCTCGACAGGCCGTGCAGGTGGTCTCTTCTTTGTCTGGTCGATCTGCTTTTGAAGTTTCTCGATCTCAGCATCGATGGTTGAAACCGGTGCAGGTGTCGTCGACGAAGAGGCAGCCGGCGAAGAAGCAGCCGGCGACGCTGTCACAGCGGCATTGACTGCTTCAGTTGCGGAGCCGGACTCCGCTTCCTTCTTTTTCTTAAGTGCTTCCAGCTTGGCGTCGAGGCTTTTCAGTTTGGCTTCATGTGCAGCCAGTTGCTTCTCGTACTCAGCGATTGCCTCTGGTCCTTTGGACTTCTCCAGATTGATCTCGTCGCCATTGTTGAAGAACGCATAGAGCTGATAGTACTCCAGTTGGGTAATCTGGTCGTACTTATGAGTATGGCATTGCGCACAAGCCGCTGTCAGACCTAGCCAGACCGAGGCCGTTGTGTTGGCTCGATCGACCACAGCAACGACGCGGAACTCCTCCGGGTCGGTCCCCCCTTCTGTGTTTGTCATGGTCTGGCGATGAAACGCCGTTGCAATCCGTTGGTCTTCTGTCGCATCGGGCAGAAGATCACCAGCAAGCTGTTCGATTGTGAACTGATCGAAAGGCAGATCACGATTGAACGCATTGATCACCCAGTCGCGATAGCGGTAGGCATCAGGGCGAGCGTTGTCTTTTTCATACCCGTCAGAGTCTGCATAGCGGGCTTTATCAAGCCAGTGCCGTCCCCAGCGTTCACCAAAATGGGGTGAAGCAAGAAGTCTGTCGACCAGCTTTTCATATGCATCAGGAGAAGTGTCTGACTGGAAAGCAGTGATCTCTTCGAGCGTTGGGGGCAATCCAATCAGATCATAAAAGAGACGCTTTTGGAGAGTTTCTTTGTCTGCTTCCGGGGAAGGAACGATTTTCTCCGCTTCCAGTTTGCTCAGAACAAATCGATCGATGGGCGAACGAATCCAGCTTTCGTTTTTGACTGAAGGCGGGGTGATCTGTTGACGGGGCTGATACGCCCAATGCTTCGAGGTGACACTTACCTTCTGTCCGTCATCTGGCCAGTTCGCTCCTTGTTGAATCCAGGTGCGTAGCAGTGCAATCTGTTCTTTATTAAGCCGTTTTCCTTCTTCAGGAGGCGGCATCTGTTCCGCTTCATTTTCGGAAGTGATACGCCGCAGCAATTCCCCTGTTGTCTTGTGTGGGATGATTGCTGGTCCGGTGTCTCCCCCCTGCAGTGCCAGCGTACGATGATCGAGTCGCAGTCCACCATGTTGATCGGATGCTCCGTGGCATCCAGTGCAATGAGCCGTCAGAATCGGTTGAATGACTGATTTGAAATCAATCGAAGTCTGACCAGATGCTGGCTTGTTGGATTCGGAATCACCCTTTCCATCGACGGGCGTTTCGGCAACGGCGTCATGATGCAAGACTGCAATTGCCGACAGAAAAGCGACACCTGCAACAATCGATCTTGCAACAAACCTGCGGGTTCGATGCTCAAATTTCATCCACTTCTCGGTAGAAGCTGGTGCAACGATTGCACTGCCGCCTGAGAAACCGAAACGGTCTCGCCACTTGCTTTGTGATGATCGTCGAGGCATAAGGATGACCATTTCACCGAAGTAAAAAATGTCGTCAGCGCGATGTCGCCAATAACACTTGATGCCACCACCTGCTGCACGATTTGCTCAGAGACTTCAGCGATTTGATGTTTCGTGAAATCTCTGTGCGATCTTCAAGACAGTTGAATTTCAAAATCAAAACCGGCAGGAAGAATATTCGGCTGACAGGTGTTCTCGAAATTCTAACCCAAGTCACCAGCGGATGTCGCCCCTGAAACAAGCAGATTCTGATGTGATCTTTCCCGTTGGTGTTTCATCGAAGTTTGCATGAATCGCCATTCAGAAAGTCTTTTCAACGCAAAAGCGGCCCACTTTCACGATGAAAAGCGGGCCGTTTAACCTGTTCGGTACAGTGAGCTATTGATGGACCACTGCGAGTTTTCACGTTCGAGAGAGATTATGCCGCCTTCAGCAGCGGCGACTGCCGGGCGTATTCAATCCATTCCGTGACCTCTTCGAGATCCGGTGCTTTAGAAGATCGAAGAAGTCGCTGCCCATCTTTTGATCTGACGAATGGATCAACAATGTCAAAAAGTTTGTGTGGAGCCATTTGTGCAAGTTGCTCGGCAGTTGTCACTTCACAGGCGACCAGAATCTGAGCGTCATGCCCGCGAAGGTGTGGAACATTGCACATCAGCACTGCCTGCTGCTGCCATTCGGTAACAACCTCGGTCGTCACTTCACGGCGGCCGAGTGCTGTTGCGATCTCTTCTGCTGGTTGTTCAAGAAGATCTGAAACCAGGTAGATACCGATGGCATTCAACCGTTCTGCAGACTTAGGGCCAATTGACGGAGCGTCAACAATCTGGCTGTCTGTTTGGAGATAGAATCGCAAGGTGCGAACGTCGTCCGAGACGACTTCTTCCTGCACGTCGTTGTCCGATGGACCAGATTCAGTCACACCCTGAGAGCTTGAAGCCGCTGGTGCCGTGACGCGATTGACCGCGTGTAAGACGAGATCACCTTCCCGAATCTTGCCGGAAACAATCCCGTTTGATCGAGCCGATTTTTCTGAACTTTCGCGGAGTTTGCGCCAACTTCGGGCCGCTTTGCCTGATCGAACCCAGGCTGTTGCTTCGTTCTGGGGTGGCCATGATTTGTCTTCGTTCAGCCAAGGCAAGCTCAGGCTCTGTTTGTTGTCTCCACGCAGTTTCTTGACCTTGTTCAGGATCGTCCGTGCATCACTCTGGGCAAGGTCGCCGGGCGTGAAGAACCCACAGAGAACAAGGAATTGAGCAATACGGCCTGTCAGGTGAGGCACACAACAGAGTAGTCGGGCTTCCGCCTTCCACTGCTTCAGGGTTGTCTCTGACATCTGGAGACTGTTGAGAGGGATCTCCAGAATTTCAGGGTTCAGCTCAATCAGGTCGCGGACTTCACGGACTCCGATCGTTCCCAGACGGCGAGCCATCTGGCTGCCAATTGATGGAACCTGATCGAC
>JBEBTF010000304.1:0-3354 GCA_040393865.1 Planctomicrobium piriforme | reverse complement strand
AAGGGTTTGTTCTCTTGCCTCGTGGTGAAGCATTTCACCCTTGGGGATTTAATTATGACCGCGACGATTCCGGTCGCCTGCTCGAAGATTACTGGGAATCGGAATGGGCAACAGTGGAAGCAGATTTCGCTGAAATGAAACAGATGGGTGCCAACGTCGTTCGCATCCACTTGCAGTTCAGCAAGTTCATGAAGACCGCTGAAACTCCGAACCAGGAATCATTGAAGCAGTTGACCCAATTGCTGCGGCTTGCAGAGAAGGAACTAATTCACCTCGATGTGACAGGCTTAGGCTGCTATCACAAAAAGGATGTTCCAGCATGGTACGACGCACTTAATGAAACAGATCGCTGGAACGTACAGGCACAATTCTGGAAAGCGATCGCCACGACATGCGCAAGTAGCCCTGCAGTATTCTGCTATGACCTGATGAATGAACCGGTCTCTCCCGCAGGGAATGGAAAAGCGGGTGAATGGCTAGGTCCGGCTTTCGGCGATAAGCACTACGTTCAATACATTTCGCTCACGCCAAACAATCGCACTCGACCAGAGATTGCGAGACAATGGATCAAAAAACTCACCACAGCGATCAGGAAAATTGATCAGCGCCACCTCATCACCGTTGGCCTTGTGGACTGGAGTCTCGATCGACCTGGGCTGACTTCAGGTTTCGTGCCGGACAAAGTTGGAGGAGATCTCGACTTTATCAGCGTTCACCTTTACCCTCAAAATGGAAAGGTCAGTGAAGCGCTGGAAACGCTCGCAGGGTTCGACATTGGCAAGCCGATCGTGATTGAAGAAACGTTTCCGCTCTCATGCACTCCGGAAGAGTTTGTGCAATTCATTGAACAATCCGATCAGCACGCAAGCGGTTGGATTGGCTTCTATTGGGGAAAGCCTCGCGAAGAGCTTCGCAAATCCTCAACACCGGGAGATCAACTCCTGCTCGCCTGGCTCGATTACTTCGTCGGCAAGTCGCAACGGAAACCGTAACCGCTTCGCCCGCAGCAGCAGCGGATTTTTGATATGCCCTCTGCTTTGCCATGCTGGCGCGGGAATATTTCCTGGGGCAATAAGTCCATGGCCGTAACCAAATATGGACGAACCCAACATGCTGGTCACCTGCATCGGTGTGCCGTTGTGCCGCACTCATTTCGATGATCCCAACCGCTACTCATTGTGATCTTCATGAGTGACAACGGAGCGACCATCGGAAACGGTTCGACTAATGCCCCATTGAAGGGAACTAAGTCAACTTTGTTCGAAGGAGGAATTCGCACCCCTTTGCTCATCCGATGGCCGGCTGTCATCGCGCCAAATACAGTGATCGAACAACCCGCCATTTCATTGGACCTGCTGCCAACCGCACTTGCGGCAGCAAAGATTTCGCCGTCTTCGGAGCACCCGCTGGATGGAGTGAACCTGTTGCCATTATTGACCGGCCAATCAAACGCGGTCCCTCACAAGCAACTCTTCTGGAAATTTGGGGACCAATGGGCCGTCCGAAATGGAAACTGGAAGCTGGTCCATTCAGGCCGTCCACGGGGTGAATTCGCGACTCAGTTAGTGAATCTTGAAATCGATCCCTCCGAAGAACAGGACCTGAGCGCAGAAAATCCTGCGATCCGTAAAGAGTTACAAGAGTTGTGGAAAGAATGGGACAAGAACAATGTCCCTGCAAAATGGGGCAAGTAGTTCCATCGGTCGCATCGCTATCGCTGAGAGCAATTTGCTCAGATCAGAACGATATCAACACGAAAAACCCCGGCGGTCTCTCAGGTCGCCGGGGTTTTTCAATGATTCACTATGTGAACTCAGGCAGGAATCTAACCCTTTCTCAAGGGGTCGGTGGACTCCTCTCATTCGGATGGCGATGCCAGTCCGACTCAATCACCGAGGGATTGATTTAGCAGATTCCGTACCAAACAGTGCGATCAGAGGGCACCAGAAGCACCACAAGAAACGACCATCACTGGACTTACGCAATAAAAAAGAAAACAGAGCCGATTTCCGATGCAAGGCGGTTTTGTAAAATCGACATCATCCGAAGGCAGAAAATGCAAGTTCTGCAAGAGAAAGCCTCTCGAGGAGATGCAGAGTTTCGGCGATTTTCAAGCCTTTTACCATATGCACACCACATCGATTGCAAACAAGACTTTGCTTTCAATATGTGGGTATTGCTGGTTGTCAGCTCACATAACATTACTTACTTTTCTGTATAGCACACTTCAGATTTCTGTGTCAGCACGAGATTGACGCTGTTCCATATCTCACGAAATTGAATAACACGTTGGCAAATATTTGCGGAACCAGAGTCCGCGCCGTGTGTCCATGACAGACAAATGCGGGTGTTCCAGTGTGGCATGAGTTCCAGACTGACGCCCCGGCAGGTGCATTCAGCATATTCACCAATCGATACGCCCTCACATTTAAAATCGCCGAATCCGAAAAGAGGATCTGCCTCTTACGTTTCGGCAATGGAGAACCAGCATGGTCACGAAACAAGATGCCTGGGGACGCGATAATGAGGGGAACGAATCGACTCTTTATACGATTCAAAATTCACTTTTGACGGCTCAAGTCACCGATCAGGGAGCGGCGCTGACGGCTTTCATCTGTCCAGATCGAGACGGGAAAACATCGAACGTTGTCGCGGGGGGCAATTCACCGGATGTCTACTTCGACAATCCTTCGTATCTGGGAGCCACGGTCGGGCGCTACGCCAACCGGATTGGAAATGGTCGCTTCTGGCTTGATGGCAAAGAAATTGTGCTGCCGAGAAACCTGGGTTCCAGCCATCTGCATGGAGGATTTCGGGGTCTGACACGGCGACGGTGGGATGCGGAAGTGAATGATGATTCCGTCACGTTCAGCACCGTCAGCCCTGATGGAGAAGATGGCTATCCCGGCAAACTGGAGGTCAGTGTGACTTATCGGCTGGAAAACCACATCTTAAAAATCGAGTACACCGCTCGAACCGACAGCCCGACGGTTGTGAACCTGACAAATCATACCTATTGGAATCTCAACGGTTCAGAGACCATCTTCGATCACCAGTTTGAATGCTTTTCTGACGCTTATCTTGAGGTTGATAAAAATATCATCCCGACCGGCATAATCCAGGATGTCGCTGGAAGCCGATTCGACTTTCGAACCCGGACTCGACTGGGAAATGTCATTAATCAAACAGGTGAGGGATACGACCACTGTTTTGTCATTCGCGATTGGGATAGTTCATTAAGACACGCAGCCACAATGTCGGCCCCTAGTTGTGGACGAGTGATGGAAGTTCACACAACCACGCCGGGGGTTCAGTTCTACACTGCCAATCATTTCAATGGCTCACCAGAATGTG
>JBEBTF010000303.1:0-3421 GCA_040393865.1 Planctomicrobium piriforme | reverse complement strand
AAGCTCGCTGGAGCATCCTGTTTCGTTTCGACAAGGATCTCAAGAATATTGCGGCGGTCTTCCGGACTCAGATGAGCAAACTTGCCGTCTGTGTCCTGCCCCGTCAGAACCTCTTTTAATCGGTCCCAGACATAAGACTTCACTTCATCTGGCAACCCGTCGAACGATGGAGAGTAAATCAGATAACTGCACGGATAGCGAAACATTCGACGGGTCATATCAAGATCCCGAAGTGATCGCCCTTTTGAATCGCGTGGGCCGGCTTTTTGAAAGACTTCCGCATAGCCGGCGGTCCCTTCGATCTTCTCGGTGATCGGGGCCTCTTCCACCATCAAAAGAGCTTCCACCAGTGCTTCACCAGCGTTGTTGATTCGCCGCTCAACACTTTGCAGTACCGTTTCGGAATCGGTTTCTAAATCTCGACGCATGACCATCTGATAGTGCAGTGCCTGCTGCGTCGTATAGTTTGCCTGCGTGATCCGATTCTGGACAAGAACCTGATGCTCCAGAACCATCAACGCCACAATGTCGCTATGTGGTGTCAGGTACTTTTCGAGTTTGAACCGTCCCTCAAGAGACGTGACGTTCTGACCTTTTGCATTATCAACAGGTTCTCTGAGCGTCCGTTCCCTCGAAACAAAATTTCCCTGATGAAGCTGCGTCCCATGGGTTCCGGTGACGTACCATCCCCCCCATCGCTGCTCGATGGGAGTCCGATGATCCACGTTTTTGCTGCCGGAGGAGAAAATCGGCAACCCACGAGCATCAACAAACAGCGACCGCACCAGATGCCCTGGAATATTCTCGGTTCGGGAAGAACTGTGACATGTCAGACAACGATCAGTCTGGCGAACGAACCGGGGAGTATCAAACTTTTCCTGATCAAGGGTATAGAACACCATCCCTAACTTGGGATCAGAAACAGAGAGTTCCAGCAAGTCTCCGTTCTGTGCGTACCCAACAGCGACTTCATCGTTGAAATAAATCGCCCGTGGAGTCCGTGGTTGAATCTTCGATATCTGCAAACTCGTTTTTGAATAAACGAGCACCTGAGACTCAACCGGAATTTCTAACGCCGCCAGAAGCGACTTCAGATATCCTTTCTCTTCGTCGTAGTCCAATTTCACAGACTCGCTGGCAAGTTTTTCCTGCAGCGCAGTGACCGGATTCGCAGGTGTGCTGTCACTGTAATTGATCGGGGCCTGCTCGAACTCATCCAACGCCATGACAGGTTGCGTCTGCAACAACATCCACCCGACAACCAGCATCAAATGAATTCGAGTCACCATCTGCGACGACCTTTGCAAAACTGCTCCCGCATCGTGAATCCACAGTGTGAACTCGCGATGCGGGAAGTGGAAGCGGCAACACCATCAGACCCCAATCAGCCAATATCAGACGAGAATGGCCGTCATCACGACCAATTCTCCCGCCTTCTTAATTGACCGCAGTTTAATTGACCGCAGTCAGCTCCTGCCGTGGTCCGAAGAATTCGAAATGCAACCGTGATGGATCAACTCCCAATTCAGTCAACAGACGAATCTGCTGCAACATGAACGGTTTTGGTCCGCAGAAATAAAAGTCCGCATCCCAATTCGAGATGACGCTCTGCAGCAAATCTGCATCCACAAACCCGGCACTGTCACATGTTCCGTTCTGTAAATCTTCAGGATGTGGATTATCGTACCGAATGTGGGTCGTCAAATTCGGATGACGCTCCGCCAGGTGTCGAACTTCGTTTCCAAGCGCATGCACACTGCTGTTTCTGGCTGCCTGAATAAAGTAAACCGGTGTTTCACTCTGCTGACGAACCACGCTCTTTAACATCGCCAGCAATGGAGTGATGCCAATTCCCCCCGCCAGAAATACGATCGGACGATCAACTGGACGGTTTGGATCCAGAACGAACTCGCCACAGGGAGGACCGACTTCGATTGTATCTCCCTCGTGAATCGCATCGTGAAGATAGTTCGAAACCAGTCCATCCGGAGCACCGGGAACCAGACTTGGCTCGCGTTTGACACTGATACGGAAGTATTCCTGATTTGGATGATCCGACAGGCTGTAGTTGCGAGGAGAAGTCGGTGTCGTTGGGTGATCGATTCGCACTGTGATGTACTGACCAGCCTGATACGGAGGAAGCTCGCCTCCATCTTTTGGCTGCAGATAGAATGAAGTGATGATTTCACTTTCAGGCTGCTTTTTTGTTACCACAAAAGTCCGATAGCCATTCCAACCGCCAGCGGCGGCAGCCTGAGATTCATAGATCTCTTTTTCTCGCTGAATCAGAATTCCCGCCAGCAACTGGTACGCTTCCGCCCAGGCATTCGTCACTTCATCCGTGACGGCATCTCCCAGCACGTCCTTCACAGCCACCAGCAAATGTTTGCCGACGATTGGATAGTGCTCTGGCTGAATCCCCAGTGAACAATGCTTCTGGGCAATCAACTCAACTGCCCCACCCAGTACACTCAGGTTTTCGATATTTGCAGCATAGGCACAGATTGCCCCGGCCAATGCCTGCTGTTGCGTCCCGGCCGTCTGATGAGCCTGATTAAAAAAGGCTTTCACTTCCGGATTTCCGGTAAACATCAGCTGGTAAAAACGACGGGTAATCTGTTCAGCATGAGCAGCCACAGCGGGAGCGGTGACTTTAACGATCTGCAGACTCTTTTCACTGATCATAGCGATCTCCTGCGGCTCCGAGGCATAAACGGCGGGATGAACGATTCCAAAGAAACAAAGACCCAAAAAGCGATCGGTGTCCACTCACAAGGGAACACAGGCGGGAATCAACTGGAACTTGGAAACAGGATGCAACAACCGGCAGGGACAATCTGCTCTGTCTGCTGAATTCCTGTCAGGCAAAACACTCGCGGGAAGAATACGGTCGCAAATTCGAGTAGCATGACGCACTGAATCTACTTGGTCCTATGATTCCGACTTCTATTCTACATGTCAAGGTGTAGAATAGAAGAACCGAAATATTGGTCATCAAATGTTGTCGAAAACAGCCGAATACGCTTTACGCACCATCGCCTGCCTCGCAAGCAGTCCGACTCGATCAGAATCTGCAGACGCACTGGCGGAACGAACCAAGGTTCCGCGGCGATATCTCAACAAGGTGCTTCAGGATCTCGCGAAAGCAGGACTGGTTCTCTCCAGATCTGGCCCTAAAGGTGGCCATTCGCTCAACAAAGAGCCGGATACAGTCACGATTCTGGATGTTGTCAACGCCGTGGCCCCGGTCGAGCGAATCCGGCACTGTCCCCTCGGACTCCCTTCACATACTCACTTGTGCCCACTGCATCAGGAACTCGACAAAGCCTACGCCGCAACAGAAACCGCCTTTGCCAGCGTTACGATTGGCGAACTCCTGCGTTCCGCGACTGATGTCATTCCACTTTGCGATCTTCAACTC
>JBEBTF010000302.1:0-3448 GCA_040393865.1 Planctomicrobium piriforme | reverse complement strand
TCCAACGGGAGAACGGCTGGCGGCCAGCGGGTTTTGCAGATCCTGCACTTCAAAGTCCACCACCTGCCTAAGGCCACGAATCGGATGACGAACGGCCAGGGATATAGCCGTTCCCAAAACGGCTCTGTAGCGTTTGTCTGAAAAACAGATCAGCACGAACATCATTACCGGTGATCAAGAGGTTTTCGAGATGTCTGGTCTGATTGAACAGGCGAAGATCGTCCGGGAGATCAGGGACGGCCGGAAGTCGAAGTGAAGCTGTCGGACTGGGTATTGCCGCAGGGAGAACTTTTTGCGAAGTCTGTGAAACGATGTTACCCGCCGACGAGCATCGTCAATCTTACGAAGTTGATTTGCCTGTGAACGTGAGAATTTTCGGTTCAACTTTCCGCTGACAACCTGCATCCTTCTCAACCTGCTGTTCACAGCCATCATGTGGATCGCCCGATACTTTGGAAAATGATGGTAGAATCATCCGATGGCAACGGAACTCTTCACCATCGGTCATTCCAACCATCCGCTCGACAAATATAACTGGTTGGAATCACTGGGAGGCGGCGTCCCAAGCAGAAATCAGTATCGCCTTCACTGAACTCTGATCTTCGGAACGAGAGCTTTCACAGCTACGCTGATTATATGCAGGCGAAACCGTTCCAACAGGGCATTCAGCAATTGCTGGCCATCGCTGAGAAGAAACGCACAGCCTACATGTGCTCAGAAAGCCTGTTCTGGCAATGCCACCGCCGACTCGTGAGCGATTATTTGGCTACTTATGGCCATGCCGTCTGGCACATCTTCCCGACCGGCGAGATCAAACAACATCTTGCTTTTCGAAGCCGTCATTTTCTTTTCTTGAAGATGACGATCTTCACCACCATCGGGACATCTGTTTTTCCAAGTTCATCGATCATGATGTCCTTCACCTTTTCCTGATTGAATCCTCCAGAACCAGCTCCGATGAGTGGAAATGCGATTGATGTGAAATTGTTTTGTTGTGCCACTGCCATGGCATTATTCACCGAATCTCTGATTGATCTTTCTGAAGCCGTCCAGAGCATATTGATACCAGCCACATTAATGATGCCTTTGAACGGCAACTTCCCAGCTGATGTCAGAACTGCACTTCCTAGGGGAATGGAACCATGTCTGCCGACCTCTCGAAATGGAAGCGTTCCTCCCCGTCGTTTGATTGCTCCGGAAACTCCCTGCGGAAGCAGCAACCACCATGGAATGATGTCTCGGTTCCAAGCATTGACGATAACATCGACCTCCTGATCAAGCAGGTCGCCTTCGGTGATGGTGATCTGAGGAGGAATAATTGCCATTGTTTCGACCTATGGAACTCAGCCAACCGGTAGCGGGAAGCCAATACTCAGGAATCATTCTCTTCAAACCACTGGCTCAGCCCTGCTTCCAAGGCCACCATTGCTTCCGCCAGCGTTTCTGCGGTGTCATCTTCGAACACCAGGCCCCCGCAATCGAGTGCCCGGACGACAAAGCCGAACTGTTCATCCTCTCCGATCTCAATCGTGCCTCCTTGAATCCATCGAGCGATGGAGGGAAACAACGCCTCCACAGCCGACTGATGAGAGTTAGGAACAATCATCTTAGCCCGTTTAGAGTCTAAACTGGTGGGAATCATCCGAAAATCGACTTCCCAAATGTCCTTCATTGAGGGCAATGGAGCAAGTGGAGTTTCCGACGGATGGTGGGCGCTGGGGTAAGACCTTATCATTCCAAGCGAGGAGAGCATTGCATGTCGCAGAGTCGCCGTAAGTTTTCAGCCCGAATTCAAGCGTGAAGCGTTGCAGCTGATGCAGCGTGAAGGCCTTTCACAAGCCGAAGTTGCCCGGCGTCTGGACATCGATCCCGGGACGCTTCGCAAATGGCAGCGGCGGCTGGAATCTCAAGGAGAACAGGCGTTTCCTGGTAAAGGCCTGCAGACTCCTCTTGAAGAAGAGAACCGGCGTCTTCGAGAAGAAGTGCGTCGGCTGACAATGGAACGGGAGATCTTAAAAAAAGCGACGGCCTTCTTCGCGAAGGAGTCGAAGTGAAATACTCCTTCATTGAAGACCATCGTGAGCAGTGGCCGGTGTCGGTGCAGTGCTCTGTGCGGCAGGTGTCACGCAATGGATTCCATGCCTGGTGTTCTCGTGAAGAGAGTAGGACGTCCCGTCGTCGGGCAGAGCTGACCAAGCAGATTCGTCATGTTCATCAGTCAAGCCGACGCACGTATGGTTCCCCCAGGATTCATGCAGAACTGATGGCTCAAGGTTATCGCTGCAACCGCAAGACGGTGGCCAGATGCATGAAACATGCGGGAATTCAAGCCAAATCACATCGCAAGTTCCGTGTGACGACGACGGATTCCCACCATGCTCATCCTGTCGCGAAGAACATCGTTAATCGAGATTTTCAACCATCTGGCAGGAACCAGACCTGGACAGCCGATATCACCTATGTGGCCACGAATGAAGGTTGGTTGTATCTGGCCGCAGTGGAAGACCTGTTCACCCGAGAGATCGTGGGTTGGTCCATGTCCGAGAAGATCGATAGTCGTCTGGTCGTGGATGCTCTGGAAATGGCAATCTCGCGTCAGTGCCCGGGAGAGGAATTGATTGCTCACTCCGATCGTGGTGTGCAATATGCCAGCGAGCACTACCAGAGACTGCTCAAGGAACATGGCATCACCAGTTCGATGAGTCGGAAAGGGAATTGTTATTATAATGCACCGATGGAATCGTTCTTCGCGACCTTAAAGAAAGAACTGGTGCATCACGAGCAGTACCGAACTCGAGCAGAAGCCCGTGCGAGCCGCTTCGAATACATCGAAGTGTTGCTACAACCGGATCCGCAGACACTCTGCCTTGACCTACCAAACCCCAGCCCAGTTCGCAGAGGCCGCATAGACCTCACCCAGCGCCCACCATCCGTGGGAAACTCCACTTCATCGCGAACCACACTTCCTAATCAAAACCAAAGGGTCTCTGCTTCTCCATTCTCCCGCCACTCCTTTCACGGCATCGACCCTGAGGGTAGGGCCCTTTCTTTGAACTCATGGTTTGCGAGAGTTCTTTATATCGTCAATTTATAAGTCGTAGTCGATCCCGATTCTCTCTGCCACGAAACCATGTGAAAGGTCAATGTTGACCTGGGGAGGAATATAGTTTTCAGGAGCAGGCTCCATGATCACTGTGGATTCGATGTCGGCACTGGGAATCCACAAGATCGGAACGAGTTCTTTGCCAACACCAATCATTTTGAAGTAACGCTTGACGTAAGGTATCTCTGAAAGGACAGGAGTCTTGGCAGTGCATTGAGTCAGACAATTGCAGTTCATCAAGACAATTCCTTCTGGTCCAGATTGGAGAACCGTTCCGCAAATGATCTGTCGCGATTCCAGAGACAATCGTTTGACCACTCCAACTTGAGCCCCCGCCGGTAAGGC
>JBEBTF010000301.1:0-3469 GCA_040393865.1 Planctomicrobium piriforme | reverse complement strand
CATGACTCGTATCCTGACGCCGAGTCTGCGCCGAAGGCTCTGCAACTTCGTGGCCTGATCCAGGCGACGATTCATGCCGGACCGTCATCGTTGCCTCTTCAGAGGCGAGGTAGAAATTATGATCGATTTCAACGCCCCGACGATCCAGCGGACCATCAACCTGAACATAGCCCAGTTCAAGTAACCCTTCAATTTCCTTCTTTAATTCCTGCTGGCTTTCAATCGGCACCATGCGACTCGCTCTGGCTCGCAATTCCCCCAATTGCTGTCGCCCACGCAACAGCAGTTCGGTGATGATCGCCAACTGCGGCTCGGAGAACGGAAATCGCTTGCGGACATAGTGACGATATCGCTCTGTACGACCGGATTCGGTATGAACAACCGCAACCAGCCCCATCGAACGCAGATCTTCCAGAGCATCGATCAGAGCATCTTCAGTGTAGTTGGTGATCGGAGAGCGATTGCTTTTCTGATTGCTCCCAGCCACCAGAGACTTCACTGTGAGCGGGTAACTCTCTGGAACGGTATAGGCCTTCTCAACAAGGACCCCCAGCGCGCGACGCTGTGGCTTCGTCAATTCGCGAACTGGTTCGAGATTCTGTTCTACTTGATCGTCGTCAAATCCGTTCACGAAATCGCCCTTTTCAACCTTGGACAGACACCTAGAGCACCTTGCAAAATCATTTCCACACTTCCGCCACGCGGCGAGTTGCTTTTCATCAATCAAAACGGCCGCTGCGCGGGCACTCGGTAGAGCAAACTGCTCTAACCAGCATTCTCCCCTGACGACATCTCGTGAACGATCAGTTCAATCAGGTTCAAAATGACAGCGAATCACTCAGTCTGTGAATCTTCCACACAATGAATCACTCACTTTGTCCCGGAAGGGTAGCAGCAAATGCAGATTCGCATCAAACCAGATTACCCGCTGTAAGAAAAATGAGACTGAAGCGTCTCACCACGGTTTACGGTGAGAAAGCGCCCATTCATTTCGAAGCACTTCTCGAATAGAGCGGCTTACCCGGCGTTTGGGATTCAGCTTTTTTCCAGTCAGAAAGAATTCTGAACAGCCCCGTGTTTGCCCGACATGGTCTAGCGTCCGCGATTTTGACGGCGCTCAATCAGCCTGTCGATCAGCCCGCCGACCGCTTTGACGCCAATCCGTTTCCCGAATTCGGCAACCGGCCGTGCATCGACTTGGGGCTCGGCCAGAGTTCCGGTGACCGGGAATTGAAGTGCTTCCCCTTGCAGTGCCTTAAGAACGGGACCAGCGTCGGCAAACCACCGTTCAGGAAACGGAATTGAGACCAACATCTGAATCGTCTGATCGATCCCCACAGAGCCAGTGGTTTCAGTGAGAACACCAGCAACATTGAACCCGCACCGTTCATGATAGACCCGGCCTTGATACAGGCGGAACGCAATAGGCTTATTCTCGATCTCCATGATTGATCGATCGCTCAATTCTGAGACTTTGAGCTTTTTGATCAGCATTTCCAGTTGAGCCACCTGCCCCAGAACCTGATTGGCCAGTGGTCCCGGGCGGACTTTCCCCTCCTGAATTGTCATCGTTCCGGACAAATCCGCCGCCGCAATTGCAGACAATGGAATCTGCCCGGCATTCGTCGTCAGCGTCATACGTCCTTGTACGGCAGTCGCACTTGCGAGTGTCGGTGAGATGAACTGAATCCATCCCCGACAAACCTCTTCAGTCAGGCCAACATTGGACAGCATGATTCCTTCACGGAAATGCAACACTGGTCCCTGATCTCCCATTTCCAGATCAGGCAACTGTTTCAATTCTCCGCCATTAACGGAGATGTTTAACGGCTGCGAGGACATCCGGTTATTCTGGAATGTGACCTGAATCGCCCCCTGCTGAACTTCCAGTCCATATGCTTTCGCCTTTGCCCATTCAACCAACATCGATGCACTGAACTCTGGTGGTAGTGTTACCGCCGTTGTTGTCTTCGCAGTTGCTGTGACTTCCGTGGCTGGGTCGCGAGGCGTGTCTTCTGAAGGCGAACGTTTGAGCGGGCCGGTCAATGTCAGCTTTGAAACTTTCATCCCCTGAATATCAATCTCATTGCGAATCTCTGCTGGCAAAAACTCAAGCAGCCCCTCGCCTGGCAACTGAATTGTTCCAGACATCTCCAAATGTTGGCGGCCAGTCAGGTCGGTTACAGAACCTGCGAGATTCACAGACGCATCCTGAACCTGAAGTGCAAATTTGGGCAACTGCAGTTTGTCTTCTTGCTTCAGAAACTGCGATTCGAGGGCGATCTGAATTTCTTTTCCAGCAGCCGGATCGACAAGACGGGAATTGGTTGTGAACTGCCAGCCTTGTTTCTCATCTCGGGTCAGAACCGATTCACTGGTCCCGCTGGCATACCGCATTGGCTGGCCTTCGCTGAGGTACTCACGCAACCACGGCTGAACAGCGAGCAGTGATAACCGATCAGCATTGAGTTTCACATTGGTAAGTTCCTGTTCTGGATTCGCAGGGTTTGGGCCGATGTCAGCAGCGACCGTCACCTCACCAGTTCCCAATGTCTCATTTGCTGGAAGAGATGCCTGCAGCGACTGCTTCTTTGTTCCTGTCACCAGACACAGGTACTTTGCACTGATTCCGGTCCAGGCTTCAATGACCTGATGTTCCGGGGTCACAAACTCGATCGTGCCATTTTTAATTTCCACTTCCATATCGCGCCCAGCGTTGGGAGTCGCAGATTTGTGGATCTTCTCAACAGCTTCGCGAATACGTGATTCGCCTCGATTGAGCCCGGTTGGTTCGTGAACAACAACAGTAAATTTCGCCCCATCCAGATTCAGCTGCAACGGGCCATTTGGTTTGACAAGAAAATCCCAAAAGGATCGCTTGGCAGTCAAGGAATCGACCTGTGCAAGAGGACGCCCTTGATCGTCATTCACAATCACGTCGTGCAAAGAAACCGGAGATTGCCACCCAAAATCGGCATGCCCAACGGTAAATCGCCCGACCGGCGAACCAGAAATCCAGGCCAAACCCTGCTGTGAGATAAACAAGCTCGCCAGCAAGGTCGGCAACAGCACGACTCCAGCAGCAACAAAGAGCAGGAACCCCAGAATCCACCCACGCCGCCCCTGACGCTTGGGCAACTCTGCTGACTCGGTATTCTCAGTCGATGATCGATCCAAATTCACGATAACACCTTCATCCCTGTCGTTCACAGATCTCACGTTCGCAAAGAACTCATTCTTCCTCTGAACGAAAGTCCGTCGTGAACTGATTGCCGCACCTCATAGACAGCTTCAGTCTCTCACATCTCCGCTTGGCAGTCTCTTCAACTGGAAGCAGATTCGCAGAAAACAGGCTGCATGCGGCGTACCAAAACACTTGAATCGATTAAAAAAGTCCGCTGACGCACGCTGCTCATCAGAGAATCTCCTTCATCTGTGCAATTCTCGAAATCATGCGACGTCTCTGGCA
>JBEBTF010000300.1:0-3499 GCA_040393865.1 Planctomicrobium piriforme | reverse complement strand
CACGCAACCCGTTATCAGTATGGAATCTCACTGACTCCAGAACGGCTGCGCGATCGATCCAGAGCAGCAACCGCAATTCAGGCTCTCTGTAACCTGGGCACTGTCGCCGGGAACCATGGTCGATTTCTGTTTGATTTCTCGCCTGAGGCAGTGGTCATCCGCCTGACTGACGATCCGGCCCCTCGACTGTTGTATTGCTTCAGCACGGAGGATGACGGCAAAACGATCAATGCCAAGTCGCTCATTCAACGTATCCAATCGGGGGACATTGACTCTAAGGAACTGCTTGTGGGGGTGAGTGATCTGGAGTCTCAACTCGCACACGATCTCAAAGCGGCTGGAATCAAAGCCATCACCGGAGTCAAGGCGGCCAGCGCGGCAGCCGTGAAAGTCATTCACAGCAAACTCGGAATCAAGGGATAGAACATGCTGGGACTTTACGTCAGCGTGCCGATTGCCTGTTTCCGCAAGGGATTGGCACGCGAGTATCTTGAAACCGAACCGTTACCTCCCCCCAGTACCTGCTATGGGTTTCTGTTGGCATTCATAGGAGAGACTGATCGACGTCGACACATCGGGTGTCGGGTCACGGCATCACTGATCGGAGAGCCCCCGACCAGTGTCGTCTTACGTACAGTCTGGAGAGTGAAAAAGGCTCCGCTGGGAAGTTCAGGAAATACTCGGCCGGATTATCAGCAGCTTCTGACTGAAATCGATCTCATTATCTGGGTGGACTCCAGTGATGAGACGAGATCATCTGCAGATCCAACTCTGGAAGATCGAATTCGGACGGCGCTGGCCAATCCGTCATCGATTGAACGGTTCGGGGGGCTGAGTCTGGGAGAAAGTACGCATCTCGTGAATGACGTTCTTTCACTGGAACGAATGCCGAGCCATCTTCGAGAGCGGTCATGTCAGACATTTCTAGTGGCCAAGCGTGGTCGTATCACGCTTCCGGTCTGGGTCGACCATGTCGGTACGGCAAAAACATGCCATACGACAGGCAACCTTGTTGAAGGAAGGAGCGGAGTTCAACCAGACAGGGACGTGATTCCAATGATCCAACCACCTGGTGAAACATGATTCAGTCGGCAAATTCATCCTTTGATCCTCCTGTTCGCGTCATGGCATTACATGCACTGCTGTACTGCGAACGATTGTTTTACCTCGAAGAAGTGGAAGAGATCCGTGTCGCCGACGCCAATGTTTATGCTGGGCGCCGGCTGCACGTCGAAAGGGTTCCACTTGATGATGAATCTCCAGAACTTCGTTCTTTCGAAGTGAGTAGCGACCACTGGGGGCTACTTGGAAAAGTTGACGCAGTTCGTAAACGGGATGGAGCCTGGATTGCTTATGAACACAAACGGGGGCGCTGTAGAAAAGGAGATAATGGAGAAATTTTCGCCTGGCCCAGCGATCGGATTCAGGCCATTGCCTATTCTGTTCTCATCGAAGAGGAATTAGGAGAACCGGTCAGAGAAGCGCGCGTTCGCTATCACGCTGATCACGCAACTGCAAGAATTCCCATCGACGAACAGGCCCGGCAAGACCTGAGACAAGCGGTGAATCGTGCCATCTCACTTCGACAATCAACGACACGGCCACCTGTCACCGAAAATGAACGACTTTGTACAGGTTGTTCTCTCGCACCCGTCTGCCTGCCAGAAGAAGAACGTCTGCAGTCTTCTCCACCAGAACATCAGTCCGCCCCCATACTCACCCGGACTGTAAAAAGTGGGCCGAAAATCCCGACACAACGAGAACGACACACTCTTCATGTTGTTGCTCAGAAGGCCTACATCTCGCGGAGTAGCGATACTCTGGTTGTTAAAACAGATGATGAGAAGCAGACAGTTCCAGTCGCACAAGTCGATGCGGTCATTATTCATGGCCACGGACAGGTCACGACTCAGGCGATTCATCTCTGTTCACAACGTGGCATCCCAATTCAATGGATGACTTATGGAGGACGCTTTCTCGCGGGAACAACAAACACGCCAGGCCGAGTTCAACAACGGATCCGGCAATTCACGGCGCTCGGATCTCCGGAAATCTGTCTCGGGCTGGCACAACGAACGACTCAGACGAAAGTTGAATCACAACTGGGATACCTGCTCCGTTCGACGCGTGACAACATGAACGTACGCCAGGCAGTTGAAGAGCCGATCAGTCGCATTCGAGAATCACTGAAACGACTCGGCTCGGTTACAAATCTCGATTCCCTGCGGGGATTGGAAGGCATGGCAGCGAAAGCCTATTTTGCTGCTGTTCCCAAGTTAATCTCACCCAGAATCGACACGAGACTCCTGCCACAAGGCCGATCCAAACATCCTCCCAAAGATTGCTTCAACGCCATACTTAGCTTTGGATATGGAATGCTCTTCGCTTTGGTTCATAGAACCGTAATTTCCGTGGGTTTGGAACCTGCCTTTGGATATTTCCACCAACCTCGATCCGCTGCCCCTCCACTGGTTCTTGACATCATGGAAATTTTTCGGGTGTCACTTGTGGATATGCCGACCATCGGAAGCCTGAACCGAGGGCAATGGAATGTGGACGAGGACTTCACGCATGCGGGAACACATGTCTGGCTCTCCGACTCCGGAAGAAAGAAAGCAATAACTCTCTTTGAACAACGTTTAACGGAATCGTCCAAACATCCATACACTGGAAGTTCGATGACATATTCTCGAATCGTCGAATTAGAAGTCCGGCTTCTTGAAAAGGAATGGACTGGTTGCCCAGGTCTGTTCGCCCGAATGAAAATCAGATGAGGACCACAATAGTTCCATGAATTGTCATTGTTTGTCTGTGATGGAGAGTCGCCGATGAAAACCTGGCATCTTCTTGCGTATGACATTCGGGATTGTAAACGCTTGAAGAAAGTTGCTAAACGGTTGGAATCTTATGGTTCCAGAGTTCAGTACAGTATCTTTCGCTGTCGCCTGAACCGTGAGATGCTGGAAAAACTCCGCTGGGAACTTGCCGAAGTCATGGAATCCGAAGACAGCCTGCTTGTGATTCCGATTTGTGGACAATGTGCGGATCGGATTCCGGTCCATTCCACGTCCGACCAGTCAGACTGGGCAGATCCTCCACCGACGTTTCGAATTTTATGAGGACCATTGGCGAACAATGCCACTCAATGGATGAAAATTGATGTACTGAGACTGATGCTTGAGGCTAACGGAAATCAAGGAACATTAACTGGTGGTGTTCCTGCTGTAGAATAACGAGCGAAAAGGTGTAACAGATTGAACTTAGATAACATCACGAATTCACTGATGCTTGATTCTCACGCAGAATGACGATACGACCTTTCCTCACAAGGGGTTATGGTTTCGCTCTTTGAAAAGTCACTTCTAAAACCAAGAGGAAATTCTCGATGTTTGCCATGATTAATGAGATGCATGAATCGATAAACCGTAACCCTGGAACTCACTTCGAGTTCGGGGACATGCGGTGAATCTTCCTCTGACGCCAAACGGCGTTGAGCACA
>JBEBTF010000299.1:0-3501 GCA_040393865.1 Planctomicrobium piriforme | reverse complement strand
CGCAGCTTCATCAGCACCCAACCTGCCTGAACAGCTTCTTTCCAATGTAGTTTCGTGTGTCCGAAGCGACGTTCTTCGTAAATAATCGGAACCTCGGTGAAGGTCGCCCCGGCCTTTTTCAATCGAAAAAGAATCTCTTCCTCAATCGCATACCCAGTTGCCCTGGCATTGGACCAGTCCACCTTCTTCAGCAACGGGACACTGTAGCAACGGAAGCTGCCGCTATTGTCGAGCGTTGTCAGCCCCAGAACTGCGCGGGCGTAGATATTAAGCGACTTACTCATCATCAGTCGTGAAAACCCGGCCCCGTCGACACCGCCCCCCTTCACATACCGGGACCCGATGACCACGTCAGCAGTCCCAGACTTTGCAAGAAGATCCGGAATAAATCGCGGCGGATGCGAGAAGTCAGCGTCGAGATTCACAAGCAGATCGTAGCCACGATCAATTCCAAACTTGAATCCGGCGGTCGTCGCAGTCCCCAACCCGAGCTTACCAGGGCGATGAATGGCATGAATCCGCTTGTCGGTTGCGGCCAATTCATCAACATACCGCCCTGTTCCATCAGGGGAATTATCGTCAATGACCAGAATGTCCGCGTGCGGAACAAACTTCTGAATGTCTGGAATCAGGTGCTGAAGATTTTCACGCTCGTTGTAAGTACACAAGGTCACAAGAACGCGTGGGGTTTCCGACATAGGTTCAGCTTTATCTCCTGAATCACATCACTCAACTCAATCGGCCAACACTCCCTTAACGGGATGCACAGCGCCTATTGAGAATACAGCACACTATTTGCAGACAGATCCCGACTCTCAAACGGTCAATCATGTGGCCCAACTGGCAACATATGGGACGCCATCTGGAACTCGTCCAGCACAGGCCACATGATTTGAAATCCGTCTTAGCGTTGAGCAGATGCCTGGACCATGTGTGCCCGTGCTTTGGCATCTTCTGCTTCCGGAATCTTTCCGCACTTCACATAAATCACAGACAACTGAGTAAACGAAAATGGATCGTTAGGAAGCAGTTCGCACACCTTTTTGGCGTGCTCGATCGCTTCTTCAAACCGCCCCAGACGTTGAAGAAAAACAGCCAGAGCAGAACGGGCGTCTGCAAATTCCGGGTGCTCTTTCGCCAGTTCCTGG
The DNA here is from genome assembly GCA_040393865.1 of Planctomicrobium piriforme. GTDB lineage: Bacteria > Planctomycetota > Planctomycetia > Planctomycetales > Planctomycetaceae > Planctomicrobium > Planctomicrobium piriforme_A. The sequence goes on along the minus strand of JBEBTF010000299.1, from coordinate 2,353 downwards.
AGCTTGCCAACAGCACCTTCCAGATCCCCGGAGTTTTTCAGCTGAATTGCGGCATCATACATTTCGGAAGGGGTCGCCATGGCGATGGACTCCAACTTGATACTCAGGTGACTTTGCAGTGAAAAAATGTAGTTCTGAGCCTCCATGATAGAGGACACATCACTAAGGCTAAAGGTTGTGATCCCGTAAAACCTGAACGCATCAGTGACTACCGACCTCAAAAAGCATTTAGCAGGAGATCTCTGCCTGTTTCAGAAAAAAAATCGGCGTCGTGAAGTGAAATTCACCTCACGACGCCGATCAGGGTCATTCAGAATGCATTGAGCCCCACACTCCGCGACCCGGGATCAATTTGCGTCCTTCTTCACAACGACGAACGCTGATTCTTCACCTCGCTTGATATGCAGGAGCAATCCTCGATCAAGGTCGGCACTGGTCACTGCATCGCGGAAGTCGTTCATGCTGCGAATCGTTTTCGTTCCGACTCGTTCAATGAGGTCACCCGCTTTCAGTCCTGCTTCGTCAGCAGGTCCGCCGGAAGTGACACTCTTCACGACAACTCCGGTTGCATCTTCCTTCAACCCAAGCTGAGTCGACAACTCGCTATTCAGTTCAACAACCTGCACTCCCAGTTTCGCTACATCTTCGTTTGCAGGCTTGGCTGGAGACGTTGCAGATCCATTGTTGTTGACCCGACGCAATGCTGCTGTGTAATCAGATGGCATTGCTTCCAGCTGGACAGCAACAGTTACTTCTTTTCCAGCACGAATCACTTTCGCGTTGTATGACTTGTCAGGAACCGATCGTTCGACAACTCCGATCAATGCATCACGGTCGGTAATCGTGCGGCCATCAAACTCGACAATCACATCACCTGGTTCAAACTTGGCTTTAGATGCTGGTGTGTTTGGCAGGATGTCGCCAACCAGTGCTCCCTTGCCAAATGGAACCTCGAACTGCGTTCGCAGGTCGTTTGTCAGTTCCTGCAGTTTCACTCCGAGGTAAGAACGTTTGACTTCTCCATGAGCAATCAACTGTTCTGCCACCCAGCGAACGTTTTCCGATGGAATCGCGAAGCCAATGCCGTCATAGCCACCACTTCGTGATGAGATCGCGGTATTGATTCCGATCACTTCCCCATACAGGTTGACCAGTGGTCCGCCGCTGTTCCCTGGGTTAATCGCAGCATCTGTCTGCAGGTACTCTTCCCGTTCATTGATCCCTGGTCCGCGACCTGTCGCACTGATGATTCCAGAGGTGACTGTTGTTCCCACATTGAATGGGTTTCCAAGGGCCAACACCCAGTCTCCCACCTGCATCTTATTGCTGTCACCCAGCACCAATGCAGGCAGTTTATCGGTCGATTTCACTCGAACAATTGCGATGTCTGAACGTGGATCAACATTCCAGGACTCGGCCTGAAGCTCACGTCCATCCTGAAGCTTCACTTTGACTCGATCCGCATTTTCAACAACGTGGCTGTTTGTCAGGATCACACCGCTGGCATCCACAATAAATCCAGAGCCTGTCCCCTGCATTCTTGGACGCGGACGGCCCCCTTCAGGTGACTGCTGCATGAACTGTTCAAATCGTGGATCATCGCCGAAAAAGCGACGCAGCATCTCCTCTTCCATCGATCCTGAACCGCGTCCGCCAAGAGTCTTCGTCACCGCGGCTGGACGAGCCTCAGCTGTAATGGAGACAACCGCCGGAAGGACTCTTTGAGAGACGTCCCGAAACGCAATAGAAAGGTCTTCAGGAGCCCGGGCTGGAGCAGGCGCCAGCACGTTCCCTGTTGTCATTGGCTGGGAAACGCCGACTGCAGCTGCTCCCAGACAGATTCCGCCAATTGCAGTCATCATCAATCCGACATTATTTCTGGCTTTCATCTAGTTTTCTCCATTTCATTTATTTTTGAGAGCATCTTGAGTTGAACTCTGGCAGGAGAACCTCATGTTTCCTTCTGCACAGCACCTCAAAAACTGCCAATGACTGCTGAATCGCAGATCATAAATTCATTCTATTTGGGCGTTTTTACGCCTGATCATTCACTGACCATCTGAAATTCAACGGCGAACAAAAGTTATTAATCGCACGACTAAGGAATGTTGCCGTTAAGAGAAAACTTCGGACACATTTTCTGGAAAATTCCACAACGGCCACAAACCAACACCACGCAACGGCGCAATAAGCTATTTGCACGCAAGAGGTTTCCGCACTTTCACATGTCGGAGAATTGTCGTGCCAGTCCGTTTATTTGACCAGCAGATTCCCACGCAAATACGGACCTGTACATCAACTCGGTGCACGAGAATCGAGGCTTATCGACTTAGAACATGTGGAGTGGAGCACC
>JBEBTF010000298.1:0-3511 GCA_040393865.1 Planctomicrobium piriforme | reverse complement strand
CACAGGCGCGGCGGCCGGAGAAACGAAGCCGGCCGAGGAAGAGCAATCGAAGGTCTTATCCACGTCGGTGACGCAGGCCAATTCCATCGACTCGCATTTCTCGCAGTAACTCCTGCACATTGGTGGTTTCACGAACGTGAATTTGAATACCGCCGAAATTGTTGGTGTGCATCTGTGTTGAGGTTGTCGAGCTTGAAGAATGCCTGATCGGTGATGGGGAGACCGAGTTCTGCGCGCCGTAGGCGGCGGTCATCGCACGCGGTACAGGGAATGAAGGAAGGGCTGCCGATGGATTCACATGAGTGAGTGCCTGTGCTGATGCGGATGCACCAGACCGACTGGCAGATGTGTTGATGTGTTCCAGGGTTTGAACCCCCATCGCAGCGACAGCGTCACGATTCATCACGAACTCACCAGCCGAGAGCCTTGCCGGAACCTGATCGATTCCTGACGGACCTGTCACAAGCCCCCCCGATGCATACCCACGAATCGGAAGCTGGCCTGTTCCGCCTGCCATCGGCATGCCCCCGCCCATGCCTCCCATCGGGACCGGTGTGCTCAGTGCTGCCAGTTGTTGAGCCGCCATCTGGGCCATTTGAATCAGCTGCATGAGTGCTTCCACGGCAGGAGCGACATTCAGCGTGACAGGCTGTTGCGCGATTGCCTGAATCTGCTGATTGATTGCAGAGAGCTGATTCGTAATCCCCTGCAAAGGTCTTGTGGCTCCAGACAGGCTTTGAAATGCATTGCCCAGTTGCCCTGCATTGCTCGCACTGTCCGTGAGCGACTGTTGTAGCCCGCCGAGCATTTCGGCGACGTGCTCCAGTTCATACTGCAAGCCAGAACTGTCACCTAGAATCTGGACTGTCAGTGACTCTGTGATTGGCATGAAACTTCACTGGTTGAAGTGATTACGGAAAAGAACTGCGCCCTGACTCCTCATTCGATGCCGGATCTCAGACTCGTGAGACGACAGGGGCGGTCTGGAACGCTTTTCCTGTGAATGCGATTGTGTTTGCTTCGTCTCCTTCCGACATGGTGAGGGTCTCGCGGTAGACTTTGGAAAAGACGATCTTCTCGCTGGCCGCCCCTTTGGGATCGGTCACGGTAAATTCAAATGTCAATGTTTGTTGTTCGCCCGCTGTCGAAGTGCTTGTCAGACTGGCGGCGGATCGAAACGAGAGCATCTCGTACAATTGCAGAGGGTCTCCGCTGGCACTGATCAGCTGTGTCCAGCGTGCAGAGAACGAGAGAGCCACTGATTCTTCGTCCCCTTTTCGGAGATGTCCATTCGCAATCGATCCTCGATCTTTGATCTCGATTGTCTGAAGTCGTTGTGTCCAGCTCAGGTCGCCCTGATCAAGAAGCACTGTCATTGATTTGGAATCACCATCTTTGATTGTGAGTTCGCCATCACGAAGGTTACGTACGATGTTGGAGACAGCCATTGTGAAGCATCCTTTTTAGAGGTATGAAAAAACATCAGCGTCGCGAACACATCTCTGGTGTTGCGCAATGGTTCTCTGTTTGATCAGGGGGATTCAGATGTGATTGGTTCCACGCTGTCGACTCGGCCTTGGAGTGAGACCACGACATGCTGCAGCAGGTGCGTTCTGACAGGCACGGAATCTCTGGTGAGATCCCTGCAGATTGCTTCATTCAGCCGCAGATATCCTGTTACCAGTTCCGATGACTCTTGTGAGTGGATTTCCAGCAGTTTCTGAGACAGTTGCAACCGCACGTCATCGGCAAGTTTCCAGACGGCGCGGAGGTTCTTTGCGTTTGAGAAACAATGAACATCGATCAGAACACTGAGTGGTTGGTGACCATTGCGGTAAGGAGACTCATGGCTCTGCGTGATCCAGAACTCGATCCAGGTATCAAGTCCATTCGCATCCAGTGGCGAACCAGGGAAGAAGGTTGGAGTTTCAGAGGGGGAAACCTCTGCCCAGTATTTTTGGAGATTCGCAACGACATCAGACAGCGAGATCATGTGATTCGTTCAGTATGAAGGAGATGACGGTGGACAAGTCGATCTGTACGGAGCCTGCATTCAGGCCGGTTTACAGTTGGAATAGGAATGCAGGAGTGGATCTGGAGTTCTGTAACCCGCGACGAACCATCGCGAACGGAGCCATGCGGGAAGTGCCATACTCCAGATAGTTCACGTAGTTCACACTGTTGATTGCGGTGGCCGACGAAAGATTGTCAGTGTCGACGAAGATCAATTGACCGTGTCTTCGTCCACTGTCTGTTTCCGTTGGCTGAGCTCCTTCCCAGCCAGCAGGTGGAGTTCCGCCAAGTTGTTCGAGGGCCTGCACCCACGCTGCCCGTGCTCGTGCTGTGTCGACCGGTGTTGCAAGAATGATGGCCTGCAATGATGCGATGGACACTTGCTGCACCATCCGTTTTCGAGAGGTTGCCAACTGTGTTGATGCGAGTTCGCGGATTCGCTCTGCGGCATCGCCTGTGATCTGAATGTCGAGTTGAATCATGGTGTACTTTGCCCGCGGTCTAGGCGCGTTCTCCCAAGCATTGGGCCACGCAGCAGCCTTCTCGATTAAAGAAACAGGCTCTCACTCGACCGGAAACGCAACTCTGTTTCCGGACGTGCACTGATTGGGGAAATCGCCCGTGACGCATCGTGTTCGCTTCAACGCAAATCTTGCTGCTGAACATCGAACCGACTCCGAGACTTCTGAGAACCGGATGTCATTGAATGAATGCCGTGCTTAATGAATGCAGTGCAGCAGAAGGATCTCTGGTACTTGTGATTCATGGACCGAGAGAATCCGATATCGCACTCCATCCACTTCAAGGTGCGATGAAGTCAGACTCGCCCCCTCTGGAAGATCCTGTTTCCGCATGAGGTAGTCCCGTTGTGCGAATTGCAGCGTTGCGGCGGTTGCGTCTACCGGTTTCCCCTGATGTTGTTGTGGGATGACAGTGATCGGTGTTGTCGAAGACTGTTCTTCAACTTCCCCTGACTCAACGTCGTAGCTGCCATTCGTTTCGCAAAGCTGTGCTGGAACACCCCAGTCTTCAAAAATCCGGAGTGCATCCACCTGCATGATTTGAGAGAGAACAGACATGCAGACTCCTGTTGTTTCTGAATCCGGTTTAATGAATGATGTCAAAGCAAATGAGAGACTGTGGGGCCGATAGCCGAACTGATCTAGAGCATTTCCAGAAGTCACGTAGCGTCTCTGGCACGCGGCATTCAGATTTTCTTCTGTTGAGAAGGCTGCTGCGCGGCCACATGATAGACCGATACGGTCTGGCGTTTGTGTCTATTTCCAGAACTGACCAATCAGTACGTTGACCAATCCTCCGGCAATGAATGACATGCAGGCGACAAGTGGGGAGAGTTGATGTTTCCAAACCTCGATTTCCCGAAGCCGTGATTCATGGTCTCCAGCACGTTCACAGACACCAGAAAGAGTGACACGCAACCCTTCCAGATTCACATTGATCTGGCAAAGCGACTCCAAAATCCGGTCAGAGGAATCAT
>JBEBTF010000297.1:0-3528 GCA_040393865.1 Planctomicrobium piriforme | reverse complement strand
CGTTTCGATTGATGAAACGCAACTCGCCGCGTGGCGGAAGCGTGGAAATTATTTCACAAGGTGCTCTAGCTGGCTTCGAGTGGAGATTTATCGACTGGGCAACCGGATCGAATCAGGCCTTTGCAGCAGGCTGCGGAGCGGCTTTTGTCTCTACTTTGGGAGCAGCACCGGTTCCACACATCCCTGGGCAACACTTGAGTGCCAGTCTGCGAATGATTCCATCGATTCCGAACCAACTTCCTGTTGGGAGTGCTGCGATGGCGAGCAGGGCAATCGCTTCAATCATGTTCTTGTTTACGATGAAAGAGTGTTCTGGACCAGGTACCTGAGGGACACCCGGCCATGGTGGCATGACCATGTAGAACATCATCAGCATGACGGCACCGAGGACGGCGGCAACGCGAGTTCCCAGGCCAGAGATCAGCATGACGCCAAGAATGATGAGTCCCCACATCACTTGACTGTCTGAGCGAGCCAATGGGCTGTCATCACGTGGTGGAGCCCCTTTGGCGAGCTGTTCTGGTTTCAGCAGGTTGATCGCGGCGTTCTTCAGTTCTTTGTCGAGAGCACGAATTGGGGTGACCAGTTCGTTACGCATGATCGCGAGCTTGCGCCCGAGCATTGTGGCGTGATCATTCTGGTAATCGATCTTCGCTCCAGCGACACTGGCGTTGTAGTCGGCGATCAGGTCTTTGTATTCCTGAATCTTTCCGTAGCGGACATTGTTCGACTTCTCATCGGCTTCGTCCACGGTCACGGTATCCATGACAATGTCGAATGAACCACGGTCGTTTTTGCGACCAGCAACTCCGACGTTTTCAGGATTTCCACGCAGTTGGGCGGCCAGCTTGTGGCGATATGAGAGTTGGCGTGATTGAGATGCAACTCGCTCAACCGCTTTGACGAACTCGACCTCTTTTGCGTCGGCCTTCTCTTCTGGATTGCTCGTCTTCCCGTAGCTTCCATCGGCTTTACGGGTCACATCAACCAGTTTCAGCAGGCCAGCTTCTTCGCTTGGAAGCAACGATCCTGTCAGAGCGAGTTCTTTTTTGGCAGCGTCGTACGTGACTGCAGTTCCCAGCTTTGCAGCGGTGACATTTGCAGGAAGTTCCGCGAGAGAGACGCGGTAGATGGACACTGGTGGCAGGTCGGCTGCTGGGGTATCGAGATCGGCGGACCCATCGAGAAGGATGTTCAGCCGCTGCTTCTGAGCGTCATCAAGGTTGTAGTGAGTGACAAAACGGTCACGCCAGGTGTACCAATCCTGACTCTTCTTCGCGTAATCGAGCCAGTTGAGATCGTCTGGATCGCCGAGCATCCCGCGGAAGTAGTCGCGCAACGGCCCCTGAGCGTTTTTCAGGTAACCTTCTGAAGTCCATGGGGTATTGGACGACAGTGTCTGCTTTTTCCAAAGGCCTTCGTAAAGGAACTGCCAGCCAATCGAAATGCGAAGCAGGACAATCAGAATGACTGCCACCAATGGAGCACGATACAAAGTCATCACTCACAAACCTTCTCAGGCGGAACATCAAGGTTGTCAGGTTCGGGCATACTGGAGAGACAACAATCCTGTTGCGCCGGTCTGAACAAATGATACTCAAAATAAACGAAACCGATTGCCTTTATTGAAGTTCGGGCTGTTCTTCTTCGAAATACAACTGATCTTCAGGCAAGTTGCAAAACACTGGTTCCAAAATGCGACCGCGGATCGGGGGCGGTACCAGAATGGCTCCAGCTTCTAAATGATGATGGCAATAGGCGACTGCCTTGTCGAGTCCCATGACATAGAATGCGGTCGAGAGGGCTTCCGCCAAAGTCGCTGTCGGGGCAATGACCGATACGGACAGCAGACCTTCCGCTGGCCATCCGGTTCTCGGGTCCAGTAAATGCCCATAACGCCGTCCACCATGTCGAAAATACTGCACGTTAGATCCACTTGTGGACATTGCTTGATCTTTGAGCAATAACGTCGCGTACATTTTCTCGGTGAAAAGGGGGCTGCGAATTCCGACCGGCCATCCGGCATGAGTTCCATGGACTCCGGACGCCATCAGGCTGCTGTGACCGCCGTGGACGAGAAAGTCGGCGAGCCCTTCCTGCATAATATATGCGGCTGCTTTATCGACTGCGTAACCTTTGCCAATCGCCCCGAAGTCAAACTTGAGTCCCGGTCGATCAAAATAGACCGATTCGTCGTCAGGGTTCAGGATCACATGCTGGAAACCTGTGTTGTCGAGGGCGGTCTTTACGGCGAGTTCATCCGGGACAGAATTGGCTGCTCGGGCGTTTTTCCAGAGTTGGATGAGCGCACCCGCCGTCGGATCGAATGCTCCTTCTGTCTCTTCCCAAAGATTCCTGCAGGTTGTCAGAAACGCAAATAACTCTGAAGAAACGGATTGTGGCGAAGCGGATGCGTTCGCGTTTAACTGGGAGACCTCGCTGTCCGGTCGATAAACCGTCAATAAATGTTCGACATCATGCACGAAATCGAGTGCATCGGATGCGACCATCACATTTCGGGGCGGGCCGGGATTCATCACCACAGACCACTGACACGCCATCGCCCGGGTTTCAAGCCGAACGGTATCCTGAGCACTTGGAGGTGGACCTTTGACAGCTTCTGCCAGTGCGTCTGCGACTTGTTCGCCACGATGGAGAATTTCACGATGAGCGGCGCGGCCCGTCAGAAAATCCCGGCGATTGGATGATGGTCGGTCGTGATTGAAAGGTAAGGCCATCGTCAGTGCAGATCGATCGTTGCGATGCAGGTCTGGAGGACTGACCTGGAAAGTCAAAGGGAACTTTCTGGCGGTTGTTTTTCGTTAGATCCCCCATTGTATTGGAGAACATGTCTCAGGAGGAGGGGCGAAATTTCTACTCCTTGAACAACCTTGGCGCCTGACTATACTCCGAAGTCACCCGCAACAATCAGCGTTCTCTATTTCCAGAATGAGACGAGGAGATTTTTCGTAATGAGCGCAAAAGTCGGCCAGCCAGCTCCAAGCTTTTCTATTCAGGTTTACGATCGCACCAAAGACAACACTGATGAGCAGTTCCAGACAGTCACTCTGGAAGACTTCAGTGGAAAATGGGTTTGCTTGTTCTTCTACCCATTGGACTTCACTTTCGTCTGTCCAACCGAAATCGTTTCCTTCAACGATAAGCTCGGGGAATTCCAGGATCGTGACTGCGTCCTTCTGACTGGCAGCACCGACAGCGTCTACTCTCACAAAGGCTGGTGTGATTCTCACCCAGACCTCGCCAAGCTGAAGTATCAGATGTTTGCTGATACCACTCACAAGCTGTCACGTGATTTTGGCGTTCTGAAAGAAGACGCAGGGATCGCTTACCGCGGGATCTTCCTGATCGATCCAAAGGGAATCGTTCGCTGGTCTGCCGTTCACGACCTGAGCGTCGGCCGCAATGTGGACGAAGTTCTGCGAGTTCTCGATGCATTGCAGACAGACAAACTCTGTCCATGCAACTGGAAAGCTGGCGACGAGACCTTGAACTAGAGCAGTTTGCTCT
>JBEBTF010000296.1:0-3595 GCA_040393865.1 Planctomicrobium piriforme | reverse complement strand
GTTAGCGCGATCACCCACTTGAACAATGAACGAGATGTCCCGCCGTGAGCTTGCTCCGCGTGGCCAACCGGATAGTTACTCACTCGTTGTCGAGGGATCGGAACTGAGCGACCGTCACGCACTCGGATTGGTGGGGCAGCACCCGCTGTCGATGGAGTCTCGTGAGGCGTGCTTTTGGCCTTTGACGTCGTCGCATCCGCGGGCTCCTGCACTGTCTCAATGTGAGCCCGGCCCGTCCTTGCGATCTCAACTAGCTCTCCGCCTGTGGCCGGGCCGAGGGGTTCTGTCAAATCAATCCGCAGTGACTGCACGTATCTCCTTGACTCTTTCGCTTCAGGAGAGTCAGCAAGCACGCAACGCCAGTTGCAGGTCACACCATTGGGGACCTTTGTAAAATAGGTGCTGAACGAAACGTCCCAACGTTTGCTTGCAGGCAGAAGTGCTAATGCCTCTTCAATCAAAGGGAGAAGATTCATTCCTGGTGAGAAGACAATGTAAGCCGGTTGATCCGGTTTCTTAAGGAAAGATTCTGCCAAGACTCCGGCCCACCCAGCGTCTCCCGTCAGTTCTTTCCAGTGCGAACAGACTCGGGTTTCTGATTTTCCGTTAGGAAGCTGGCGTTCCCCTGAAACAATATGGGGTTCTCCTTCCCAGTTCGTTCGCATCACATCTGGGTGTGCCAGGAGCCATGCGGGTCCGGCTGATGGACGATCGTTCGAGTCAACAACAAGATGGTGGGCAATCTTGTTGGTTCTCTGAGAGTAATCGAGCCCGTAGTCGGCAACGCGTGATAACACGTCACTCCGCCGTCCTCCAAGTGACATCTTGAGGTGAGAGTAAACGACAGGGTTTAACTTTGCCTGAGGATCGCCTGGGGGATAAACAGGTCGATACCCACTGAGTGACTCCAGTGCGGTTGCAACCGGCGCCGGCATACCAGACGTACTGAGGACTGTGCAGAATCCACGGCTTCCCGGCTTCAGTCCTTTAGGGGCCGATGTGTAAAGAAGTTCTTGGATCATTGTGCTGCTCCCGGTCGTTTCAACACTGGAATCAGGCCCGGATGACAGCGGGCAAGTGCGTACAAGAATGGAACGGTCACCCAAAATGGGCTTGCCTCGGTCGGCCGCATGAAGAGCTGGCCATTCGTGCGTGCGGTGTGAGTGCACCATCCAACTGCACTGGCCGGCAAGAACGTGACACTCGTTGCGAAGTTCTCTGCTGCCGCGACGATATCAGGGCAGGTCTTTTGCATCAGACGCTTTGAGAACGCTGCGTATCGTTCAATTCGCGGGAGGTCGAGTCCGCAAATTCGTTCTCCTGTTTTTGTCTGCCCGATTGTCTTCCATGGTTCGCTGTGGTTTTCCTCGCCGACCAGTTCTTCCAGCAAATGAGACCACATGTCGTACTTGGTTAGAATTACAAACAGCGGACGGCGATGCTTTTCTGACTGCCGTAACTTTGCGTAACGCCGAATTCGGGCTGCAGCCTCTTGAAGAATCGGTTCCTGGCGTGTCAGGCGCGATTGGGCCTCGCGCTCCTGGGAAGTGATTGCGTCCGTCCCGCTGCCGATGGTGTTTCGAAACCTGACATCCTGAGTTGGATCAAAAACGAAGAACAACGCTCGGGATAATGCCATGTGTCGTGTTACCGGGCTGCTGACAACGTCCTTTCCCGGCTGGAACGATTCTCCAGCGTTGTCATACAGGCAAACCACTCTTCCGAGTCGATCTGCTTTGTTGCTGTTCGGGTGTCCCTCTTGTGGCTGCATGGAGAATAGAAACGGGCGCGGATAGCTCACGACCTGCGAGCCATAGGAAACGTTGTCGTAGAGCTCTCCCTGTTCTTCTGTTTTGCGGATGAGGCTGGCGAGCGAGCACATTTCATTCGCTCGCGGATTCAGAAACAGGGATTCTTCGTACTCGTTAAGTTGCTGATTCAGGAGAGGGTCGGCATCGGAGAAGGAAGTCGCGAAGACGGAGCCCATGATTTGGCGAAGCTGCCACGTCATTGACGCCAGGAAGAACGATTTGCCGCTCGCAGGGGCTCCGAAAATCGAGAGGAAGAGCGGCTCCAGATCGACCAGCGGTCGTGGGATACCGAGATGGCATCTCGGGCAGGCTAAGGAGTGGCAAGGAAATCCCCTGGCATCAATAGCCTCTCCATCGATCGTATATCGGGTTGGAAGAAAACGCTGTTGGTGGTCTGGTCCCAGCATCGGATCACCGAGCAAGTCAGCATGCTCTGCGACCCAAAGGATTTGCTCCGCAGGAAACGACTCCCAGCAGTGGGGACACGTGATTCGCTTTAACCCGCGTTGCGATTGAATGTCTGTCGACATCATTGTGGACATACTTGTTTACCTGGCACTAAACGTTCTATTTCAGAATGAGTGTTTTGAACTTGCTTGGTGGATTTTGTTTTGAGGGGGTGAGTTTGCCTGCCAGAGAATTCAGTTCCGTGCGAATCTCATCTGCCAGTTGCTGCTCACCTGGATTCTGGCTTTCCTGAACGAGATTCCATGCCTCTCTGGCCTCAAGAAAGGCGGCTGAAAACTGGCCGGCCCGGCGTTTTGATTTGGCCGAATTGAACAGCTGTTTCGCCTTCTTCAGGTTCGCGGACTGTCCTTCAGTTGAACTTGCCGTGCTGGCTGGGGGCGCAGGGGGCTGCGGTTTTTCTTCTGGGGGTTGTTGAGGAGTGGAGGGCGGAGGTTCAGTTTGAGCGATTGGTTGAGAAGGCACTGACGCGGGATTTGGCGGGACCGCGGCCTCTGGTTTGAGGAGATCGATCGGTTCTTCCGGTGGAGTGTCCAGTGAACGCGATGGTTCCTTGGCAGGAAGCGCCGGATCAACGGGAGGAGTAGCGGGGCACCCGTAAGTGCAAAGACAAACCCCAATGATCAAGATCACAGCCCGATAGCATTTCAAATCTCGCCCGTTCAATGATTTCGCCCGTTACGAACTGTGATTGATTGTCACAATCCAAAATCATAACTCTCGTGGGACGCGGGTTGATTTTGGAACGTGGCATTTTGTCCACCTGTTAGTTATGATGCAAGGCGATTTAGCAGGAAATCACTGCATCGAAGAAAAACAGCTAGATAAGTGTCCTATGCGATGCGAATTTCACTCGATGTCGATGCCTAACAGTTTCAGGCAAGAGAATGCGACCCAGATTGATCGTATGTGAGGTGTTTGGCTGTTTCAGAACCGTAAACAGAACACAAGATAGACAGAATGTTAAACCCTATGACGGTAGCACGCATGGGAAACGGTGAGACTGGAGTTGCCCTGGCAGGCGTCAGTTTGTTCGCCTGCGACGCGTTTTAGGTCGGGTTCTCCAAGCCCTTAGGAGTCAGCTTGGACTCGCGACTGCAGAAGTGGGCCAGCAACAGTGACTGTGGCCAGTCGGTCCTACTTTTACCGCCGATCCGACCCACTAAATAAATACTCACAGGCGTTCTCAGAACTCCTCGTGCGTCCCATTTTTGAATTCACCGCCGAGAGAGTACGTTTGCACAAGCTCTCTGAAGATGTCCTGTATTGCAGTTCTCTTCTCGTTGCGTAGTCACTCGTCAGCAGCGTTAGATGTGGCA
>JBEBTF010000295.1:0-3605 GCA_040393865.1 Planctomicrobium piriforme | reverse complement strand
GTGTCACCCGACCCGCAGAGCAAGGCACCTGATTCATCTACCTCAAGTGCTACGGGAGGTTTTCCTGGCGCGGGATGAAGCCACGGCAATGAGGATGCTGCCGACAATCATACTTAAAAGTGAGCCAGTCAATGTTCCGAGCTTTCCTGCGTCTAACAGGTTCGCTGGGAGTGCGAGACCAGCCAGGAAAATGGACATCGTGAACCCGATTCCGCTCAGGCAAGCTCCTCCGATCAGCAATCCCCAGGTTAAATCTGCAGGTCGTTTTGCGATACGAAGCTGAATCGCAATTGCGCAGAACAACAGAATTCCTAGGGGCTTGCCAATGAAAAGTCCTGCGGCAATGGCAATCGAAACCGGATCAGTGATGGCATTAAGTTGAAGGGTTACCCCTGCATTTGCCAGAGCGAACAGCGGCATGATTCCAAAAGCGACCCAGGGGTGAAGCAATGTTTCAAGTCGTTCCAGTGGAGCGACACCTTCCCTGACGGCAAACTCGGCTCGACTGAGAAGCCGTTGATGGGCGACTTCCTGGTCTCCATTCTGCAACTGATCGAGAGTTCGTTTCATGATCTCTCGCAATCGCTCGAACCCGATCCAAGGGTGAGCGGGAGTCATCAGTCCTAGAACAACACCGGCAATCGTGGGGTGCACTCCTGATTGAAAAATTGCGAACCAGACGACTGCACCTACTAAAACGTAAAGCGGAACTTTGCGGACTCCGGCTGCACGCATTGCAAGTGTCAAAGCAAAGCCACATCCAGCGAGCAGCAATGCTGACCATTGAATCGATTCAGTGAACACGAAAGCAATGATCAGAACCGCGCCCAAATCGTCGACGATTGCGAGTGTGAGGAGCAAAACCTTCAAGCTGTTCGGGATGCGGTTGCCGAAGATTGCGAGCACTCCAACGACAAATGCAATGTCCGTCGCCATTGGGATTGCCCATCCCTTTGCTGCCGCAGGATCAAGCTCCAGAGTGGACGAGAGAGCGGTAAATACGAGCGCTGGCGCAATCATTCCTCCCATCGCTGCGAGAATGGGTAATGCAGCCTGACGGAGGTCTCGAAGTTCACCAGAAACGATCTCGCGTTTGATCTCCAGACCAACGACAAAGAAGAAGATTGTCATCAATCCATCATTGATGATGTGCAGAAGACTTTTCTTGAATGACCAGTCTCCGACGGTCACCCCGCAATAGGTCTTCCAAATCGCCTCATATGCTGCTGACCACGGAGAATTGGCGAGGACCAGAGCCAGAATCGTGCAGCCCATCAACAGGAGTCCACTGCTGGACTGGACTGCGAAAAATCTTCGGAAAGGAGCAGTGAGACGATCCACTCGAGTCGTGGGCAATAATGGTTTCAGAAAATCGTCATCAAGATTGGGATGAGACATCAGTCCGGTTGATCTTCAATGTTCTGAGAAGCGGCCGTGCTTCGTTTCGCGTTCGTCGTCTGAAAAAAGAACTCACCAGCAAAAGCGACAGCAAGATGGTGACATCTCCTGACCCGCAGGCTGGTGAGTTCGAGGTTGAGTATCGATCAAGTTTCGAAGTGAATCAAGGCGTCTGGAGAGAATCGGGAGGGAATGTCTTTGAAATCAGCCTTCTGGTCAGTCTTTTGGTTTACATGTAAATGAAATGCTCAAATTGTTGCTGTGGCTGGTCAGAATGTTGTGGCGAGTTCTTTTACTGCGGCAATCGCTTTTTGTTCGGTCTGTTGGACGTCTTCTGGTGCCGCAAGTGTTGGTTCGATCAGCACTGACTGAATATCTTTGAAGCCGATGAATCCCAGCAGGAAGTCGAGGTATCCTTTCTGGAAATCAATGCCTTTCATTTCGTCGCTGGAATAAGCTCCCCCGCGAGCGTAGATGACCGCGATTGGCTTTCCGGTGACCAACCCACTATAGCCGGTGGCGGGATCGAAACTGAACGTCTGGCCTGGCTGTGCAATGACATCGATGTAGTGTTTGAGTTTGTACGGGATACCGAAGTTCCACATGGGCAGGCTGATCACGTATTTGTCGGCTGCCTTGAATTCGTTGCAGAGATTCACAACGGCGTTCCAGGCTTGTTCCTGTTCAGGTGAGAATCCCTGCCCGTGCAGTACTTGGTATTTCGCGTCGATTGTGAAACCATCAAACTCCGGAAGATCTTTGTTCCAGAGATCGATGGTAACGATTTCATCATTTGGGTGTGCTGCTTGATACGCTTCGAGAAACGCGTTCGAAACGGCGATCGATTTTGAACGTGCTTTGCGAGGCGATGATTCAATGTAGAGTAACTTTGCCATGAGTCTTTCCTGTTCTGCTGTTGTAGGTCTGTCGTTTTGAGTTGGCCGGAAGTCGTCTCGTCGTGGGCTCAGGCAAGATCGAATAACAAGGCGTCGGTCGGGGCGATTGCTTCGATATGCAGTGGTGTTGCTCGGCTGGTTGCAATCGCGTCGCCATCACGCAGGCGAGTCCCGTTGACAATCAGTTCCCCGCGGGCGACCTGAAGCCAGGCGTGTCGATTCTTTTCGACTGTGTAGTCCAGCTTTTCTCCCGCCTGCAGACTCGTGGCAAAGATGGAGGCATCCTGTCGGATCGAGACGGAGGCCTTGGTTCCTTCTGGGCCAGCAATTCTCTTCCATTGCTGGCGTTTCTCCTCGGTTGTCACCTTTTGATCGCTGTATCGGGGATTGACTCCGCGCATTGCCGGCTGAATCCAGATCTGCAGGAAGTGGTTGCCGGATTCTCTGGATGGGTTGTACTCGCTGTGTGTGATCCCTGTTCCGGCGGACATCATCTGAATGTCATCTGGCGTGATGATCGCTCCGCGCCCTGTGCTGTCTTTGTGCTGCAGTTCTCCTTCCAGGATGTATGAGATGATCTCCATGTCGCGGTGGGGGTGAGTCGGAAATCCGCGACCCGGTGCGATGCGGTCGTCGTTAATGACTCGCAGGGATCGGAAGCCCATGTGTCGCTGGTCGAAGTAGCCACCGAATGAGAACGAGTGATAACTTTTCAGCCATCCCAGATCGGTGTGTCCACGCTCCTTGGCCTGTCGGACCAACATGTCTGTTGATGTGGCTTGTTGTCCGAGGACTGAAATCGGGTTGGCGGCAACGTGGATCAAACCTGCGGAGGTGACTGCGAGTGCGGTGCGTCGTGAAACGTCCATGGTTGTTTCCTTTTCAATAAATGTTGACATGTAAAGTAAATGGTGAAATTTTTTTATGAATCGACCGCTGCCCGAACGGCTTCCAGTGTCTGGATGAGGAGTTTTAGGTCTGTCTTCTTTACGCCTTTCATGAGCGATGCGTGCGTATCGAGAATCGGCTGGTCAAGTGTTGCCAGCAACCGGAGCGCCTCTGGTTTCAGTTCGATGGTGTAGACGCGGCGGTCTTCGTTTGATTGGGTTTTGCTGATAAGGTCCAGGCTAAGTAACTGGTCGACCACGCGAGTGATTGCAGGAGCGACTTGGATCATTCGTTCTGCGATTTCAAGACAAGGCATGGGCTTCCCTTCTCCTCGAAGAATTCGCAAAACATTGTATTGAGATAAGGTGAGCCCGTGTTCTCGCAACAAGCGAGCCAGACGATTCTCCAGCAGATCGCTTGTTC
>JBEBTF010000294.1:0-3611 GCA_040393865.1 Planctomicrobium piriforme | reverse complement strand
ACCGGCTTTGCTGGTTCCTGTTTTGCTGCCTTCTGCTTTGCTGCGAGCTGTGTTTTTTGAGCCTGAGCCTGCAATTCTTCCAATTGCTTCGAGAACGACGCCGCTGCCGAGTGAGCACTCGACACGTTTTCTTTAACAGACTCTTGAACTTTTGGAATCACCGACTGAATGAGAGAACCGAACCAGCTTCGATTTCCTGATTCAACGGGCGATGGAGTTGATGGTTTCTGTTCGATCGGTGGAGGCACTGAAACAGGAGGAACAACGACATCCGATATCGGGGACGGCGGAAGAGACACAGATCGATTGTGCTCAGCCGGCGATTTAATCACCCCGTTAACCAACGCCATAAGAGGCTCATCCCGCACAGGCGGAATCGGATTGGTCGATTGAGCGGTGGGAGGAACCCGCGGAATCGATGTTGGAAGGACTGAATAAGGAGCCGCCTGTTGAACAGGTGGATTCCCAACTGGAGCGGTTCCATACTGCCCCGACGGTTGACTCATGGACTGGCCCGCCGGGACAACCTGCTGCATCGACGGACGACCATCCCGCGCCAACAGATCCTGCCGCCCGGCTTTTTCCATCGCCTCCGTCAGTTCTGGAAACTGCAGCCACATTGCCGGAGCCCACTCTCGTACGTCCACATAAGAACTGCGAAGAGATGGTTGATGGACGCGGGCAACGACCATGAGACGTTCATGCGTTCGAACGATGTGATAGTGCATCGACGTGACAGCACCGACGCCACCGATCGTTAATCCGCAGACAAAGGCTTTGAACATGACCATTTCCCCCCCATCAACGAGACCCCGGGTCGCATCAGACTGGACGACGCGTGATTTTAAATCTCTGCACAGAACAGTGGTTTTAGTGGTGCGAGCACTCTGTCCTGACAGGTTCTCGAGCGGCGCCCTACGACAAGTTTTTCAACCTGCCATTTCGGTTCGTTGGGAGAGCAATCTGCCCTCAATGAACCAAACAACGCTATCACACGCCCGAGGAGCGTCTTGAGAAACAATCAGCGGAGAAGGCTGAATATCGAAATTGAAAAACACCAACTGTTGCGATTCACAAAAACCGGGAGATCCCGCCGACCAGCAGGCTTTAACAGGCCGAACCAGACCGTACTTTCTGCCTGACACACCATTTCGCGCCAAGTAGATCTCGACTCGCTCACGCCAGAGTAACAACACCGGCCAGAATGCGACGCGGCCCACGATCTGTCAGCACTCGAAGGGCGCCATCATCGTCGATCCCGATACAAGACCCTGTCACACCTTCACCCGCCTCCCGGACCGTAACAATCCGCCCGGTCAAATAACATCGCTCCCGAAATCGATGCACTTGCCCTGGGTCCGACTCCCCGAGCGCAGTCAACTCACAAGCCAGCATTCGAAAGATCGACACCAGCAACTGAGTCCGATCGTGATGCGTCGAAGTGAGATCAGTCAGAGACGTGGCAATTCCCTGAATCGTCGCTGGCGCCGCTTGCAACGAATTGTTCACGTTCAAACCAACTCCGATCACAACCTGCCCCGCATGATCCGGTTTGGTTTCAAGCAGAATCCCACAGAGCTTCCGACCATTCGCATACAGGTCGTTGGGCCACTTGAGCCGTAGATCAACACCAGGCAAAACAGGAGCCAGGGCCTGACAAATCGCCAACCCAGTCACAAGCGACATCAACGGCCACTGAGAGCGGGTAACCGACCACTGCTCCGGCATCAGAACAAGAGAAAAAGTCAGCGAACCCGTTCCTGACCACCAATGATTCTGACCCCGCCCGCGCCCTTGCGTCTGAACTTCGGCCCCGATCAATCGAGGAAGTTCAGTGGCAGAATAATGCTGCCCTAGAGCGTAGGTATTCGTGGAATCGATTTCCCCAAACCACTCAACATGCCTCACAAATGAAGCTGAAGTAATTACCTGAGGATCAACCACGAGATGACTTTTCTTCGTCGAAATCAACCACGTCGCACGCAACTTTTCTGCTGCTGTTGCCTGCCCACAACACGACCTCAACAGACAAAATTGGCTGCAACATGGCGAGACGAAGCCAAGCTGACAAGAAAAACCGGCCTGAAACACTCCGTCGTATATGGAGGTTAATTCGCCAGCAAAAAAAAAGAAACGGCGGCATCATGCCGCCGTCCTGGGCCCCCCGGGAAGAGGGCTTTGTATTGTGTGGGTCCGCCCTACGAATCTGCTCGTGAGAATCTGATGCAGCGGATCGTTGGATCGAATTAATTCAGTTCAACGGACCCATTGTCGTTATCTGTCTCTTCCGGGCTCTGATCGTCTTCCCAAACATGAAATGCTTCGTACAGGTCCGAGGAAACCAGAACGGCATCCCCTCGACCGACCAGCATATTGATTGTTGTTGGGCCAAGGGCGCAGCGCAGTTCCCGCAACAGCGGCAACGCAGCTACCAGCGTGTTCTGAGGCAGATCACGACACTCCTGAAGATCTAAACACGCTGCCAAGTCTGAGAGGGACATGAAACTCTCCTGATACTGTTTGACTCTCACGGAAGTGGCTTGAGCTATTCTCTCGCGTTCACTTCGACTCGTATGTTCTCGCCAAGCCGCTCGAACTTCAATGTTTCTTCCACACCATGGGCACTTTTATGTAAATCCACCGTCTCGCACATCAGTTAAGAAGGATCTACCTATCACATGCTCTAGACAGTTTGGGATGTTTGAACAGCGTGTACAAAGCGGGAAAAGATCGCATCAAACGGAATACGATGCCTATTCCACATTGAACACTGACATCCAACGGCGTTTACCAATTTGCCTCACTGTTTTATGCTGTCAGGGTCAAGGGCCCACCTGCACTGCCCCTCCTTCCACAAGTTTGACACATTCAGAGGTATCCACACTCATGCACAAGCAACCTCATTGGCGCATCCTGTCAATTGCGGTCATCACAGCCTGCCTGGGAACGCATGTTCTTGGAGAAACTCCAAAGACTCCGAATCCCGCGGCCGTGGAGTCGATCAAAAAGGTTGGCGGCAATGTAATGCCATTAGCGCAAAGCGATCCTCGACTGGACGTTACGCTTCACCTCGCCGGAGAAAAAGCTGGGGACGCTGTTCTTGCCAATGTCGCTCAACTTCCCGATGTCGTGTGGCTGAATCTCGCTGGAACAAAGGTTTCCGATAAGGGGCTGGAACAACTCGCAGGGCTGAAGACTCTGGAGAAACTACACCTTGAGCGAACCGAAATCACAGATGCAGGACTCGCACATATCTCCAAACTCGAGAACCTGACCTATCTGAACCTTTACGGAACAAAAGTCACGGATGCCGGACTTGCCCACCTGAAAGGGCTCAAAAAACTCACTCAACTCTATGTCTGGCAAACAGGAACGACTGACGCTGGTATCGCGAGCCTGAAATCGGCACTGCCAAAATTGGTTGTCGTCGGGGCTGCGACCCCATTCACTCCACCACCAAAAGAAGAGCCAAAACCAGAAGCCGCGAAGCCAGCAGAAAAGAAGCCTGAGCCCAAAAAAGACGAGAAAAAGCCGGAGCCGAAGAAGGAAGAAAAGAAGCCCGATCCGAAACCGGAAGTGAAAAAGCCTGAAGCTGAAAAGCCGGCCGCAAA
>JBEBTF010000293.1:0-3633 GCA_040393865.1 Planctomicrobium piriforme | reverse complement strand
CTCTTGTGTAGATGCGCATCAGCCGTTTCGTTAGACAGGGCTGAATGACGTTGGCCATAACGTCATTGTTCTCTGGAAACGCTCTTGCTGGTGCTGCTGGTGAAGCAATGTGTCTGTGGGGACGTCTGCATTAGATGCCGGTGAGGCGTTCGGTGGATGACCGCAGCTGCCTTTCACCGGCAAACTCCCCTGTTTTCTTCTGGTGGGATTCACTAAAAATCATTGAGATGATTGTTCATTGTTTTGGTGAAAAGCTGCTGGCCGGAATTTCAGCTTCCAGCTTTTTCCTTCTGTGGATTCGTATCGGGGCAGAATGCTCCTGAATTGTTATGAAAAATTCCCGACGAATCGCCGCCAGACATCGCCGTACTCGGCAGGATCATTCCACCGAGACTGCAGAAGATTACGTTGAAGCGGTGGCTGAGATTACAGGGGAAAAGGGAACCTGTCGTGTTGTTGACCTGGCTGAGCGGTTCGATGTCAGTCATGTCACCGTCACACGGATTGTTGGTCGGTTGAAGAAGGAAGGGTTTCTGGACACGGAACCCTATCGTCCGATTCAGTTGACCGAACAAGGAGCCCGACTGGCAGGCGAAGCGGCTCTCCGGCACGATGTTGTGTTCAAGTTCCTCCTGGCAATCGGTGTCTCAGAGAAAGCTGCAGCCATCGATGCTGAAGGAATTGAACATCATGTGAGTCCTGAAACGCTCGCACGGTTCAAAGAACTGACTGAAAAGGGCAAGTTCTAGATTCGTTCCAGCAGATGTCTTGCCGCAACTCTGCGGTTTGATCAGGTGAACCCTGTTTCTGCGTGATTGAATCTCGTATCGCAGCCTCTGCAGACTTCAATTTTCATTGGAATTGGAAGCGACAATCGAAATGACAGCACCTGCCCCTTTGCTGAAGATTGAGGGTCTGACAACGGAGTTCGCAACGGAATCCATTCCGTTGAAGGCCGTAGATAACCTGTCGATCACCATCGAGAAGGGAAAAACGCTGGGGCTGGTCGGTGAGTCAGGTTCCGGTAAGTCTGTGACCTCGCTGTCGATCATGCGTCTGCTTCCGTCTGTGGCCGCGAGAATTACATCGGGGTCAATCAGCTATCTCGGGAATGATCTCGTTCGGCTGCCGGAAGCTCCAATGCGGTCGGTGCGCTGTAAAGAGATCAGCATGATCTTTCAGGAACCGGGGACAAGCCTGAATCCCGTCTTTCGTGTCGGGAGACAGGTTGCCGAAGCGCTTGTGCGTCATCAGCGAATGAGCCGCGCCGCTGCAATGAAGCGAACGGTCGAGCTGTTTCGCGAGGTTGGAATCCCCGAACCCGAACGCCGGATCAACAGCTATCCCCATGAAATGTCCGGCGGGCAGAAGCAGCGTGTGATGATCGCGATGGCGATTTCCTGCAACCCGAATCTTCTGATTGCGGACGAACCGACAACCGCGTTGGATGTGACGATTCAGAAGCAGATTCTCGATCTGTTGAAGACGATGCAGAAGCAGCGCGACATGTCGATGCTCTTCATTACACACGATCTGGGAGTCATCGCCGATATCGCAGACACCGTGGCCGTGATGTATCGCGGAAAACTTGTCGAACATGGCCCTGTTTCACAGATTTTCTCCAACCCACAGCATCCTTATACAAAAGGACTGCTGGCCTGCCGTCCTCGGCTCGATACACGGTATCGCCGGTTGCCGACGGTCAGTGATTTTATGACGACGACAAAGCTCGAGAATGGTGAGATCTCGATTGTCGAAAAAGAAATTTCTGCGGAGAAGTTGAAGTATCTTGAGGTGACCGGACGTGGTCGACTGCTCCACCCTCAAGCAGAGTTAGAACAACTCGGGTACACCGTCGGCGAAGTGACCACGGCACCGGACATCAAATTTGTTCCGGATGGTCAGGCACCATTGTTGAAGGTGCAGGATCTCAAGATTCACTTTCCAATCAAGAAGGGCCTGCTCCGCAAGACGGTTGATCACGTCAGAGCAGTCGACGGAATCAGCTTCAACGTTTACCGGGGCCAGACTCTCGGTCTGGTCGGGGAATCAGGATGCGGTAAAACAACCACCGGTCGGGCCATTGTGAAACTTCTGCCTGTCACTGACGGGACAATTCATTTTGAAGACCGTGACATTACCAGCCTCTCAGGCAAAGATCTGAAACGCTACCGCAGTCAGACGCAAATTATCTTTCAGGATCCATACAGTTCTCTGAATCCTCGTATGACCGTGGAGAGTGCGCTGACTGAAGCGATGAAGATCCATCATCTCGGGAAGTCCCGAGCGGATCGACGTGATAAAGCGGCGCAGTTGCTCGAAGAAGTCGGATTAGACTCGAATCATCTGCGTCGTTACCCGCATGAGTTTTCTGGCGGTCAGCGTCAGAGAATTTCCATCGCCCGTGCGCTCGCTGTTGAACCGACGTTTCTGATCTGCGACGAGTCTGTGTCCGCTCTTGATGTTTCGGTGCAGGCTCAGGTTTTGAATCTGCTCAAGAATCTTCAGGAGGCTCGAAATCTGACTTATATCTTCATCAGCCATGACTTGAGCGTGGTGAAGTTTATGTCGGACATGATGGCGGTCATGAGTAACGGGAAGATCGTGGAGTTTGGCCCAAGTGAGACGATCTATACTTACCCGAAGCACCCGTATACTCAGAAACTGATCGAATCAATTCCACAGGTGTAGCTTGACCGAAACGGATTAGCGGATGGACTGCCCTTCTCTGGGGGCGATGCCGATTTTAGGTGGAAGAAACTGCGGTTCGTCAGCGCCGGTTACATGGGACGGTGTCACCATTGCAGGTTTCGTTGTTAATGGAGCCGGAACGACAGTCGTCATGTCTGATCGACGACGGACGCGATCCTGTGGGATCGGCAGTTCTTCGAAGACTGGTCGCTCCTGAATTTCGAGACGACTGAATTCGGTTTGCTGACGCAATTGTGCGGGAAACGGCAACTCTGGCAACGCGCTGGGGGACATCAACGCAGGGGGAATCGCTTCCGGAGCGACTGCTTCCGGTGCAACGGCCGCTGGTGCTGTAAGGGCGGGTGCAGTAAGAGCAGGTGCCGTTACAAACGGGGCACAACCGACGCATTGATCACGGTGAAGTTGGCGGGTTCCAGGGTCGACAACTTCTCGTCCACAGGCGACCAGAGCCTGTTCTGCCTGAATGCGAACAGTGGAGCTGCTGTCGCTAAGTGACAGTCGCAGAGCCTGAAGAACATAAGGGGCACAGCAGCAGGGACTCTCCCGCAATTGATCTCCAATTTTGTCCGCGGCTTTGGCTCGAACGGTTTCGTCGATGTCATTCAATGCGTAGACCAGTGCAGGCATCACTTGAGAGTGATGATTGCATTTGAAGCGTGTTCCAATGATGTGAACGGCGAGTCGACGATGACGCGTGGAACTGCCTGTCTTCGATTCGACGATCAGCTTGCGAAGTTCGTCGTCGCAGAGAGAGATGCAGCTTCCTGTACATGAGACGTCACCTTCTGCTGGGCCGACTGGCCAGCACGTTGCCGGCGAGACAGGTGTGCATCCGTCGCTGTTGAGAACGGGGATGGATGTTCGTTGGAATGACACTGGGGCCTGTCGAGAGGGGGCCGCACAATCTGAGATCGTGGCCGG
>JBEBTF010000292.1:0-3694 GCA_040393865.1 Planctomicrobium piriforme | reverse complement strand
CCGTACCATTCCATGTACTTTGGAGCACCGCGGTTCACGCCTTCTTCAATGAAGTCGAAGTCGAGAACCAGGTTCAACGCAGCGATGACCACGATGAAGGCACTAATCCCAATTCCGACCAGGCCAGTGTCATGGATAAATGGCATTTTGATGCCAAAAAATCCGAGGACAAAGGTGGCCATGTAGACCAGGAAGATCCCGCCGGTGGCTGCGGTAATTCCCAGTTTGAAGTTTTCTGTCGCCCGAATCAGTCCGCTCTGGTAGGCGAACAACAATGCAAACATTGTTCCGAATGTCAGGAGGACCGCCTGCATGACGATCCCGTTTGATGCCTGATTGTAAATGGCCGAGAGACCGCCCAGAAACAGGCCTTGAGCCAAGGCATAAACTGGAGCAGTGACAGGAGCCCATGTCGGTTTGAACGACGTTGCAAGTGCGAAAATCAGACCGACAATGGCTCCGCCGATCATGACCGGCATGGTGGCCGGGCTCTTATTGACGAAAAGATTCCAGCTGAAGGCGGCTGAGGCGACAACAGTTGACAGCAAAACGGTTGTTTTGAGTGCTGTGCCGTTTAAGGTCATCAACTGCCCTCGCTCAAGTTGCGAGGCCATGTCGAAGCCTTCAAACGTCTTCTCGTTCAGTGTGGGGTTGCCCGTTCGCATTGACTTATTCTCCTGAGGAGGGGATTTCTCGATTTGATCGACCAGAAGATTGGATGCCGTCTGCGTTTTGTCCTGTTGCCAGAAATCAGGCGTCCAAGGGACAACATTCAGGGACCTGTCGATCTGTCGAGACAGTTTCAGTTAAGGTGAGTTCAGCGTGTGTAAGATTCTGACGCGAACATTCAGGGCAGAAATCGGAAGACAGAGTAAATCGCCCAAGTTCCGGCCCTAAACCAGTATACATCAGTATTCGAAATTCATGTGGTAAGCAATTCCGTTTTCTATGAATTCTTGGTACACACAATGATGCGTCGTTTTCCGCAGGCATTTTCTGCGTCTTTCTGATGGCAAATTGCCAGCAGGTTCAAGGCAGAACGGAGAAATCAGGTTTTCGGATCAAATTTGTGGGAAATTCCGGAAACGATTTCAGAGAACTCTGCGTCTAATTCGTTGTGATAATGGCATCAGACGACTCCCGACTGATTGATCAAACACTGACAGGAAATACAGAAGCGTTTGGGGAACTGGTCCTGCGATATCAGGATCGCCTCTACAGCACTCTGGTTCATCTGTTGGGATCGGTTCATGATGCGCGCGATGTCGAGCAGGATGCATTTCTGCTGGCCTTTCAGAAACTGCACACGTTCCGGAAAGACTCGTCCTTCTATTCGTGGCTGTTTCGCATCGCCTATAACGCCGCTGTGACCAGCCGCAGAAAGATTCGCAAAGGAACCTCGTCTTTAAGTGCTCCTGCGGATGAAGGAGGGCGAGATCTCAGCGATCCCCACCCGGAATCAGATCCTTCCAGTGCTCTGCAGTCCTCTGAACTCTCTGATCAGGTTCAGGCTGCGCTCGAGCAATTGTCACCTGAATACAAAGACGCTCTGGTGCTGAAGGAGATTGAAGGCTTTCAATACGAAGAAATTTCCACGTTATTAAACTGCCCCGTTGGAACGGTCCGCAGTCGTATTCACCGTGCCAGACAACTCTTGCGGGAGCGATTGGCCAGAGTTGTCGAACGCGAGCAGAAGTGATTCAGACCATGTCGTATTCCAGTCCATCAGAATTGTTGTCTGCCTATGTTGATGGGGAACTTTCTCCTCAACAGGTTGCCGAGTTGGAAAAACAACTCGAGGACGATGCCGGACTGCGCGAACAACTGGCAGAACTCAGAGAGCTTTCTCAGGCGATCCAATGTTTGCCACGTCACTCTGCTCCTGGGGATTTGAAGGACGCCGTTCTTGGTGCGATTCAGGCCGCAGATCGCAGCCGTGGCAAGACGGCAGGGGCTCGCCCGATTTCATTCGTAGAAACTTCCGGTAAGTCCGCGTGGAACAGACGCTGGTATCGGTCTCCTGCTGCGATTATTGGTTCTGTGCTCAGTATTGGAATCGCGTCGATTTGGGTTCCGCGAATCTGGCTACAGAACGGAATGGACGACCATAAACTTGCGTCTCAAGTCGAGATGGCTGTCCTTGAAGTGCAGCCTGCCTTGATTGAGCAGGCTCAACCGATGGAAATGGCAGCGACAATGTCTGCCACCGGCGGGCAGAATGCGTTTGGAATTAATTCACAGGATGCGGCTGACGGAAGCACAAATTCCAGTACCGATATGCGTCCTGTTCCCGTTGTGCAGCTGACAGCCGAGCAGTTGCGTCTCAAGATTTCCGAAATGGGACGCCTGCCCCAGATGGGCAACACGATTCAGGTGCCAACGTCTGTTCAGACAGACGATGGGGAAAAACGAATCATTGTGGTCTTCACTGTGATCGACGTCGCCAGAACGTTGGATCAGTTACAGGTTCTGGTTCAGAATGACCAGATTCGCACCCTCGATAACCGGTTGTTGTCAGAACTCTCCCCGGAAGCGAGGAAGTCGTCGATCAGTGCGATCTCATTGCAGCTTGATATGGATGGAGCGGAAATGGCGGCACTGTTGAATCAGGTGCCAGCTGTCGATGCGACGATGTATCTGGAAGAAAACGGAGAACTCGCGTCCAAACCGTTGGAAGCGGAGTCAGAACCTTTGATGGCAATGTCTCGGGCTTCTGTCCCTGCAACTCCCAAGTTGAACATGACTGCTGCTCCGATTGCACCCGGGAACCTTCCCCATCAAAACAAGGCACAGAACCAGTCGATGGTTCAATTCCGGTTCGATCAATTGAATCAGCGGACTCAGCCGTCCGTGTTTTCTGAATCAATCGAACAACAGAAAGACAAAGGTAAGGCGGTTGCAGGGATGGCCGCCCGATCCATGGCAGAAAAGTCATTCAGTGCTCCTCAGGGCGATGCCAACACCCCTGCTCCCCCAATGCAACCACAACCTGAAGTGAAAGCAGAGCCGCAGGCAGCCAGCAAGATCGGGGCTACATCCGCTGTGGCTGCGAAAGCTGATGCCGCAGCCGGGCATTATCGCGCCATCATCTTCATCCAACGTGCTCCAGCGGTCGATCAGGTTCCATAGACCGAACCGGTTTGATTCGAATTTGGAGAATGCATCGAAGACTGCTTCTTTGTTCTGCAGAATTCGTGAACGGAACTCTCATTCTCAGGCCGGGATCATTGCCGATTCACTGGTTGCCTGCGACACTTTCCTGTTGGCAAAAGACGCCACATGTCTGGCGTGGTGCCTCTGATTTCGATTTCAACCTCAGACGTTATTGAAACATGTCCTCGATTGAACCGACTCGCGACCTGATTGAAGTTTTCGACAACCCATTCCCGGGTCGCAATTATGTCATCGATACCATCTGCCCAGAGTTCACCTCGCTCTGTCCAAAGACCGGTCAGCCTGACTATGGGACGCTGACGATTTCGTACATCCCGAATCAGAAGTGCTTCGAGTTGAAGTCACTGAAGATGTATTTGCAGCAGTACCGCAACCACGGGGCTTTCTACGAACGTGTCACCAACACGATTCTGGACGATCTCGTTGGCGTTGTTGAACCACACTGGATGAAGATCGAAGCGGCATTCACCCCTCGCGGTGGAATTCGCACGACCGTGATCGTCGAGCATCCATCAAAACC
>JBEBTF010000291.1:0-3713 GCA_040393865.1 Planctomicrobium piriforme | reverse complement strand
TGGCTGGAATCGAATTTGATCGTGTTCTGGTGAGTACGCTTCAGCGTGCGCAGGCCACCTGTCGTTTGGCAGGTTTCGAAGAACGTGCTCAAAAGGATGCCCGACTGGTTGAATGGAATTACGGGGACTTTGAAGGAAAGACTCAGGTAGAAATTCAGCAGATTTTCCCGGGCTGGAATGTCTTCAGTCATGGTTGTCCCGGCGGAGAAACTGTTGAGGAGGTTGTCGCCCGAGCAGATTCTGTTGTTGCGGATCTTGCAACATATGAAGGGCGGACCGTTATCTTTGCTCACGGCCATTTCCTGAGAGTATTGGGAGCACGCTGGTGCCGGTTAGGAATGGATGTCGCCAAAGGATTGCTGCTGCAGACAACGGGAGTCTGTGTGCTGGGATATGACAAGAATCTTCAGCAGCCGGTGATTCGCCTCTGGAATCAGCGCACTTAATGGCAATGCTGGTGTGATCAAACAGAAGAAAGACTGGTTCCGGAGAGCCAGTCTTTCTTTTTTGTAATCAGCCGATGCGGTCGATAGAGGCGGTGAGTGCCTTGCGACTACGCCTTTGATTTCAATTGCAGAATCATCTCAACTTCAACAGAGACACCCAATGGGAGCTGGGCGAGTCCCAGAGCGGAGCGCGCGTGTCGTCCTTGTTCGCCAAAGACATCTTTCACCAGTTGCGATGCACCGTGCATGACAATGTGCTGGCGGTTGAAATCGGGATCTGAGTTCACGTAACCGGTGATGCGAACAACTCGTTCGATAGCATCCAGAGACCCGAGATGCTTGCGGACTGAACGCAGGATGTTCGCGGTGCAGAGTGCTGCGGCTTTCACTGCGTCTTCTTCTGAAATGACGCTAGGAACTTTGCCAACATAGCGTAACTGGTCACCTTCGAAGGGAACCTGTCCAGATGCGTAGACCGTGTCTCCCACAATCGCCAGGGCGTCGAACATCGTGCCTTCTGGCGAAAATTGGTCGATCGGGTAGCCAAGTTCCTGCAATCGTGCTTCGCGCTCTCCAGCTGCCATGATTTCCTCTAAATGTGCGTTGAGTAGGAGTAGAGTGTGCCGACAATATAGCACATTTTTTTGATGGGTTCGTTGATTTTTCTCTCGTTGAATCTCATTCTTCAACAGATTGGACAGATGTTTGCCTGGGGATTCGGGTTCCTCCAATCCGAATGGTCAAACGACTTTGTCTGAGGGCGGATTCGGCGACTGCCATTTGAGTTTCAGATGGTTTGGCAGACCGTCGTTATCTGCAACTGTTCATGAGTTGGTGAATTGTGTGCTCGAACACTGTCGCCGGGAGTAATTGCTGCATGTTAACCACTGGGAAATGGTGTTCGGCGTCAATCGCAGTCGTGTTGTGTTTCTGTTCAATTGCCTCTACTGGAAATGCTGCTGACCCAAAAGTTCCGGCCGGATTCACTATTGAAAAGGTGGCTGGCTATCCCTTGGTCGAGCGGCCAATTTTCGCAAGCTTCGATGATGACGGAGCGCTCTATGTGGGTGAGTCGAGCGGCGACAACCTGCGACGCGATGATCAGCTTGCCAAACGTCCGCACTGGATCAGCAAACTGACTGATACCGACGGCGACGGTGTCTTCGATAAATCTGTCCGGTTTGTGGAAGGGATTACTCTTCCGCAGGGAGCAATGTGGTATCAGGGGGCTCTCTATGTCACCTGTCCTCCCGGAATCTGGAAGTTCACTGATACTGATGGTGACGGCAAAGCAGATCAGAAGGAAGAAATCCTGACTGGGTTTGGCTTCAGCGGAAATGCCTGTGATACACATGGACCGTTCTTAAGCCCCAACGGACGCCTTTATATTGTTCAGGGACGTCATGGGCACGAGTTTAAAGATAAAAATGGCGTTGTTTATAGTAAGGGCAAAGCAGGGCGAATTTATTCGATGACCCCGGAAGGTCAGGATGTTCGCGTTCATGGTGGGGGAGGCTTTGATAATCCGGTTGAAGTCGATTTCACTGAGAGCGGTGAAATCATTGGAACCGTGAACATTCTGTATCGAGATCGCGGAGATTGCCTGATTCACTGGGTCGAAGGAGGAGTCTACCCTCGCGAAGATCAGGCTGACTCCGTGGCTGAGTTCAAATGGACCGGTGGGTTGATGGGACACATCTTCGACCTGGGACATACCGCGGTTTCTGGAATCACACGTTATCGCGGTGATCAGCTTGGTGCGGACTTCCGTGATCGCTGGTTCTTCACTGAGTTTAACACTCATAGAGTGCGATACGCTCAGCTCAAGCCAAATGGAGCGACATACACTGCCGACGTTCACGAATTCTTGCAGTGTGATGATGGAGACTTCCATCCAACAGATGTGCTGGAAGATGCAGATGGTTCCTTGCTGGTGTTGAATACCGGTGGTTGGTTCCTGATTGGGTGTCCGACTTCACGTGTCGCAAAGCCTGAAATTTATGGTGGAGTTTATCGAGTTCGGAAATCGGACCATGCGAAGATTGCAGATGCCAGAGGCAAATCGCTTCCGAAACTGACCAGCGACATGTCTGGGTTCGAGCAGGTGCTCCGTCTTCTGGATGATCCACGTCCCGTTGTGCGAGAGCAGACAATTCAGACCCTGCGATTCCGTCCGGAGTTCCAGAAGTTGATTCGTGAACGTCTGCAGCTGACGGGAACTCTCCCGGCAAATGCCGCGAATAACATGGTGAACGATGGGCTATCGACTCGGGTATTCGTCGGATTGGTTCGAGCATTGTCGTTGAATGATCAGCCTGCGAGTGAACTTGCATCTGGATTGATTGCGCGTCTGCCTGAGCTTGATCTCCTGCCGGAGGAGCAGGTTCCTGAAGCTCGAATTCGTTCATTGGCGATTCTGCATTTTCTGCGAGACCTCACCTGGAACTCACGACTGACAGAATCTGCTTCGAAGCGATTGCTCGATGTCGTTGATCAGGGGCCTCCCGATGTCTTTCTGGCCGGGATGGAACTTGCGGCCACTCTTTGCACTGATCGGGTGACTCCCGTTGTGCAGGTGCAGGATTCGGACTGGCTGCAATTTATTGAAAAGTCACAGTCGCAGTTAAAAGATCCTGTGAGTGCCCACGCGTTGACGTACGCCCTGATTCGTCAGCGTCCGGTGAGCACACTGCAGGCGGGGTTAGAAGCTGCGAATCCAGCTGTTCAACGGGTGTCGTTGATTGCACTGGATCAGGTGAGTCTTTCTCCGCTGACACAACAGATGGTTCTGCCGTTACTGTCGACGAAAGATCCCGTGTTGCAGCGAACGGCATTGGAAGTCATCACACGCCATCCTGGCTGGGGCGAGGAGACTCTTGTTTTGTTGAAAAGCTGGGTCTCGGAAGCGACGTTGCCGGCTGATCGCGAGCACGCGTTGCGAGGATTTCTTGTCGCCCAGATTGGAACTCCAGCGGTTCAGACATTTGCTGTTGATGTCTTGAAAGACGACAAGACTGTGGATCAGGTCCGCTTGCTGTTGTGGGAGACATTGCAGAGAGCAGCGATTGCCAAATGGCCTGAGACGTTGAATCCATTATTGTCCAGTGCGTTGGTATCGAAGAATGAACGCATCCAACTGGCCGCGCTCAAGATCGTGTCACAGCGTGCCATCGCCGGGTTTGATACTCTGTTGCTCCAGCTTTCTCAGTCACCTGAGCGTTCCTGGTCGATTCGCAGTGAAGCTGTTGCGGCACTGGGGGCGACTGG
>JBEBTF010000290.1:0-3755 GCA_040393865.1 Planctomicrobium piriforme | reverse complement strand
GCTCCCCCCAACTGGCTGACAATCTCGTCGGAACGTTTCTTCGAAATCGCCGCAACGGTTGCCGCGTCATAGTTGGTGAGCCCCCGAGCGAACTCATTTCCGTCAACATCCATCAGGGAAACAAGTTCTCCCTTTTCAAAGCTCCCCTCAATTCGGGTCACCCCAATCGGAAGCAATGATCTCCCGTTGTGTTCAACGGCTTTCACCGCCCCGGAATCGAGATGCAGTTTTCCTCGGGGAGTAATCGTGAACCCAATCCAGCGTTTCCAGGCAGGGACCGTTCCCCCTTTCGCCGTAAACAGGGTTCCGACATCCTCGCCATTCAGCACCCGACCAATTACTTGCGGGTCTTTTCCGTTCGCGATGATCACGCATTCGCCCACCGCAGTTGCCATTCGCACTGCTTCGAGCTTCGTGAACATTCCACCTGTGCCGCGAGAACTCTTCACGTCTTTCGCCAGCCCCATCAATGAGTCATCCCATTGATCGACCAGTGGAATCCGCTTGGAATTTGGGTCCGCAGGATGCCCGTCATAAAGCCCGTCAATCACCGACAGAATGATCAGCAATGGATTCGGCAACAGATTCGTCACCATTGCCGCCAGCCGATCATTATCGCCGAACTTAATCTCCCGCACGCTAACGGTGTCGTTCTCGTTAATGATCGGCACAACGCCATATTCAAACAACGTGCTGATTGTGTTTCGCACGTTGAGATAGCGATCGCGATGCCGGAAATCATTGGCGGTCAGCAGCAACTGAGCAGCGTGGTAGCCATACTTCTTAAACGCATCGTCATACGTTCGCATCAGGTGAGCCTGACCCGTTGCGGCAGCAGCCTGCAAATGCGGCAAGTCTTTCGGACGCCCTGCCAGGCCCAGCAAACCAATCCCTGCCCCGACGGCTCCACTGGAGACAAGCACTACCTTGCGGCCGGTCTGGCGGATCAGATGAATCTGCTCAGCGAGTTTTGAGATTCGATCCGTGTCCAACCGATCGTCATCACGTGACAACACATTGGTGCCCAGCTTGATCACGATCGTTTGAGCCGAAGTAACGACCTCCTGTCGAACGAGATTTTGCATTAACGCGGTCTGACAAAGTAAAAGGTAAGGAAGCAACTTCCCCAGTGACGGGCGACGATCCGCCACTGAAGCCTATTGCGAAACGAAAGACATTCTCTCAGATCGACATTCTGAGCCTTACAGTTTCAGATTCATCCGGGAATCCCACTGCAGGAGACGCGACAAACAAACCGAAGGGGAAACAGGTTACACAAACCTGCACTGATGCAAAGCAGGATCTGCAGCTATATCGTAGATCAAAACTGCCTAATTTTCTTCCCACTTCCGCCCGGCCTTCTCGTACTCCCGCTTCTTGTAATCACGATCCTCAAGAATACAGAGCTCTCCGGTGCTGTCGTCATACGCATAGACCTGCCAGCGATAAATCCCCTTGAGAGGAACATTTGCCTGACGGATCATCTCTTCAAACTCAGCAAATGCTGGCGGTTTCTCATGCTCGGCTTTATACAAATCAATCGCGTGCTTCAGATTCAGCAACTGAGCCCGTGATCCGATCGAGAAGTAACTCTGAGAGGCAGAGGTCAATGGATCAGTTGCGTTGATCCGGTTTTCAACTTCAACCAGCTTCGGATTCTCTGCCAGCATTTTCTTGCGGTCCACCAGCTTGGTGTTGTCCGCAGGAAAACTCGGAGCAGCAGGAGCGGCGGGCTCTGCAGGCGCGGCAGGTTCAACAGGTGCCGCCGGAGCGCCAGCCTGATCTTTTACCGGCGCGTCTTTCTTCCCCTGCATCATCTTCGGGTCAACGCACCCACTGCACAACATCGCCACCATCAGACCACCGGCAAGTCGCAGTCGCATTTGTGTACGCAAGAAGATCACCATCGGTTTTGATCCGTTCGAATAAACCAGACGCAAAGTGCAATCCCAACGTCGTCGCCGACAGACGCGGCAACCTCAAGCCCCCTCCAAGTGTCCTGTCAGTCTTGAATATGCAGGTTCCCATTGGGGTTATTGAACTGCAGATCAAAATGAACCAGACACTCTGAGATTCTTTGTAACTGCCCGGAGTGGCAAGGGGCAAGCTGTATGCCGGTCACTTTCCACAATCACCAGTCAACCAAAACCTCCCATTCCCCCAAAGTCACAACCAGTCTTCACGATTTGAACAAACTTTCTAGAATCAATTTCTGAAATCGCTTTGTGAGAATCCCGCGCAATCGCGTATTCATAACTGAAAAGTCATCCGCATCCTGTTCCGTTTTTGAGTTTGCTTCCCTTCGACTCAGAAATTCAGGCAAGAACCAGACAAGACCGTTCACTTGAAATTGCAAAAGACGTAAACGCAGAGACGCCATGTCCGGCAGAAATATCGACTCAAAACCTGGTCGACTCGTAGGGCCAATACTGGCGAGTTCACTCGTGGTATTTCTGGGAGCCTTAGGGATTTCAACAACCGTCGCAATCAGCGGCAAAGACCCAGGCACCGCTCTCCTGATTTTTCTCGGTTGCCTCGCAGGAACCTGCATTCTCGCTTTTCTGCTTCGCACCCGGTCCCCAAATCTGCTTTCCTCACGATTTGGATGGATGACAAGCCGGGAACATCGCCAGACAGTGGAATACATGCCCCAAGCGATGAGAATCAAACGCCGATTTGGCACCAACCAGCCTCCTTCGGCCAGCGAAATTGCAGAGGCAAAGCAGAGCCTGAACAATTGGGTGCCAGCCCCAAACAAGCGAACCGGCCCCCCATCCCAATAAGGCAAACCAGAGCCACCTGTCGCGAGCCTCTCTCAGCGCAGATCCTGCATCTTAGGGAAACAGCGAGTCGCCCCTAAAAGGCCAGACGAGTGCTCAAACCTGCGACGGATAAGAAGCGGAAACGGCCTAAAAACGGCCAAATTCCCCGCAAATTGTCGCAGCCAAAACAGGGAAAGAAAACAGGGAGCAGCAGGCTCCAAGGACGGACAAGCCTCCGCCCACAAGAAAAAACACTTCGATCCCCAGGCGGAGAGACCATAGCTCAACCACCCAAAGACTGCAGCGTGGCCACATAACAGCCCGATACAGCCTAGATCACCTTGCGAAACAATTTCCCCTCTTCCGCCACGCGGCGAGTTGCGTTTCATCAATCGAAACGGCCGCTGCGCGGGCACTCGTAGAGCAAACTGCTCTAGCCTTCAGCAACCGCTTTTGATTGCGACTGCTCCGCCTTCTCTTCCGGCAGACACAACTCATCCCGAACAATCACCATCGTTCGCGGAGCATCAATTCCAATACGGACCGTATTGGGACCGATGCGGACAATCGTGACCGCAATGTCGTCACCAATGAGAATCCGCTCACCTGGCTTACGAGAGAGAACAAGCATGACGTGAGACCTCCATTCCAGAGCGACCGCCCAGGCGCGTTTTCATTCATTTAACGTGCGCCATCACTTCGAACATGACATCAGAAAGATACCACAACCAAAGAACACAGTCCACAAGCATTTTTAATAAACATTCGTTCACAGTGAACAGCCAAAGCCAAGGTTGCACACTTTTTAAGCACTCGGTGTCGCCACACCAAAGACCAGCAGAAAACCGCCATTCCGGCAGCACAAAGAATCATCCGCCGGCCGCAAACAAACCACCACAAGCTCACGCGCACCCAAAGCCAGCTTCACCACACACAACCGCCAGCACCAAACATCACGCCCAGAGAGAGAGAGAGAGAGAGAGAGAGAGAGAG
>JBEBTF010000289.1:0-3864 GCA_040393865.1 Planctomicrobium piriforme | reverse complement strand
AGCAACGATGCACGATTGTCAATTGCGTCTCGAAATTCTTTGGACGAGCGAAACCGATGAGAGGCTTCTTCTGCGAGTGCAATTTTCAATATTGCTGAAAGGGATTTCACCCGACTGCGCCGATCGGCGGGGATCGCAATTGCACTCTCGCTTACACGAGCCCCGCGGCTCGGATTAGGGGATGGCGGAGATCCCGTCATCAAGAAGTGCAAGATTCCTCCTAACCCATAGACGTCAGTTGCGACAGTCCATTCCGATGTCCTGCCTGCACACTGTTCCGGCGCCATGTACTCCGGTGTCCCGGCTGCAAAAACAAGTTGAGGGCCCTGCTTTTCAGCCAAAGACCAGCTCATTCCAAAGTCGATGAGCTTGCATCGTCCATCCTGAGTGATCAACACGTTCTCTGGCTTAAGGTCGAGATGCAGCACTCCAGCTCGGTGAGCAATCTCGAGCGCATCTGAAATCTGCAACATCATGTCACGCACCTGACGCATCGGGGGGCGTGACCGGGAGAACGCATCTTTTAACGTCCTGCCTGCAACGTATTCCATCACCAGAAAAGGGTGATCATCTTCAACCCCAACATCATAAAGATGCACCAACCCAGGGTGCCGGATCTGCGAAAGCACCGCTGCTTCCTGAGCGATTCTGGTCACAGAGAACGCGACGGGATCGACTCGCAAATGAGAGACTTTAATCGCCACATCCCGGCTTAACTGAGGGTCCCATGCGCGATAAATCGTAGCCTGACCACCGTGACCGATTTCAGAAATCACCTGATATCGCCCAATGGTCTGCAAGCGAGGATGTAAAAGAACATACTCCCTGCCGATTGTTCGCGTCGCGTTTTGGCAAAGAGTGTCGAGCCGATTCAGATACCGTACCCGTACCGGATTCGAGACCGCATAAAGATCACGAATCCTGTTTCCAGAACCGGATCTGAGCGGTGTTCTTGACCTTGGAAGTCCTGCCAAAGTCGGCCGAACAGTTTCGATATCAGTTCCCAAAATGGAATCCCCTCCTCACGATGCGAAACATCAACTTCACGACCTGTTCTCTTATAAATGCGTCAGCGCCAGGCCTTTCTAAATCAGGACGACACTCCCAGTAACCAAATGCTCACCGTCGGGATCGCGCGAGCATTTCCGGAGATCATGCAGCATCTCTGGCCCGTCGGATTCAGCTTCTCTATGAGAGGGGACGTTTCTTCGCGGCCACATGGGTGACCAAATCGGTCTAAACAGGCCGCGCCATTTCGCATTCACGATATTCCTTGTCGAAGGCTGAAACTTCTTCACAGAGAGACTCACCGTGGAATTCGCAGAACTCACGCAACCGCGAGACGATCCGGCTGGTGTTGATATAGACCGCATTCACAGAAACTCCCACCGCTCTCGCAGTCGCTTCCGCTGATTGATTCTCCAACGCGTGCAACACAAAGCACTTCCAGGTATTTCTTCGAAACTGACTTTCGAGACTTGCCATGGCTGTT
Organism: Planctomicrobium piriforme; assembly: GCA_040393865.1. Lineage (GTDB taxonomy): Bacteria > Planctomycetota > Planctomycetia > Planctomycetales > Planctomycetaceae > Planctomicrobium > Planctomicrobium piriforme_A. The sequence continues at coordinate 2,372 of JBEBTF010000289.1, read as the reverse complement.
TGCAACAGGCCCAGTCGAAATTCACGCATCCACTGATCATCTGACTCAGGAGAAGAAACGGATTCCAACTGGTCACTGACCTTCAGGGCACCAATTCTTCGACGATGAAAATCAATGGCCTTATTCGTCGTCACATGCCGTAACCAGTGCCGAAAGAATCCCTTTTTCCGCTGATAAGAAAATGTCGGAAGCACTCTCAGCAATTGAACAAGAACCTCCTGCACAGCATCGTCAAGATCCTGAGGACGCACCCCCGCCCCTCGAACCGCCCTTGTTATCAATGGCTGATAAATTTTGAGAAATTCCCCCCACGCATGCTCGGCAGCATCTCCCTGTAATTGAATCAGAAGTGAGCTTCGCGTTGCAGACACAGTAAGACACTCCATCAATCAAGAACGACAACCCCATCAGTCAGAAGTCCAGAAGACCTTCCTCTCGATTTTTGTTGCCTCTCACGTCGAATTACCAATGTGCTCTAAAACGACACACCCCGGCAGAGAATGAGGAGGGGGTAATTCAAAATGCAACACTTTTCTGGCGAACATTCGCACCAGCCATTCGTCTGCGACTTGAAATCGAAATATGTTGCGAAACAGGCATCACTGCGATAACGCTCACAGAATGAACACCCCGAACAACCGCGACACTACGATCGTGTTTGAGGCAGAAGTTCAATCGAGCAGATCAAATGACCGCAACTTCACTCGCGAGAGGAGAACTCGCCGCGGAAACCAATAAGCCTTGATTCCCCGAAATTTTGCGGACTGCAGCATCGCGAGCGAAACAGAGATGGCGGAGAAGTAAGGCGGAAATCTGTCGCAGTTTAAAACAATTTCAAGTTCCAGAGACACAACGAAATAGTTATCCTTGATCCGTTGCCAAACCAGCAACGATTACGCCAATCCAACAACGAGGACTCACCTTACTATGGCCAGAATTACACGTCGATCGTTTCTGAAAGCCTCCGCAATCGCGGGTGCCACATTTCCATTGATGTCGCAATCCCTCTCTCTGGCAGCCAACAGTAAGCTGAATCTTGCTGCAGTTGGTGTCGGGGGAAAAGGCTGGTCAGACCTGACTTCGATCGCCGCGAGCCCATACGTCAACGTTGTTGCTTTGTGTGATATTGACGAAAGCAAAGAGCATTTAGGACGAGCAGCAGAAAAATATCCACAAGCCAAAACATTCACCGATTGGCGGAAGCTCCTTGAGCAATCCAACATCGATGCCGTGCAGGTATCAACACCAGACCATATGCACGCCCCAATTTCGTTGGCGGCAATGGCCCTCGGCAAACATGTCTATTGCCAGAAGCCACTTACCCACACTGTTTTTGAAGCGAGGGCTATGACCAATGCCGCGAAAAAAGCAGGCGTTGTCACCCAGATGGGAAATCAGATCCAGTCGCACGTCGCCTACCGAACAGCAACTCAGCTGGTCCACGATGGCGTGATTGGGAAAGTCAAAGAAGTTCATTCATGGCAAGGTGGTACTCCGACATGGCGGAAAACGACTGATCGCCCAGCAGGATCGGATCCGATTCCATCCGCAGTGCACTGGGACCTGTGGCTCGGTGTTGCTCCAGATCGCCCATACAAATCCGAGATCTACCACCCATTCAACTGGCGTAACTTCCAGGACTTCGGAACTGGTCAGCTCGGCGATTTCGGCTGTCACATTCTCGACCCGGTTTTCACAAGTCTGAAACTGACGGCACCACTGACTGTTCTCGCTCATGCTCCAGCGATGAACAAAGACGTCTGGGCAAACACTTCCAAAGTGGAATATGTCTTTCCTGCCACAGAGTACACCACCGGTCCAACAATCAATCTGACCTGGTATGACAAAGAGGGATTCCTTCCGGAACCTTCCAAATTGGGATTACCAAACGACGTCAAACTGCCAACCGCAGGTTCAGCACTGATCGGCGAAAAGGGAACGTTGATTATCCCTCACGTCGCCCCGCCCCGTCTCTACCCAACAGAGAAATTTGTCGAGTTCCAGTTCCCCAAACTGGAGCCCCGAGACCATTACACCTCGTGGGTCGATGCCTGCCGTGGCGAAGACAACGCAACCTCCAACTTCAGCTACTCAGGTCCTCTGACCGAGGCCGTCCTTGTCGGCACCGTTGCTCTGCATACTCCTGGCGAAAAGCTGGAGTGGAACACTGCCGACTTGAAATTCAACAACTCTGAAGCAGCGACTCAGCGGCTAACCAAGCCATACCGTCGCGGTTGGGAACTGACCAAGGTCTAAGACCGTTTCACGCAAGTTTTGGAAGGTGTCGCGTCAATAAACGAGGTCGAGTTGCTCTATCTGGAGCGACTCGACCTCGTTGCATTGAGTGATCACGGGGCTCAAACTCTCACAAA
>JBEBTF010000288.1:0-3994 GCA_040393865.1 Planctomicrobium piriforme | reverse complement strand
AACTCGCCGCGTGGCGGAAGCATGGAAACTATTTATTTCACAAGGTGCTCTAATCGGATCTTTCACGCTTTTGAAACTCCGCATCAATCCGTAACTCTCTCTACTGAGACAAAGCACCGTGATCACCATTTGTCACGGTGCTTTTGTTTTCTCATTCTCATTGCTCTGCAATCGTCTCGCGAGTTATCTGTCGCTGTCTCTCGGAGCCCGTTCTTTACTGCTGGATCTGGAATGAGGCTTGTGGGCTGATTTCCCACATCGCTGGATTTCGGCGTGTTCTCAACTTTTCAGGGACAAGTCCGCTCTGATTGAGTCGCTTGCGTTGGGACGTTTGATGCGTGGGCGACACTCTTACTGCATCTCAGCAGTCTTGAAGGATGAGATGGAGGCTGGCCGATATGACGGTGTTCGACGTGGATTTCCAGTCTTTTTACAGTGAATGGTGATGTTCTGTCTTCACTGTGTTAACTGACCATGAAGATTCATCACCGTTCACTGAAATCAACTTCCGACAAAGTCTGCAAAATCGCCTCAATCGGATTGACCCGAGCAACGATCAAGGTAATATCCATCTCCGTGGGAACACAGCCCACAAAGCTCTTTAGAAACTCATTGAAAGTGGGAAATGAACCCAATAGACTAATTGAGTCTACTGGCCTTCCAACCGTTCAATATCTATGTCCGACACAACACCAATCTTTCTGACAGGTGAATATCGTCGGGCACTCGATGAACGGTTTCGATTGACACTGCCGACTGAGTTTTCGACAGGTGTGACTGATGATGCTGGTGAGACGATCCTGGCGAAGGAACGCTATGGTTGTCTCAGTCTGTGGAAAGCAGATGAATGGCGTCAGCGGATGGACGATGGAGTTGCTCTCATCCGCAAGAAGATCAGTGCTGGACGTATGGAACAACGATGGACTGACGTTCAACGGCTCGGCAGACTTCTTTCAACCAGGGCCACAAATGTGAGCCTTGCAAATCGCTCTCGACTTTTGATTCCGGAGGGATTTCGTGAATTCCTCGACGTCCCTAAAGGTGGGGAAGTCGTTGTTGTCGGGGCCGTGGTTTGCGTCGAAATTTGGCAACCGCAAGCGTGGATGGATCAGCTGAAGAATGACATGCCTGGCTTTAGTGAGCTTTTCAACGAGCTCTCAGGCTGACGTCTGAAACTGGTCTCTTCTGTTTGCCAATTCTTGAGTACCGACTGTCGAAGATCGCGATGGATCGTGGATCGCCGACAAGGTTTCTCTCTGATTTGGCTGTTGTTGCCTTCAGTTGCGATCGCTATTGGAATTGATTCTTCACGGCATGTTCGTCGAACCCAGGAGGGTGCTTCGATGAAAACTGCATTCTGGTGAAAATCACCCTTTGGTACAGCTGTTCATTTCTCACTAATCCGGGTTCAGAACCATGCCCGGCGACTTCGAGAAAGTCTCACTCAACACTTCCGAGCCCCACACTCGGTACCATGGATGGAATTCGGCATGGATGCCACTTTCTCAAACGTCGCCGGGCATGTTTTATTTCCCGTTCAATGACCTCTTGTTTCGTTATGTGATCCAATCCAGTGAGCGACTCACACAGAGTTTGTTCCTGTCTGATGAGAGTGCTGCAATGTTGCGCACCGTCACACTTGAAGAAGATTCGTGCAGACGCATTTTGTCGTACTGAGCATTTGGCTGGCTCCGGTGGCGAAATGGACCTGCGATGTTCTCACGTGAGAGTTGCGAGTTTTCAGGTCTGTGCGATTTCCACTCTTTTCAAGACTCCAGTAGAATCCATACTCAATTGATTCGGTTTGATTTCTGTGGCGTGTTCATGTTGGCCACGACCGATGTTTTCTGTTCGCGCGCTATCAGGGGAGTCCACGATGGGGATATTCGACAAGCTTCGTAATGAACTGATCGACATCATCGAGTGGGTTGATGATTCAAGACATACAATCGCCTGGCGGTTTCCTCGCTATCAAAACGAAATCAAAAATGGCGCTCAGCTGATTGTTCGCCCAGGACAGGTTGCTGTGTTCGTTCTGAACGGGCAACTGGCTGACGTCTTTGAACCCGGGCATTACACGCTGACAACAGACAACCTGCCGATTCTCAGCACGATTGCAGGCTGGAAATACGGGTTCAACAGCCCTTTCAAGTCCGAAGTCTACTTCGTTAGCACACGCACGATCACCGATATGAAATGGGGAACTCCGAACCCCATCATGTTGCGTGATGCCGATTTTGGCCCAGTGCGACTGCGTGCCTTTGGGACTTACACGATCAAGGTCGTTGATCCAAAGGCGCTGCTGAAAGAGTTGATTGGAACTGATTCACGGTTTGAAGCCGATGAAGTCACAGAACTGGTCCGTGCAGTGATCGCGTCGGCGTTTGCTGACCTGATTGGCAGTTCCAAGATCAGTGCTCTGGATCTCGCGGCCAATTACCGATCATTGTCGGAAGAGCTGCGCAAGTTGGCGGTGGAGAAAGTCGACGACGAATACGGACTCGATATTCCGCAGATGTTTATTGTGAACGTCTCGTTGCCGGAAGAAGTCGAGAAGGCGATGGACACCCGCAGCAGCATGGGTGTGATTGGCGATATGGAAAAGTTCCAGGCGTTTCAGATGGGCAAGGCAATGACCTTGGCTGCCGAGAACCCATCTGGCGGAGGAGCAGCCGAAGGGATGGGGCTCGGAATGGGCTTTGCCATGGCAAACCGCATGGTTCAAGCGGGCCAGCCGGGTGGGGCTCCAGCATTGGGTGGTGTCGCTCCGCCTCCATTGCCGACGCAGGCTGTCTGGCACGTTGCTCTCAACGGACAGTCCCAAGGTCCATATGACAACAATGCTGTCTTGTCCGGGATTCAGGCAGGGCAGATCAGCAAAGAGACTCTGGTTTGGAGTCCGGCGATTGGAAACTGGACACCTGCCGGTCAGGTTCCTGCGTTCGTGAATGCATTCGGAGCGACTCCGCCTCCACTGCCTCCACAATAATCACAACCCCGCTATTTGATTGCTGACGACGGAACACTTCCAAACTGATGAGCCCAACCGGTTCGAGTGAGGAGGTGTTCCTTTTCGTTTGTGATGAGCACCGCACCGAGGTCGGCAGTGATTTCTCCGATGTGAAAAACGGAAATGCCTGACGGGAGGGACTGCAGAAGTTTTTTGCCTTCGTCTGCAGAGAGTGTGAACAGAAGTTCGAAGTCTTCTCCGTCGCTGATGGCGTGGTTCAAGCGATCCTGCGCCGAAAGTGATTGATCAACATCGCTGTGAATGGGGATTGCATCCCCAAAGATCCTCGCCCCGACATTGCTGCGATCAAGGATATGAAACAGATCACTTCCCAGCCCATCGCTCAGGTCCAGCATGGCGTGGAGTGACACCGCTGATTTCAGAGCAAGGGCTTCGTTGACTCTGGGAATAAAGTTCAGATGACGCCCTGTCGAGAGTGAACCACCCAGTGGCCCGGTAACACAGATCCAGTCACCCGGTTTTGCTCCATCGCGTCGAACTGCTGTTCCCGCTTCAACATGTCCGATGAGAGTGACACTGATCACCAACGGGCCATCCCAGCTGTTGGTGTCTCCCCCGGCGATGGTGATTTCCCACTCGGCAGCCAGAGACTGGAGACCAGAATAAAGTGCTTCTGCGTCAGCTTGGGAGAATGTCTTCGGGAGAACGATTCCGATGAATGCGGCGATTGGTCGAGCGCCCATCGCTGCGATATCACTGATATTGACTGCGAGGGCTTTTCGACCAACCAGTGGCAACGGCGTGTCCGTAGTAAAATGGACACCAGACATGATGACATCTTTGGTCACCACGCTTTCGAGCGGTGATGCTGCCAAGATTGCAGCATCATCACCGATGCCTAGTAAGACTTCAGGCCGTGTGGGTGCGTGGTTTTTAATCCACTCAATGAACGCAAATTCCGGTCGGTTGTCACTCATGTCGACTGCTCTGGGAGTACGAGGCTCCTGCCGAGCCGCTGTTTGA
>JBEBTF010000287.1:0-4005 GCA_040393865.1 Planctomicrobium piriforme | reverse complement strand
ATGTTGAGGATTCGGGAATCAATATCGCCCTGACTCAATTGATTGCCACCAATGCAACAAACGGGGTTCGACTCGTCGACACTACCGGTCTGCTTGCGGTCTATGGAACAGGAAGCCTGGGAACCGGTGGTTCAATCAGCGGGATGACCGACGCCATCTACATGGAAAACGGCCCGAGCGTTGCCATGCAGAATGTGGATTTCACCAACAACGGCAAAGTCGCGTTTGTTGATGGCGGTGAGAGCCTGATCATTGTCGGGTCGAATATCACTCAGACAGCGAACATGTTCATCGATGCCACAAACCTGACGATGCTTCAGGTCTACAGCAACGAGTTCTCCAGCAACCCACTCTCATCAGGCATGGGAATTCATTATCGAGTCGACAAGACGGGGACTTACACCGCTTCGGTCACAAACAACATTGCGACCAACGTCGCTGGAAGTTTCTTCGTAACAGAGTCTCTGGCAGGTGCTAACGGAGCGTCCCTGGCCTACAACTTCCAGAACAACAAGCTCAACATGACAACGGCGAATGCCGTCGGGGCTTCAGTGAACTGGACCGGACCAATTGCTGCCTATTTCCTTGGAAACGAGATCAACGGCAACCAGTCTGGTCAGACGGGGATTCGCTTTGTCACCGGATCATCCACCGATCAGGCTGTTGTGCAGATGCAGCAGAACGCGATCACGCTGGGTGGGTCAAACAGCATCGGTCTCGATATCGACGTGAATTCCACATCCACGATTTACACCACTCAGAACGGCATCACATTTAACGGGCTGAACGGGGTCGGAATTCGTGCGAAGCTGATGAAAGCCTCAGGGATGAACGTCTCTGGAAACCTCATCACCGACAACGTCGGGGGAGCAACCGGGATTCAATTCGATTCTGTTGAACACCTTTCCACACTGGTCCTCAACAACAACAAGATCGATCTGTCACACGCCAGCACGTTTGTTGACCGCGGAATTGTCTTGTCTTCCATTGGAAACCTGACCGCCGTCACCGATCCGTTCGTGACATTCATCTCAACTGTCAGCAATGAGATCGTGGGAGCAACCACACCATACAGCCTGCCAGCAACTGGTGCCCGCGGAACTCTGCTGATCAATGGAGTCTCTGTCCAGTAGTCACTCCGCACGATCCTTCTGCAGAGTTGCCCCTGCCATTTCATCAGGTGAGATGACAGGGGAGACCTCCAGATAAGCAACCTTCACAAACACGAGATAGAGTGATCGCTCTATTTCGTGTTTGTCTTTTTCTCTGCAGCAGACTCTTCTTCAGGTGGCGCGATGGAAGAAGTTTTCACGATCTTCCCTTGAAGATGGCCTCCATGGCTCCCATGCTGCCAGGTTCCTGCATAGCGATCCTGATAGAAAAGAACGCGTGCATAAAAGCCGTCCCCCAGCAGGGGAATGCTCAGGTTTGTCACCTGTAGCATCGGAGTGTCCCCGGCCCAATAGACCTGAACAGGAATTGGGATCGGAACCTCAACGTTCTTGTAAGTCATCTTTGCTTCGACAACCCAATCCGCCCCCTTGACCTTTCTGGCGGTCAGAATGTTGTACTGTTCCGGGCGAAGTGCTGTCGGTTTGGTATCACTCGTGAAGGTTCCGACCAGCGTGGCCGCCGTCAGCAGATCCGCGAACTTCTGTTCGTCCGCGTTCAGCTCGCTACTCGATCGAACTACGGGCTGAGCATCAGGTTTAGGTGCTTGAGGCGACTCTGCGCCCTGAACCGTAGTTGCCATCAACCCCAGCATTAGAGCGTTTCCAAAAATCATCCAGCGAACCTGGCACGCGGTATTCAGCTTTTCTCCTATCGAGAGGACTGCTGCGCGGCCACCTGATAGACCGATACGGTCTAGTCCCCAATGCCATCGGCTCATGTCGCCCACTCCACACGCTGACAAAAAAGTTGACCATCCACAAAAAAAGCAGCAGCCCATTCTGCAGAATCGGCTACTGCTCTATTAAAGCAATTTTGATCTCTGTTCGCCCAGTCTCCCGACAAAGTCACTCCCAAAATCAGAGTGTCTGTCGTCTAACAACAAAGCAAACTTCGCTTAGGACAGATTACCCCTTGGCGAGTTCTTCGTCCCACTCATCGAGGAGTGGCCAGTCGACGGCACATGTTCCGAAGTCCGCCATATGCTGATACTCAGTCAGACGATCGATCGTCTTCTGCAGCATGGCGTTCTCTTTGCGGAAGATCGGCCCATGACTTGGCAACAACCATTCCACATCGCTGTCTCGGATACGTTCAAGCGACTTGATGAAGGCAGGAATATCGGACCCGTGATGGGCGTCAATATTCCCGACACAGCCGTCTCGATAGATGTTGTCACCAGAGAACAACAGATTTCCAAGGCGGAATGAAAGCTGAGCAACGGCATGCCCCGGTGTGTGCCACACGTCGAGAGTCAAGCCGCCGATCTGCAACTTGCTGCCTTCATCAATTGTTTCATCAAAATTGATCGGAGGCAGATCGATCGAGATTCCCTGTGCAGAGATCTCTGCATAGGTCATGATCCGTTCGCCTTCTGCGAGCAATTTGGCTGCAGTGGGATGTCCGATGACAAGGGCCTGCGGCATCAGCTCTTTGGCACGCTTGAGACCTTGTGTATGGTCCACATCTGCATGCGTCGCCACCAGATATTTACACTGGCTCAACGGGAAATCCATCTGGCGGATTTCGTTGATGATGTCATCCAGTGTGTCTTCATAGCCGATGTCGAAAAGCGCCCATTCATTTGCATCGTAAACCAGATAAACACAACAGCCGAGTCGCCGTCGCGCCTGCAGGTTCATCTCGATGACGTGAGGAAAGATTTCACGTCGAACTTTCATCGCACACTTCCTTCTGGAGCGTTTTTCGAATTCGTACCCCTAGCGCCTGCCAGGAGGAGATTCCCACTGAAACCGCGCAGAATTGCTGTGTAGTATCACTTCACAGCAACGGTACCGAATCCCGTTAGATTGCTGAACATCTGGCGAATGCTCAGGTCACCACAATCCTATCAACCTCATTCTAGGCAGCCCGACTCAAACCTGCCACATGCAACATGGAGTTGAGACTCGATCCCTGTTGCCATCCCAACTGGAAAATCCCTGCATCTTATCCATGAATCACCACAAGTCACTGGGTTATCCACAAGCTCTCCACATGTTTCCCACACGTTGCCAACATGTTATCGACGTCAAAATGAGAGCGATGCATCCCACAAAGTGCATTGAGGGATCGCGTTAAAGCCCCAACTGATTGGCAGGCGAAGCGATTAGAGAAAATGCAGCAACTTCTCCAGCAACAGCGGCAAGAGATGCGAACGCCAGCATCCCGGCAACTTTTGTCCGTCCACCGATGTTTTCCTGGCTTGTGTGAATCATTCGGAACGACAACAGAGCGATTCCGAGCGGAACAATCAGCCCCAGAATGCGGAGAGCGAGAGAAAGCACAATCTCGCCGGACATGCCTTCAACAGAAAGTGGAATTACACCCATTCCCGCCAATCGGGCAACAGTCGCAAGCACAACAATTGCCAGCGACTTTTGAAGAGGAAACAGATTAAGAGCCGGCACTTTCTCCGCCGGTTCTCGCGATAATTGACTGAAGACCAGAAACGTGGCAGTCAGGACCGCTCCCAGCACCCCGGCGCTCAGTAACGCATCAAGCATCAATGACATCACGCGGACCGGGGCGGCAACGACTCCGACAATGGGAACCAGCACTCCCAATAGGCTTCCGACAGCCAGGAGATTTAACAAGACGATCGTAGAGACCCGCTGACCGGCAAAGACACAACCCAGGGTCACCAGTGAAATCAGGCCCAAGCCCGCCCCAAAAGCGAACGTGATCCCTTCAATCCATTCCCGGCTGACTGCACCGCCAGACACGATCTGGCCAGCGGTCACAAGCGTTACGATCGCAGCCGCGAAAATGACTCCCAGCTGCAATCGCATGAATCGGGGCGGCAATTCTGCCAGCGGCAACGCGAGACACGTC
>JBEBTF010000286.1:0-4019 GCA_040393865.1 Planctomicrobium piriforme | reverse complement strand
TTGACTGCATCACTGCAATGCGGCCGCACCTTGTGATTTCTTTCAGTATATAGAGTCTATTTCGGCCGGACCGAGAAAACTTGCGATTCCGTAGTCGCGAAAGACAAACACCTTGTCCCGTGAGTTGGGTTCCCGATACGCTCTAGGAGACGTCATCAGTTGCTGGTGTTTTGCGGGAGCGGTCGAATGCGCGGGTTTCTTAATCGAAGTGTGAGGATGTGCTTCTGCATTATGATGCTGCTTCCGGCGGTGGTTCATGCACAACCGGATGCGGCTGGCCCGGACAAAACATTGCTTGAGATTGATCTTGTGCTCCCTGCAGGGCCGAGCAATCCATTGCTTGCCCAAAAATGGCGACAGGAGTTTGAAAGCATTGGGGAACTGGTGCGAATTCGCCAGTTCATCGCGGAGGATAAGCCTTCAGTCACTCAAAGTGCGCGAGGCCCGTTCCGTGTCGTCAAACTTGTTGGAATGATCGATCTGGAGGGGCAGCTCAACTTTCCGAAACGTTCATTCATGACGGGGCAGGGGGCAGAACTGGGAAATTGGCTCAAGGAAATTAAAACATTTGGAGCACAGGGGTCACCATCAGGCAAGCCACTCTGGGGACTGACAGAGGCACAGTACACAGAGGTTCGTCAGGAGTTGTCTTCTCCGACGACAACTCCTGTGCGCGGGCTCACTCTTCAGGCGGCAATCAATGCGCTCCCACTCCCTGAGTCACTTCCGCTTTCTCCTCATTCTTCGGTCCGCGAGGCGTGGGAGCGTGCTCTCCCTTCCAAGTTGGACGATGAGGTGCTGGGATTGTCCGCTGGTACTTCGCTGGCTTTTCTACTGTCGCAACAAGGGCTTGGATTTCGTCCAATTCGGCAGCCAAATGGAGAGATTCACCTTTTGGTTCAATCGTTGCGGGAGATCTCCGATCCTTGGCCCGTCGGTTGGCCGGAAGTGGAAGGAAAACCCCGTAACGAACTGGTTCCAGGGTTGTTTGGATATGTCGAGATCGGAGTTCAAGAGGCTCCTCTTGTCACCGTACTTGATGCCATCGAAGAACGAGCCGATGTCAGAATTCTCCTTGACCGAGTCAGCTGTTTGGCGAAGGGGCTCGACCCAACTCAACTGTTGGTATCTTATCCAAAGAAGAAGCGGACTGCTTGGTCGCTCATATTGAGTTCGATCGTGACCAATTCTCATATGAAAATGAACTACCGACAGGACGAAGCCGGAACAGGGTTCATCTGGATCGTCCCATTTGCTCACTATCGCGCGCCGAAACCGAGTGATAAATAATGGGGCCGAATTTCGTTTTCAAACGCTCAAATCGACACAATTTTGGGCAAAAAAGACGCACGTCGTACGGCCATGAGTCGCGCTGAGTTCTCTCCTACCAGTGAAATCTGGACGATCGTTTTTTCGCAATTTTTGTTAGTTCCGATGCGACAATCACTTTCGACTAACGGAATGATTTGAGCTGGTTTGGCACCGTTTCTGCGGAACACCTCATCAGCGAAATTAATCATTTCGCTAATTGGAGGGTGAAGTCATGAGAAAGACTTCGCATACAAATGTGAGACGATTCGATCATGCAAAGGAGAGCGAAAAACTTCGAATAAGGTTTCCGGACCTGGCGAGGCAGATCGCATCCCGAATGTATCATCGAGGAAAACGAGGTGGAGCACAGCATAAACCAAAGTAGTGCTTCACTTCGTAATTTGAGACAGCCCCAGTCGCTATTTTTTAAAGCAGAAGTAGTGGAGTTCGCTTTAAATTGAGTCCACTCTTCCGGCGATACATGTGCGTCTGAAGTCTCTTCGGAGAACTCTGTTTTCAGCGAACTGGGGCGTGATAGTTCCTTGCATGCGTGGCGATGAAGCGGCAATGACTGGGTACGTCAGGCCACTTGTCGGTATCAAGAATCTCGATGATAGCCAGCCATCTGTACCAATCGCTGGCAGGAGAGATTTTTGGGGAGACGATGTGGTGGCACTCCGTCGCCGCATGCAAGGAATTTTTTCTTTACTACCGTGGGTTCATTTCTGAGAGCCCATCCCGTGAGAGGCGCTCGGTGAGTTGCCTGTCCTTCGCTCAGGCTGGTAAGTAAACCAGCCATCAGGGTAAATTGATCGCATTTTCAATGGCGGCACCAAAGCCCCGTTGTTCTCTTCGATCAAGTTCTCACCAAACAATCTCACCGCAATCAAAGAGGTTTTCTCAATGAATGACCTGCCAGCAGCAGCTTTAAATTCAATACAGTCTTCAGAATCTTCTTCTCGGCGAACCTTTCTGAAGTCGGCTGCAGCGTTGGCTGCGACGACAGCAGCATGGAAGTCTGTTGCTGCGAGTGAGTCGGAAAAGAAACCTGCTGCTGTCGAGCCATTTAATCTGGATCGAGATCCATTACTGATCTCCACTCACCCTAGTGTCATTCGTGGACGGGATGCCGCACTTGAAATTCTCAAGCCGACCACCAAGCAACTCGAACACGGGCTGGAACTTCATCGACGAAGCCTCGTCTTTGACACCTATGGGTTTGCTCCCCGAGCTTCCGTTGATGGGGATGCACTGGCGAAGCTGGAAGCTGATGGTGCTTCCGATGAGGAACTGACCGATGCCCGCGAAGAATTCTCAATGACTCGGGCTGCTCTCGATCCGCGAGAACGACAGGAATTCCTTGATGCGATGCAAGTTGCCGGGGTGACCTGTATTTTTCAAAACGCAGGTGAAGAGGGAAATGATCCTCTACTCCTGATCAGACGGCTCGCCCGATTCACCTATTTGTGTGACCATCTGAGAGGGGTTCTGAATCGAGCCAGTCTCCCGCAGGATATTGAAGCAGCACGCGCCGCCGGCCAGCATTGTCTTTATCTCACTGGAAATGGCATTCCGCTGTCTGTGAATCCAAGCAATGTGATGCAGGATCTCGGCTTTGTGCGTCTGTTCTTTCAACTTGGGGTGCGAATGATGCACCTGACTTACAATCGTCGAAATCTGTTAGGCGACGGATGTGCAGAAACCGCCAACGCCGGGCTGAGCGACTTTGGACGAGTTGCGATCAAAGAAATGAATCGAGTCGGCGTCATTGTCGACGTTGCCCATAGTGGATGGCAGACCAGTTTGGAGGCTGCGAAAGAATCGTCGAAGCCAATGGTTGCCAGTCACACCACCTGTAAAGAACTGAACGAACACATTCGTTCTAAACCAGATGAAGTGATTCGGGCGATCTGCGACACCGGTGGGATGGTTGGAATCTGTTGTATTCCAAATTTTCTAGGCGGAACTGGTGGGATCGCTGAACTTGTGAATCATATTGATTACGTCGCGAAGAAGTTCGGGGTTGATCATGTCGGGATTGGAACCGACATTTCACATACCTCTCAGTATTCCGGTGCTGAAAGTGGAAAGGTGAAATCTCGTGGAAAGCGACGCCCCCGGTTCGCTCAGTTGTGGCCTGCAGGTGCGCTCGGAGGAAACTGGCCTGCCTCTCGGAGCCTCGCCTGGACGAACTGGCCTCTTTTCACTGTAGGGTTGGTTCAGAAGGGGTACTCTGACGAGGATATTCAGAAAATCCTCGGTGGCAACATGATGCGAGTATGTCGCGACGTTTTGCCATCCTAAAGCCGTTCAACCTGGTGTATGCCGGCGACTGTGTGCCTGAACGCCCGCAGTCGTCAGCATTCGACCGGCGATGCCACTCCCGTTTCCAGAAATACGGTTGCCAATTGGGATCTTTGGGGATTTTGGCTCCGAATTGACGGCTTGAAGAAGATGTCTTGAGTAGCCGCATCGACCTGCGAATGCCGCTTAAAAACCTGGTAGAATGGTGTTGGCGCACCACCAAAATATGGGTTCCTGGAAAAAATTTCTGGAATCCTCGAGATGCCGCCCGGAACTGGCTTCAGTAATCTTGCAATTTCTGGCCAAAGAACTATGTTTCGCGGAGCCTTACCCGGTAGTGTAACGGTAGCACAACAGTTTTTGGTACTGTTCGTCATGGTTCGAATCCATGCCGGGTAACTTCT
>JBEBTF010000285.1:0-4039 GCA_040393865.1 Planctomicrobium piriforme | reverse complement strand
ATGAAACACAACTCGCCGCGTGGCGGAAGCGTGGAAATTATTTCGCAAGGTGCTCTACCCCCCACACTGATCGAAACCGACTCCGTTGTCAGGTATTGAATATCCACTTGCCGAGTGTTTGGGGCAGGGCGTCGAATTGAAGATAGAATCAGGGACTGAATCGCAGTTATTTGGAAGGCGATTCGGTTGTTGTAACAGCATTCTTCCTGAACAGGATGACATGCTGGCGTGGCAGTTTATCGAAGGTTTCAACCCATTCGAGCTGAAACTCTGGTTGCGAGGCTTCGAGTTTGACTTGAGCTTCGGACATTTTATGGACCTCTTTGATTGGAACAGAAGGGTCCTCTTTCCGGTATTCGACAAATGCGATGCGGCCGCCAGGCTTCAGTGATTTGGAGATAGCCAGCAGCATTTCGTAGGGCAAATTGAACTCGTGGTACACATCGACCATGATTGCGAGGTCGATGCTTTCGTCGTCCAAGTTCGGGGAAAACGTTTTGCCAAGGACTGGCGTCACGTTGTCGACTCCGAGTTCTTTGCATTTGAATTCCAGAGCTCGCAACATTTCTTTCTGAATGTCGACCGCCATTACCCGACCTTCTGGACCAACCGCTTTGGCGAGTTGAACAGTGATCACTCCAGAGCCGGCTCCAATATCGGCGACGACCATGCCGGGTTGCAGTCTCAGGCTTTCGATCAGCAACGTGAGTCGCTCTTCCTGCTCTCGTTCAGGACGTTCAAGCCAGGCAATGCCAGGGTGCCCCATGACTCTGGCGATCTCACGACCAAAATAGAATTTGCCGATCCCGTTCGGGTCGTGGTTCTGTTTATGAGTGTATCGCTTGGTTGAAGTGGCCGCTGGCTTCTCTGGTGATGTCGTGGCATCGTCACACAGGGCAGTGGAGGCGAGGAGCAGTCCCAGAAGAAGCCCAACAATCGGAAGACGCATTTTCAAGATTCCCTGAGTTGAATCGCAGTTGGAAATGTATGTGCTTGAAACGATGTTCCTGCGTTGGCTGAGTTTCAGAAGCCGTTTGAGTTGTGTGAGCGCCGTTCGCTGAAAGAGGAGCCGGAATTTTCAGACTGTATCGGCTTTAACTGTTATGAGGCCAGATTAAGGGGCGGATTTCTTTGTAATCCTTCGGGCACGCGCATTGTTCAGTGTGCAAGGGGAATGAATTCCGACTGAATGTGTTGCAGCGGGTTGGGCACGGAAGACCAGTCACAGCGATTGCTTCGGCCGTGACGTTCGATTCTTTTCCAAATTCTAACAGAGATGCTTTTCGATCATCGCGTGAATTTCGTATAAACAATGGCTTGGCCTGAAAGATTTCAGGCCAATATTTCAAGAGAACATTGCGTCTGCTAGAGCAGCTTTCAAAATAGTGTGGCGTATCAGGCACGCGGGCTTCCGTCTTTCTCTTATCGAGCAAGATTGAATTTCTTCCCCCAGCGGGAAGGTTGCTGCGCGGTCACATTGATAGACCGAACCGGTCTAATGCGGAGTGAATTCATGAAGTGGGCGTTCAGTCTGTGTGGCGTTCTTGCGTTTTTGTGTGGAACGGCTTCTGCTCAGGGATTGATTCGAAATCTCCCGAAAGATGGGACCTGGGTGAAGTACGAAGGGACCGTCACACAGGAAACGAAGCGACCAGATTCGAATGAAGGCGATTTGAAGCTGGAATGGCGCCGAACATTGACGATTAAATCGGTTGGCACCGAGCAGGCAGAGTACCGTGGTCAAACCGTTCCGGCTCGCTGGCTGGAACTGAGCGTTGAAACCGGGTTGGCCAAAGAAGGGGTGCTGGAGGCCGGACCGGGCGGCGTGCAGGTTTATAAGATTCTTGTCCCGGAATCTGCTGTGACGGGGGAGAACTTTGAAGTCGTCGTCGGAGAACGCAAAGCGTTCATTTCACATCTGCCAGTGATCAAAGGGCTCCGCAAGAGTGGTGACGCTGCCGTAGAAGAAGTGACAGCGGGCGTCTTTCAGCTCTACCCATTTGTTTCGCTGATGCAGCACTATCCGGAAAAAAACGTTTCGGAATCGACTGAGCAAGTGACTGTGCAGGCTGGATCATTTTCCGGCAATGTCGAAACTGGAAGTCGAGTGACTGAGACGGCAATGACTCGGGTGACAACAAACAGCGAAGTCACACTTGCACCTGAGTTTCCGTTTGGCGTTGTGAAGTGGACTTCCACAACAGTGACCGAACAGAAGGGGTCAACGGACCTGCGATCTGATTTTCAGCCTGCCACAACCGTCACCGAAGTCATGCAGGCGACTGCAACCGGCGATGGTGCAGAATCTGTGTTGGCGAAATAGTCCAGCGGCAATGGCACCGGGGTTCGAATTTTGGGTGTCGATGTCCTACAGTTGTTGAATTGATTGGCTTCACCAGTCGGACGACATGGTTTGTTCGGTTTCTGGTGATGTCTGTTGTTCGTTCTCAACTGAATTCGCTCTCATGTCTGATGTCGGTAAAGTTTATCTGGTTGGTGCTGGTCCCGGTGATCCTGGATTACTCACGCTGAAGGGCCAGCGCTGCCTCGCTGAAGCAGACATTGTGCTTTATGACGGATTGGTGAATCCGCTGCTGCTGCGGCATGCTCATGTGAATGCAGAGCGTACCTGCCGTGTTGGAACCGGTTCCGGGCGATGGTTGAATCAGGATGAAATCAACCGTCAGTTGATCGAAGCTGCGAAATCCGGGAAGACAGTCTGCCGTCTCAAGGGAGGGGATCCCTATATCTTTGGGCGAGGCAGTGAAGAAGCTGCGGCCTTGGCTGCTGAAGGAATTCCATTCGAAGTCGTTCCGGGGATTACTGCGGCGACTGCGGCCGCTGTTTACGCCGGCATTTCATTGACCCATCGCGACCTCGCATCTGCTGTTGCCTTTGTGACTGGGCACGAAGACCCGACGAAGCCGGAAACTGCGCTCGATTACGATGTGCTGGCAAAATTCCCGGGAACCTTGGTGTTCTATATGGGACTGCACCGTGTCGGGCAGATCTCTCAGACTCTTCAGGAGCACGGGAAATCGGGTGATACTCCTGTTGTTGTGATCTCGCGAGGAAGCACTCCGTTGCAGCGAACCGTTGCAGGTTCATTGCGGGAAATCCCGGAGATTGTGAAGGCGGCTCAACTGCATGCTCCTTCGCTGATTGTCGTTGGCGAATGTGTCAAACAGCGAGAGGTGATTAACTGGTTTGAGAAATTGCCGCTCATTGGGGTTCGCATCGGGATTACTCGCCCAGAAGGCCATACCGATGCGGCGATCAATCGAGCAATTGAACTCGGGGCGCAGCCAGTATTGATGCCGACGATTGATATTCGTCCGCTGGAAGACTGGAGTGAAGTGGATGCTGTTCTTGATCGCATCGCCGAGTACGACTGGTTGATCTTCACAAGTGTAAATTCTGTCGATGCATTGCTCGGCCGACTCTGGGATCGCGGCGGAGATGCCAGGCAGCTTGCGAATGTGAAGCTCGCTGCAATTGGCCCGGCGACAGCAGAGCATCTTCATCAGTATCGTCTGCGCGCTGATGTCGTTCCTGATGAGTATCGAGGCGAAGCACTGGCTGCTGCACTGGTCCCTTATGTGGCGGGGAAGCGAGTTTTGTGGCCGCGAGCAAGTCGAGGTCGGGAAGTCATTCCTGATCAGCTTGTTGCTGCCGGCGCGAACTTTGAATCCTTGGTGGTCTATCGACATGTTGATGTCGATGAATTTCCGCATGAGGTTGTCGAGCAATTGAATGCCGGTGAATTGAACTGGATCGCGTTGAGCAGCCCGAGCATTGCAAGAAATGTGGCGCGTCTTCTCTCCCCAGAGCAGAGGAGTCGAACTCGATTCGCTGCAATCAGCCCTGTGACTGAAGCAGCTGCAGTGGAAGCAGGACTCCCTGTTTCTGTTGTTGCGAAGGTCTATACATGGGATGGAATCTTTGAAGCGATTCAAACAGCATCCATCTGATTGAATGGACAATTCATAGCCCGGATTATTCAAGCGGGTCGTAGAAAAAGAGCCTTCTTGGGCGTTTA
>JBEBTF010000284.1:0-4049 GCA_040393865.1 Planctomicrobium piriforme | reverse complement strand
TCTAAGCAGCAACGAATTTCACAGCAACGAAGTCGGGATAAACGAAAGACGCTGACCGGGATTGATTTCCGGCCAGCGTCTTTTTGTTCTGCGTTATTCGTTCTCAGTGTGCGTTGCTGGAGCGAATCCACGACGCATCGTGTTTTCGCAGATCGAAACCGGAAGCATGAACTGCAACAGGTAGTCCGGACCCCCGGCTTTGGTGCCGATTCCAGACATCTTGAAACCACCGAATGGGTGCCGTTGAACGATGGCTCCGGTGATCACCCGGTTGAGGTAGACGTTGCCCACCTGAAGTTCTTCGCGAGCTCGTTGCAGATTCTTCGGACTGCGACTGTAGATTCCGCCAGTCAGTGCGAATGGCGTGGAGTTCGCCATCTGCAGTGCCTGATCAAGATTCTTTGCTTTTGAAACCGTCAGCACAGGACCAAAGATTTCATGCTGCAGCAGTCGTGAATCCGGTTCAACGTTCCCGAAAACGTGAGGGCCGATGAAGTACCCTTCTTTTCCGAGTTTGCCGACATCTCCGGCAACGATGGTCTCGCACTCTTCCTTGCCGATCGCGATGAAGTCTTTGATTCGCTCAAAGGCATCGGCGTCGATAACCGGACCATAATCGATCCCTGGCTCGTCAGCAGGGCCGACGACAATGCTTTCGCAGGCGGCTTTCAGGCGTTCGATGAATTGATCGTAGATATCAGAGACGACGATCACGCGAGAACATGCAGAGCATTTCTGTCCTGCATACCCAAAGGCACTGGAGACGACACCTTGAACGGCGTCGTCCAGATCGGCATCATTGTCGATGATGATCGGATTCTTGCCACCAAGTTCAGCAATGACCTTCTTGATCGTGGTCTGCTTTTCTGTCGGTGTCGCTGCCATCTGATTGATTTTCAGACCGACTTCGCGTGATCCTGTGAAGGCAACGATTTCAACATCAGGATGCCCGACCAATGCTGGCCCAACCTCTTCACCAATCCCTGGCAGGTAGTTCACAACACCAGTTGGAATCCCGGCGTCGCGGGTGATCTGTGCGAGCTTGGACGCAATGATCGATGACTGTTCGGCAGGCTTCATGACAACGGTGTTGCCTGTCACCAATGCGGCGGCCACCATACCTGTGAGAATCGCGAGTGGGAAATTCCATGGAGCGATCACAACAGTGACGCCGCGCGGACGGTAGAGATATTGATTCTCTTCCCCTGGATAATCGCAAGTCAGGGTCTGGTGCAGGTCACGCATTGCCAGCGCGTAATAGACGCAGAAGTCGATGGCTTCGGCGACGTCGGCGTCAGCTTCTTTCCAAGGCTTTCCGCATTCGTAAACCATCCACGCAGCCAGTTCGAACCGACGGTTCCTCATCTCCGAGGCCATCAGTTCGAGATATTCTGCACGATGGCCCACGGGAGTCTTGCGCCATTGCCCCCAAGCATCCTTGGCGGCTTCGACCGCCTGGCTTGCGAGTTCAGGAGTCGCCGAGTTGACCGTTCCCAATGTTTGCGATTTTTTGGATGGATTGCGTACGACGATGTTCCCGCGTGTCGTGGTCGCTTTTCCGTTGATGATCAGAGGATAGTCTTCGCCGAACTGGCTTTCGACTTCCTGTAGGGCCCGACGCATTTCGTCACGGGCCTGCCCTCGGCTGAAATCGGTCAGCGGTTCATTTCGAAACTGGTGTACTGCGAATTTCCGCTGTGTCTCGGCCTGTGACATGAGAATCCTTCCAAGTTCAACATGCTCCGGTGCTTTATGGGGCATTGCCTCTTAAAGAAAACCGGGGTTTCAGTCCGCAGGATCATCAGACGGGGAGCATCCGTCAAGCAAACCTGCTTCAAACATTTGTCAGAATTGATCACTCAATCGATTCTGCAGGCGCAAACTGGGCTTTTCTGGCTGATCGAGACCAGTTTTTGTTGATGCGACAATGGGCGAGAATGGATTAGAGAACGAGTTCCCGCATTGTACTCGGGAATCCGGGAAGGAATACGGTCTGTGATTGATGTCGGATTGAAACGAGGAGAGGTGGAATTTTGAGGGATTTGGAGAACCCGAGAAATTCAGGGCGGAATATCTGATCTGGTGCGAACGTTTCGGCGTTTAAAGATTCAGAGACTCACGGATTCACTTCAAACTGGACGTCGAACCATGCTCGTGACAAGGAGAACAGCGATGAATTGCGAAAATCGCCTGTTGACTCGTTTTGAATGGTCCGATGACGCGTGCGATCGTGATCACAGGTATGAGTTGTTGCCTGATGGTGCCAAACTCACACCTGTCATGGAACTGGATCGACTGTCGTTGCGGACCGATTGCAGCCACACACCAAGTTATTGTCATTTCCGGCCGTTAGCCGATTGGGAGCACTTCCATCGGAATCGCAAAGGACGGAGGGGAAGATAACTGGTGAGTCGTGCGAATCTGTCTCAAAATTTAGCAAATATCAGGACCTGCCCGAGCATCGTTGGGCAGGTCCTATTGCGTTCAGGTATTCAACCATGCGATATTTCAAAAGTCAGGTTGGCTTGGCGCCACCGCTTTTACGGAATTTTGTTATTTCCTGATTGAGCATCCAGGTTCCGGCAGAGTTGGGATCGCGATGGTGTTCGCCTCAAGTAAAAAGTCGCTATGAATGGGCCATGCGATGACGCTGCTGCATCAACACCGCAATCCCGGTGGAGGGAGAAACTGCACTCTTTGGGCCTGACGAGATCGTTTTGTCAGCCAGGACTTCGGCGCCGCCGAGTCTCTTTCGGTGGTGTCATTGCCGTTTTGATTGCTTTCGGCACGTTTGGATTGGTAACGATCGGAAAGATTGCAGTTGGGCAGAACACTGTGCCCGCTGCTGAAGGTCAGGATTCTGCTCAGAAGCAGCAGTCTGTTTCAGAGGCCGTTCCCGTTGAGTCCAAGGGAGACTCCAGGCTAGGAGCTGAAAAGACACCTTCACCGAAGACGTCAGTTACAGCGGAATCTGGCACAGCAACATCTGATGAGACGGGTGATGTTGAAGAGATGTCCGAAGAGGAGGCGAAAGCCGCCCATCAATCGCTGACTGGCATTTATTCCAAATCGATGATTCTCCCGAGAGACCGGTTGGTTGAACGGGAACTGCAGAAAATTGTCGATGCGATCCCCAGTCGGGATTGGCCCGGAATTGCGAATGCCTTCCAGTATCTCACCAAATCGTTGACCGAGGAGAGTTCCAAGGCTGGGGTTCCAGACCTAGTCGAGTTGAATGGTGTGGTCTGCAGCAAAGAGATTGCGATTGGATATCTCTTTGAGTCAATTCCCGAAGACGGACGTGCGGTCATCTTGCGATTGATCGAACCGCAGGTGAAGAAGCAACTGAGTCTGGTGATGCAGCATCAGGATGCTGCTGGATTGAAGAAGCTGGTTCGTCAGTACCGGTATACCGAGACTGGAAAGACTGCCAGAGAAATTTATCGCCGCCTGCGTCGGGATCAGGGACTGTTTTCGAATTCCAAAGAAACAGCAGTGACTCGCGACGTAACTGCGCCCGCTGCTGCGAACACTTCTCATTCCGGATGGGATCTCAAGCTGGAAACACCTGTTGTTTCGCAGCAGACACTTGATCAGGTTTATCATCGCCTGCGTCAGAGTGGATTGAATCCTTATCCGACGGTCGACGTGATTCTCGGGCGAGACTTGTTGTTTGCAACTCTCGCACCAGAACGAAAGGCAATCGATCCGCAAACCGGCAGTGTTGTCTGGTCCCGGCCGATCGCAGGCTATGGGGCCGAATGGTATCGCTCTCCCGGCAATCTGGGAGATTCAAATCGTGAGCGGTTGTTTCGTTTGACCGTTGCCCGGCGTGTTCTGGGAGAATCGATTTATTCAAGAACGGCTGTCGATCATCAACGTTGTTACTTCATTGAACCGGCGGAGAGACGGCTTCCAGTGGCTGCTCCTCGTGATGAAAAATCAAAACGAAGCGAAGGCCCCAAAGCGGTCGAGAAGTCGGACATCAGTGAGGACGTAGAAGAGTCAGGCAGTGGCAAAGACCCTGTTGAAGATAAGACAGACGACAG
>JBEBTF010000283.1:0-4094 GCA_040393865.1 Planctomicrobium piriforme | reverse complement strand
TGGGTGGCGGAGAATATTTGCATTCCCAAACGGTGTTCTCGTTACCATCGGCATTGGATGCATTTGCGTGTCAATCGTTTCAAGCCGCATAATCGTTGTGCGCTGTCAGTATCGACGAACGTTCGGAACCGCTTGAATTGCGGAGTTGTGATTTCCTGTCACGGCAGGTGTTCAGGAAGTGGCGCTCTGGAGAGATGGGGATAAATTTGCGGGAATGTCTGGCCGTAAGTCATGGAAAAGCGATCGAGTCGGTCGTGCGAGGAGGCCGAATGCGATGATTTGGCAATCCAGGTGGACATTGTCTGAAATGACGATTGTATTGCCTCGCTGTGTCGTAGCGAAAAAGTTACTGAACATCAGTTGACTAATTGAGAGGCAAACGCCAAAACTCGTCTCTATTCAGCGGTTGAGATTGTCTTCAATCCCATCAAGGTAATTGCATCTCATTTTGAGTGAATCAACTTCTTTCCATTTGAGATGTGCTGAAGAAGTACCATCAGGCAATTTACAGATGAATCTACCGGCCTGAGACTGGCGGAAAGTCGTGTTTTCCCCGGTGAGAATGTTGCCATGCAGGCGACTGCCCGAGCAAATTGCTCTAATGCGTTCGGAGTAACATCAGCTCCTGAATGTTCCCGGAATGTTCACTGTCAGAACCGTGCATCAATATGGATCTTTCGAAACTCAATGCATCACAGCGTGATGCTGTCGAAACACTTGACGGGCCGCTTCTGGTTCTTGCGGGAGCCGGAACTGGAAAAACTCGCGTCATCACCTATCGCATGGCGCGATTGCTGCGCGCTGGGGTCCATCCGGAAAAGATTCTTTCGGTGACATTCACCAACAAAGCCGCAAAGGAGATGTTGGAACGCACGAAGGCGCTGCTGGGGGCGCATCTGAAAACCCGTCCGTGGATCTCCACGTTTCACTCTCTCTGTGTGAAGGTGCTGCGAGAAGATATTGAGCGTCTCGGATATCCGAGTCTGTTTACGATTCTCGATCGTGGCGATCAGGAGGCGATGGCGCGGAAGGTCTTGCGTGATATTCGTGTCACTGAGAAATCACTCAAGCCAGCCGACCTGTTGAGCTTGATCAGCAAGTGGAAATCGGTTGGGTTGTCGCCAGAACGGGCGATCAAAGTTGTTGAAGACGATAAAGAATCGTTGGGAGCGATGGGATATCGCCGCTATCAGCTGGCACTGAAAGCCTGCGGTTCTGTCGACTTCGACGATTTGCTGCTGCTCACAGAACAGTTGTTTGAGACCTGCCCTGATGTACTGGAGAAGAACCAGAGAAGGTTCTCTCATGTGCAGATCGATGAGTATCAGGATACGAACGGGTTGCAGTTCCGCATTATTGAGAGCCTTGTTCGCGAGCACCAGAATCTGTGTGTCGTGGGCGACGACGATCAATCCATTTATGGATGGCGTGGGGCCGAAGTAAAGCACATTCTCGGGTTCTCGCGGATGTTTCCCGGCGCGAAAGTGGTGCGACTCGAAGACAACTACCGTTGCACAGACCGCATTATTGATCACGCAAACCGCCTAGTAAGTCACAACCGGGAACGTCACAAGAAGGTTCTGAAAGCAAACAAGGTCGCCAAGGAGGATGTTCGCTTCATTGAATATCCTGACGAACAACTGGAAGCGGAAAAGGTTGTTGGTGAAATCCGATTTCTTCATCAGAAGAAAGGGATTCCTCTCGTTCAGTTTGCGATTTTGTTTCGCACAAACGAACAGCCGCGTCTTTTCGAAACAGAACTGCGGCGTCAACAGTTGCCCTATGTGCTGATGGGGAGTCAGTCGTTCTACGACCGCAAAGAAATCAAGGATTTGCTGTGCTATCTGAAGGTGATTGCACGGCCAGATGATGAACAGGCTTTGTTGCGGATCATCAATACCCCTGCCCGCGGGATTAGTGATGCTGTGTGTGAAAAGCTGCTGGCAAGAGCTGTAAAAGCTGGCGTTCCAATCTGGAATGTTGTGGAACAGGCGGCGGCAGAAAAAGAGATCACGCCGAAAGCGGCTGACGCGTTGCGGAAACTCTATAGTCAATTTCAGCGGTGGCGGGAGAACTTTAATTCGCAACCGGATCGTATGGATCAGCTGTTGCACTCGCTGTATCAGGAAATTGGATACGACCTGGAGATCGAGCGCCAATATAAGGATGAGCAGCAACAGGCTCAGCGAAAGGTTGTTGTTCAGGACTATGTGAATTCGCTCGCCGAGTACATTGCACAAACATCAACTCCATCGCTGGTTGACTACCTGACGTCGATTGCCCTGGAGCGTCGTGATGAAGAGCCGGATAAAGAGAAGATGGCCAGCTCTGATGCTGTGAAACTCATGACCTTGCATAGCGCCAAAGGGCTGGAGTTTCCCCGTGTTTACATGGTCGGGATGGAGGAAGGATTGCTTCCTCATAAGAGAACGATCGATGGGGCTGACTCGGAAATCGCTGAAGAGCGACGACTGGCCTATGTCGGAGTGACACGTGCTCAGGAGTCCTTGACACTGACTCGGGCTTCCACACGTCGGAAATGGGGGAAGCCTCGGCAGTCGCAGCCATCGCGGTTTCTGTTTGAGATGCGTGGTGGAGCGAGTCTGGAGTAATCAATCCGGCAGAATTGAGTGAGGACGCGGCATCGATAGTTCGATGCCGCTTTGCTTTGCTTTGGTCTGGTCTCTCATGAACCGACTGGTAAAGCGGTCTTGGTTCTGGCTGCCGTTTTTCTTTTTCTCGTCTCTTTTGTTCACCGCTCGCAGTGCACCTCTCATCGTGCATTGGCATCCCTTCAGGACATTGAGTCTATGGGGTGAAGTTCGCTTCGACTCTCAGGTGCTTTGCCCAACCGGGGGGCATCGGTGAATTGCCGCTTCTCCATGAACTTATTTCTGGACACAGCGGTATTTTTGGATGCCAGCTTTTTTTCCTTTTATTCGTATGCGTGCATTGACGATAAAATCATCTGTGGAATAATACCACGACCCAGTTGGTAGTTGATTCACTGGGACGAGAGTAGTGGCGATTTGAACATCGCAAATGATTTTTAAGGAATGAGTTGTGTCAAAGTCTTCTTTGCAGAAACGGTCTGGCTTCACACTGATCGAACTTCTCGTGGTGATCGCGATTATTGCAATCCTGATTGCCCTGCTTCTTCCAGCCGTTCAACAGGCTAGAGAAGCTGCACGACGAAGTCAGTGTCGAAACAACCTGAAGCAGATCGGTCTTGCTTTGCACAATTATCATGACACCTTCGGCGTGTTTCCTCCTGGTTATATTGATACACGACCAGGTGGTGGAGCGAATAAGGACGGCGGATGGGCATGGAGTGCGCACATCCTGCCTTACCTCGATCAAGGAAATATTTACAGCAAGATGAACTTCAATTATCCGCCATATGGGACACCGGGAACGATCAGCGACCCGGCTGGAAACAACAATGCCGCAGTTGCAACTTCTCTGACTGTTTTCAACTGCCCGACAGATATCAAGCCAGAGACTCGTCCGATCAATCGGAATCAGGCTGGTGGAACTGACGCTCTGGCGACGACCAGCTACGCGGCGTCCAATGGAGCTTTTGACGGCGAACCATGCTTGGAGTCCAACGGGGCAATTGTGACAACGGTGCGAAATAACGGTCTGTTTGTTGTCAATAAGGTGCGCCGGATGGCAGACATTCGTGATGGGTCTTCAAATGTCATTGCAGTCGGTGAAGTTTCCTGGTGGGAGATGATTTCGGTTGGATCAAGCACCTATGGGTCGGACCGCAACTTTCTCTATGGAAGCATTGCCACCGGCGGTGGACCAAAGTGCGATAACATTACACCTGGTTCGAACGGAGCCTTCAATGTGTTGCGTGCAGCAAAGCAGAAAGTGAACGGACCATTGGTTGGCGGTTTGAAACATCGAGCATTTCATAGCTATCACACTGGTGGAGCTCACTTCCTTCTCGGTGACGGTTCAGTTCGGTTTATCAGTGAGAATTTGGATCACACCGAGTCCGGCTTTGCTGAAGTGAATAATAATCCAAATGGTCCGTATGGAACTTTCCAGCGTATTGCCGCCATCGATGATGGCCAAGTTGTCGGAGA
>JBEBTF010000282.1:0-4100 GCA_040393865.1 Planctomicrobium piriforme | reverse complement strand
TTTCCACGCTTCCGCCACGCGGCGAGTTGCGTTTCATCAATCGAAATGGCCGCTGTGCGGGCACTCGGTAGAGCAAACTGCTCTAAACGAGTGTTGAAATTGCTCTCGATTGTCTGTCTGACCGGGAGCAAATCGTCACAGACCATAGTGCTGCCATGATTTTCAGGCAACCCGAAGCGGAATCCCCTCCCCCAATCATCGCTGACCGAGAAACAGGGGCGTCGATTTGTCTGGAGGCGAAAGCAAAGAAAAAAGCCGCTTCTTCACATGAGAAACCATGCGAAGAAGCGGCTGGATTTCACAGGAAGCCCCTGTTTCATTTCACCCTAGCGGGTTTCCAGATTCACGAGTGTGACGTCCTTTTGGATTTCGCGAGCTTTGTCTGCATCGACATAGTCGCTGTGGCAACTCGCTTTCCCGGCGTCGTCAGTGGCGACGACTTTCTTGGTTTTGCTGGCGAGTTTGTGGATTTCATCTGGCGACAAAACACCACGCTTTGCCAGGATTTCTTGCTGCTCTGGGGTGAGAGCTGCAGTCTTCTTGGCTTTTGCCCACTGGTAGTCTTCATCTTTTCCAGAGGCAAACTGCACGATTTCTTTACTGATACGGACGCTGCACCAGTCGTGACCGCACATTGCGCAGAAATCGGTATCGACGTCCAAATCTTCGTCGTGATACGCACGGGCGAGATCTGGGTCGAAACTGAGTTCGAAATGCTTCTCCCAGTTCAATGCAGCACGGGCTTTGGTCAGTTCGTCGTCTGCATCGCGAGCACCCGGAATTCCCAGCGCGACGTCGGCGGCATGTGCTGCAATTTTATAAGCGACACATCCCTGCTTCACGTCGTCTTTCTTTGGCAGACCAAGGTGTTCTTTCGGTGTCACGTAGCACAGCATGCTTGCCCCGTGATAGCCGGCGGAGGTCGCACCAATGCAGCTTGTGATGTGGTCGTACCCTGGGAACATATCCGTCACCAGTGGGCCGAGCACGTAGAACGGAGCCCCGTGGCAGATCTGCCGCTGCAACTTCATGTTGTATTCGATCTGGTCGAACGGAACGTGTCCGGGACCTTCGATCATCACCTGAACGCCTTTTCGCCAGGCGCGTTCGGTCAGCTCGCCGAGGGTGCAGAGTTCCGCCAGCTGAGCCCGGTCAGTTGCATCGGCCAGTCCACCTGGTCGCATTCCGTCACCGATCGAGAAGGTGACGTCATGTTCTCGCATGATGTCGCAGATGTCTTCCCACAACGTGTACATCGGGTTCTGTTCGTTGTGGTCGATCATCCACTTTGCGAGCAATGATCCACCGCGTGAAACGATCCCGATCAGACGCTCTTTCACGAACGGAAGATGCTCACGCAGAACGCCAGCGTGGATTGTAAAGTAATCAACCCCCTGCTTTGCCTGATAACGCAATGAATCGAGAATGATCTCGGCATTCAGATCATAGAGTTTTCGCCCGATGATCATCGAGTAAATTGGCACTGTTCCAATTGGGACGGTGCTGTTGCGAACGATGGCATCGCGACACTCATCAAGGTTCCCTCCGGTGGAGAGATCCATCACCGTGTCGGCACCCCAGCGAACCGCCCATTCGAGCTTCTCAACTTCTTCCTGAGTCCCGGAAGAAATTGGGGATGCCCCCATGTTGGCGTTGATTTTGGTTTTCGATGCACGGCCGATGGCCATTGGATCGAGTTTGTATGCGAGGTGATTCTTGTTGGCTGGAATCACCATGCGACCAGCAGCGATCTCATCCCGGACCTGTTCTGCGGTCAGGTGAGGTTCACGGACAGAAACCCGACGCATTTCAGCGGTGATCTTGCCGAGACGGGCAAACTCCAACTGAGTGCTCGGCTCGAAACCGCTTGGATAGCTCACAGAGCGAAGCACACCATTCGACTGAGAGAACGTGATTGTGGAGCATTTCCCGCTTTGGGTAATATCAGGAGCCACTGATCGGTGGGTCAGCTCCGTTGATGACCACCCTTCTGGGAGGAAGTCCCAGGCGGTTTTTTCGGAAGGCTGCGGCATGCCAGGGGTATCTGGAGACGAGAACGTCCAGCGTCCTTCCACGCCGGGGGCAAGACCGGGCTTCTTGGCGAAGCTGCCGGGAGTCGTTCCTGCTCCGGTCGAAGATGGATTGTTCCCAAGTTCTGGAAGTTCGTAATTCATGATGCAGAAATCCCTTCCGCCGATTCTGTCAGTCAGTTTCGAGTGCGGGCATAAAGAGTGCGGGCAATTGTCAATTGCAATCGTATCGATGGAGCGTTTGACCGTCCAGAACGTTTCTCTTTCAAACAGAAAACAGAAAGAACAGGCAAGCTGCATAAGATATGTTCTATCTCGGGGAATCACCGCCAAAACAGGATGTTTGAGACCTCTAGGAAAGATTGGTTGAATATTCTAGACTTCCGAAAATCGGTATATTTTGCTATTTAGAAGAGACGCTTTGGGGAAATTGCGCTTGCATACCCCAGCGTTTCCTGAAGATGAATGACGTTTGGGTGACAATGAGTTTCACCCCGCGTGATTGAGAATCGAAGTTGAGCCGTCAGGGAAGGAAGCCGAAGTGGCTGATCGCCGATACATACCGCGCCCGCGCCATCTCTTCCCGGAGACCGCGGCATTCTTTATCCGGTTGCGACGTGCGGCACTTTATTTAGGGTTCGGCTCACGAGCCTTTATCGGGCATATTCCTGCCTGGATTGCAGGGGCGAGTGCAGGCGTGGCCTCATTCATGCTGGCCGTTTCTCTATTCTGGGTGCGTGACGAAGTCCAAGCGGCTCCTGTCGTGCAGAAACCGGAGTTGCCACAGTTTCAGGCCACTGACGTTCCCCCAGTTGTGACACAACCGGTCGTCCAAACCCCCTCCCCTGCTCCGGTGATGAGTCAGCCGGTACCGGCAGTGCCTCAGCGGAAACCGGCTCAATTGTCGGTGAAACTGGAGCAGACAAACTTTCCGTTTCCGTTTGATGAACTGCATGAATCGGTGGTGACCTCTTCCGACGGGAAGACGCAGATTCCGACGCTGCCTGCCAACCGGGATCTCTGGCGCCTGACCGGTCAACGTGCTTCGATTGCTCAACCATTCTCCTCGTATGTGGCGAGTGCGAATGGGCTCCCGCTGATCTGGGGAATGTTGGTCGCATCTGAAACTGTTCCCTTGCAACTGGCTCCGGACGCCAGTCGTGGGATGGGAATTCTGGTGAAGAAGACCGAAATCAACTCGTGTGTGGTCGGAGAGCCGGTCAGTTACGAAATTTCGCTTGTCAATCTGTCGGACAAGCCGATCGAACAGTTGATGGTGCGAGAAAAGATCAGTGATCTGCAACGAGTCACGCAGGTGCTTCCATCTGCAAGCGTGTCAGACAATGAACTTGTCTGGACAATGACTTCGTTTGAGCCCGGTGCTGTCAAAACATTGCGAGTGACATTAATCCCGGAAATTGAAGGCCCCATTCGTACGGAGACTCGCGTTCTCCCTGCGTCTCGGGTCAGCCGCACCGTCAATATTCGCCCACGACCTGTGCAGCCGGTTCCTGTTGCTCCGCGATTGGAGCCAACTCCTGAACAAGGCGCCCCGGAACTGAAGCTGACTTACACTTCAATTCCGACGCTGAAACAGGGGGACAACCTCTCGATGACGTTCTCGATTTCCAACGTCGGCACAGCACCGGCAACCGATGTCTGCCTCTATGTGCGACTCTCCGGGGAATTCGAGCATCGATATGGTGAATATGTGCAGCATCGAATCGCGGTCATCGAACCGGGGCAGACTCGTCGGGCGTTGCTGCAGGCAACCGCTCGCGATGCCGGTCATGCCAGACTCTCTGCGTCTCTGACGATGAAGAATTGGGAAGTCCTGGGGCGAGAACTTCGAGTTCCAATCACACCGGAACTGACTGCTTCGCGCAGTTCAGGAACTGTGGTGAACCGAGCCCAGTATGAAAACGATTTCCAACCAGTTTCCGGATCTCGCTGAAAGATCAGGCGGTTGGCAGTTCATACGAAAAGTTAAAGCGAATAGCGCCAATATAAACGATGCCAAACTGAAGGCATTGCATTCGCCCTCGACCTGAAAATCGAGGGCGACGCTAG
>JBEBTF010000281.1:0-4133 GCA_040393865.1 Planctomicrobium piriforme | reverse complement strand
GTCGATTGCGGGATTCTCCAGAAAATCTCGCGATGGCTGTCACAGATGCGTCACCTTGAACGTCCTTGATACAGAGTTCGATGGAGCCGATTGCGGCGAAACGAATCTCTGTTCGACAAAAGTTCTTAAGGAGAGCATGTCATGAAGAAGGCATTACTGGGAATTCTGACTGGGTTTCTGATGGTGGGAGCCGCGTGGGCCCACTTCCACGACGCCGAGGATGGAGAGGTGGTTCGGGTGATCACGAAGCACGAACTTCAGGAGAAACTGGACGGTCAGGGAGCTGACGTCACGGTGGTGGAGGTGACGATCGAAGCCGGAAAGGCGGGACTCTCTCACCGGCATCCAGGGCCTGTACTGGTCTATGTGCTGGAAGGGACATATGAGCTGGGCATCGATGACCAGCCGACGAAACTCTTCAAGGCGGGGGAGTCATTTTACGAGCCGTCTGGATGCCTGCATCGTGTCTCCCGGAACCCCTCCGCGAAAGGTCGCACAAGGTTAATTGCCTTTGTGCTGCATCCGCGTGGTACAAAGGAGCTTGCCGTTCCCGAAACTTCACAACCCAAAGCCCACTGATCGAGGGCGTCGCTGGGAGGAGAAAGACCATGAGCGACACCGACCTTCAGGAATTCCGCTCACGCATGATGTCAGTTGCCTATCGCATGCTTGGCAGCGTGGCCGACGCAGAAGACGCTGTTCAGGACGCGTTTCTTCGTCTGCAGTCTGCCGGAGAAGTGACTTCGCCAGAAGGCTTTCTGGTCACAGCAACCACGCGTCGATGTATTGACCATCTTCGTGCAGCCCAGCATCGAAGAAAATACGTTGGCCCGTGGGTGCCTGAACCTGTCGATACCAAGGAAGGGCTGTCACTGACCATGTTGTCGGAATCCCTGACACAGGCCTTTCTGCTGTTACTGGAACGCCTATCGCCCGTCGAACGTGCTGCGTTTCTGCTGCGGACCGTCTTCGACTACGAATATGGGGAAATCGCAGAGATCATCGGCAAGACCGAATCCCATGTACGGCAGATTGTCAGCCGCGCAAAAGCGCGAGTCGAACAGGACCGTCCCAGGTTCCTCTTTGAGACCCAACAGGCGGACGAACTGGCAGATCGGTTCTTAACCGCCTGTCGGAAAGGAGATGTGAGAACCATCGAGCAGCTCTTCGCTGAAAATGCTGAGGTGCATTCTGATGGGGGCGGAAAAGTCTCGGCTGCCCGTGTGGTGATCCGTGGCCGTGAACGTGCAGCACGCTTCCTCGCAGGTGTGTTTGGCAAAAAGCGCCGGGGCTGCGAGATGACGGCTACCAAAGTGAACGGAGAACCAGGTGTCTTTTTGACCGATCACGGGACCGTCGTGCTCGTTGCATCCCTGCATCTGGAGGAAGGGGTTCGCGCCGTCTATCTCACCAACAACCCGGACAAATTGTCCCGCTGGTCTGTCACCAACATCCGCTGAAAACAGGAAAGTGCTTTTCAGCATTCCGCGTCAACATTTCCTTACAGGAGAACCAGGTTATGAAAGCTCGTATCAACGTCGAGAAATCCAGTACCGAAGCCTATCGTGCGATGCTGGGTGTGGAAAAAGTTCTGGCACAGTGCAGCATCGAGTTGTCGCTTAGGGAACTGGTCAAGCAAAGAGTCTCCCAGATCAACGGATGTGCGTTCTGTATCGACATGCACTGGAAAGATGCTCGCGCAGCCGGCGAAACGGAACAGCGGCTCTATGGTCTGCCGGCCTGGCGCGAGTCTCCCTATTACAGTGAACGGGAACGGGCAGGGCTGCTGCTGTGTGAGGAGCTGACGCGCATCGCAGGCAGGCCTGCTTCGGAAGAAGTGTTCGAGCAGGCTCGCGGCCAGTTCAGTGATCAGGAACTGGGAGATTTGATCTGGGTGATTGCGACCATCAATTCGTGGAATCGGGTGAGCATCGGATTCGGAAGCGTGCCCGGCAGCTATCAGTCTCCCAATAGAGTTCACTGACCAAATTCGCGCCAGAGTGGACACCTGAAGGAGCAGTTTGCTTCACCAGGTGCCCATTCTGGCGCAAGTCTCCAACAAGAAGGGAACTTTAGGTCGTGAGGGCGGGGCGTGGAGATCATTCTGTAACGTGCTTTAAAAACAGGTTACGTTAGCCAAAAGGGAATTCCCATGAAAATCGTCGTCATTGGTGGTACTGGTCTGATCGGTTCACAAGTAGTCAGTCACTTGCGGGAACGGGGACATCGGATCGTCGCGGCATCGCCTTCAACGGGCATTAACGCCATCACCGGGGAAGGTCTGGAGCGGGCATTGGCTGGTGCCCAGGTGGTGATAGACGTTGCCAATTCTTCCTCTCTTGAAGATCAGGCCGCGATGCGTTTCTTTGAAGCATCTGGCCGGAACCTGAAATCTGTGGAAACGAGGTCCGGGGTGCAGCATCACATTGCACTTTCCGTGGTGGGTACTGAGCGGATGCTGGAGATGGGATACTTTCGTGCGAAGCTGAGACAGGAAGAGTTGATCAAGTCATCAGGCATTCCGTACACCATTGTTCGGGCAACGCAGTTCTTTGAGTTCATCGGAACGATTGCACAGTCTGGACTGGACGGGCATAGCATCTACCTTCCTCCAGTGCGGATGCAGCCCATCGCCTCGAACGATGTTGCGGTCACACTGGCAGACATCGCCATGTCCCCACCTGTCAACGGGACTTTGGAAGTGGCTGGCCCGGAGGTGTTTCGCATGGTTGAACTCGTGCGTCGCCTTCAGTCTGCAAGAGGAGAGGGTTGCGAAGTTTTCGCTGATCCTCAAGCCCGCTACTTCAGTACCAGAGTGGACGACCACACCCTCATCCCCGGCACAGCACCTCTCATTGGTATGACACGATTCACCGACTGGCTGAACCATGCGGTTGCCGAGATAAGAACTGACGGATTACACCACTCCGTTGTCGACGTCTGAGAGGCCGGATTCCCGATATCGGTGATCGTCCCGTTCCCTTTGATATCGATGAAAGAGCAATTGCAAGTGGGGACGGGAAATTTCAGTGTGGGAGTTTCCATCCCTTTTCTCACCAGAGAATCGCATCATGCCGTAGTATCCTCGGTGATCTCATCGACTGACAGAATCGCGATGCCAGCATGAGTTACTGCATCGCCCCTTCGGTTCCGTAGGCGGCTCTCCTAAATACGGCCGAATGCTCGGAAGCCATGACCAGCCGCTGGTTTACAAGAATTGCAAGCTGACGCAAACATGAGCACTCAATAGCAATAGTGAGCGGTATAAAGCACTCAATCCGGTAATTATCGGATTGCAATTTCAAGTCTGAAATTGCTCTTGCTGAACCGCATAACACTCTGCACTCCCGTCCTACCTCTGCAAAGTCTGCCCGCAGTGAACGGCAAGGTCTATCGCCCCGACAGCCGATTTGAGGGGGTAAACCCTCGTCAGATTCTTCCGCTTCTCGGACCTGTATCAGCTTCCCAACGGGGTCTCGAGAAACCGATTTAGCGGACCCGTTTGTGTGTTGAAATCAGGACATAGTGGGGTACAAGTAATGTGTAACACCGTTCCTGATTACCGATTACGACCATATCCGAATGTCTCTGTTTTTTCACCCGCTCCTCACTCTGATTGTTTCTGCCACGGATTGGGAACTGGCCAAGTACATTCAGTTCCTGAATGAAGAGTACAAGATCCTTCGGGCTCGGGTTCCTGGCGTCATCCACACACGGCCAGATGAGCGGGAGCGGTTGATCAAGTTCGGTAAGACGCTTGGCAGAGCCATTGAAGTGTTGCTGACCGAGGAGTTTGCGAAAAGTGTAATGAACGGAAGAGGGAAGAGATGTGGCCAATTAGCGGAGAATGAGAAATGATGATTCTTAAGGGATAATCATTGAAAACTTGTGGTGGTTAGATTGAAACGACTTGAGTTCAATTCGCGGCAGCGAAAGAACTTTCTGAGCTTGTTGTTCACTGCGGATTATCCACAAGCCGAATCAACACGAATGGAGCCATCCTTCTGCAAATAGAATGTCAACTCTCCCATGTCTCCTATCATGAGTTGGCTTCTCGATGAGTAAGCGCCACCATTATTAGAATCACTGGTCAGTGGTTTCTCCTGATTGATCCATGGCCAGGGAGTGTCGCA
>JBEBTF010000280.1:0-4138 GCA_040393865.1 Planctomicrobium piriforme | reverse complement strand
CGTTCTGGTCTCAGATGTGGCCGTGCAGCAGCCCATCGGAAATATGAACAGAAGTTAGCCGGACACGTCATGTGTGCGGCTAATTCTGTTTTGAGTATCAAAGTTGAAAGTCGAAGTACCGTGCTCGACTTTTCAGGTAATATGGCTCTTATGTGAATCGGTCCCATGCCGGCAGCACTTGCACTTATTACTTCTTCAGAAATGTGTGATGTCGATCTGGACATGGACGCAGTGATTGCTGAGTTACAGCGACTGCACATTTCCGCTGCGGCGGTGGCATGGGAAACACCGGGGGTCAACTGGGCAGACTTCTCACTGGTCCTGATCCGATCTCCCTGGAACTATCACGAGCGTTTGACCGAGTTCCTTGCATGGGCGCAGCAAGTGGATCAAGTCACAAAGCTGATGAATCCATTGCCGCTCATTCGCTGGAATTCACACAAGAGCTATCTGATAGAGCTTCAGAAGAACGGAATCCCCATGATTCCGACTCAATTCATTGAGCAGGGATCGAGATTCAATGTTGATCAACTTCCAGAAGGGGAGCTGATCGCAAAGCCAGCAATCGGAATTGGTTCAAGCGGCATCATCAAAGGCCAGAAAACCGATCACAAGGTTCAGGAGAAGTTGCATCTCCTCACGCAACAGGGAGATGTTCTTGTTCAGCCGTTCTCGCCTAACATTCAAACTGAAGGCGAAACATCGCTGATCTTCTTTGGGGGAGAATATTCCCATGCTGTCCAGAAGGTGCCAACCTCTGGCGACTTTCGTGTTCAGGCTCAGCATGGAGGAACCTCGGTCCAAGTTGAACCGACCCCGGAACAGCGTCGCCTTGCAGAGAAAACAATCGCACAACTGCAGTACCCGGTTGCGCATGCCAGAGTGGACATGATTCACTGGGACAATCAGCCGGTCTTGATGGAGCTGGAAGCGATTGAACCGGATTTATTTCTCCGCGAGTCGCCAACTGCAATCGAACACTATGCAGCCTCGATCAAGAAGCTCATCCCATAGACCAGGATTCCAAAATTGCCTTTAACGAATGGCTCTTACAGAAAAAGAACCCGCCCCATGACCGGAGCGGGTTCTTTCAATTGATGGTCACATTAGCGAACTCAAGACCGGAAACGGCTTAGTGACCGCCAGCTTCTTCTTCGCCCACCTGAGACAACAGGTAGTTCTGGATTCCCATCATTTTGATCATGTCGAGCTGAGCTTCCAGCCAGTCAACACTCTCTTCGGTTTCCAGAATGATCTGTTCCATGATCTGACGGCTGGCGGCGTCTTTGTCCTGCCGGGCCAGGTCAGCACCTTCGTTGTATGTTTTGGATGCGTTCAATTCGAGTGCGAGTGCGTTACGCAGTTGCTCTTCAACATTCTCGCCAACTCGAATGACGTCATAACGAGCGATTTCCGGAACACCTTCCAGGAACAGAATGCGATCGACGAGCAATTCTGCATGCTTCATCTCTTCGATCGACTCGTTGTAGTGGTGCTTGGCGAGCTTGTTGAGGCCCCAGTTTTTGCACATCTTCGCCTGAACGAAATACTGGTTGATTGCAGTCAGTTCGATTGTCAAACCTGCATTCAAGGCGTCGATAACGCGTTGGCTCCCCTTCATGATCCGTCTTTCCGTCTCAGTGTCGTTAAGTTCAGTCCGCTTGATACACTGCATTCTAGAACGACCTGTGGGAATCAACCACTACAGGATGCGTTCGCAACGACGAATTCAGCTGGATTGACATTGAGTCGTCCAGATTTGTCGGCACAACCTGAGATAGATTCTCAGAAGCACGTCACTATTTCCAAAGTTACTCCGATTTCATGTGGGCTTCAACAACAATCTCAGGCAGATCCATCGACATCTTCCTGCCAGAGCACCGTGCTGAATTCCCTGGTGCCGTTCTCTTTCTGCACGGGTACTCAGTCGAATCCCTGCGAACTCATGCTGCATTCTCCAACGCGTTTTCTCAACTTGGCCTGCCTGTCGTTTGTCCGCTGGTGCCGAAGTGCTGGTGGCTGAATCATCTCTCACCAGAGTTTGATGCTCAACAGACCCCGTATGAGTTCCTGACATCTGATCTCATTCAGTGGATTGAATCCGAATGGAAGGTCAGCCCTCCGAATATTGCGTTACTCGGTGTCAGCACTGGAGCACAAGGCGTCTTGCAGGTTGCCTATCGGAACGCACTGCGGTTTCCCGTCGTCGCGGCGATCTCACCAGCAATCGACTTTGATCGCACTTATGGGCGAGGATTCGATATCGAAAACCAGTACGCCTCTGCAGAAGCAGCGCGTCAGGATACGGTGATTCTGAATCTGCATCCGTTGAACTGGCCGAAAGCGCAGTTCTTCTGCAGTGACCCACTCGATGCCTTCTGGCATGATGGTGCTGTTCGACTTGCAAGCAAACTGTCCTCATCCGGGATTCCACACACCTGTGATCTCTCGACATCACATGGGGGACATGGCTGGCAGTACTTTGACGCGATGGCAAGCAGGGCAATCTCTTTCATCGGTGAGGGACTTAAACGAGTTGCCAACTCGGTTTGAGCAAATCAGGCTTGCAGGCGTCATCACATGCACCGATGATGAAAAGAGTGATGTGTTCGATGAACCTGCAACTCGATCGATTCGAAATGGTTCATTCGTAATGGCACGACATCGCGTATTGGACGGAATCACTGTTCAAGACAATGTGCCAGTTGAGATTCACAGAGTTGGCAGTGACAAGGTGCTCGAAGGTAAAGCTGTTGAAACTCCATCAGGCGACACAACGCGAACACCTCGTTCACCGGCAGGAGAAAGTCAGAATGCTGCACGCTTGGAGACACTCTCTCTTCATCAGTCTCTTCTGCTGGTGTTTCCTGAGTTCGGATCTGCTCATCTCCGACCTTCACGCGCAAGGGAATTCACCACGGCCTTACTCCTCGAAAACCTTTCAGGTCATGACAGACCTGCCTCCAGACAAAGCTCAAGAACTGCTGGAGAATCTGGAATCGATGATCAAACTCGTTTCAGAGTACTTTGGTCGCCCTTGTCGGAAGCCGATCAAGATGTACGTCGTCGACAATCTGGCGAACTGGCCGGCAGAAGAACTGCAAAAGTTCGATCAGGGAGGACTGGCAAAGATT
Source organism: Planctomicrobium piriforme (assembly GCA_040393865.1). Lineage (GTDB taxonomy): Bacteria > Planctomycetota > Planctomycetia > Planctomycetales > Planctomycetaceae > Planctomicrobium > Planctomicrobium piriforme_A. The sequence goes on along the minus strand of JBEBTF010000280.1, from coordinate 1,004 downwards.
CAGAACGGAGAGGGCCTCACCGTCACATCAACACTGTCGATTGTTGGTGGCCCACGAGTCGATGCGGATGCGATTGTCTACGCCGTGTCAGATCGTGGCACTGCTCAACATGAAGCCATTCACGCTTATTGTGGAGTCACGTTCGGCGGACTTGGTCCTGTCTGGTATTCAGAAGGCATCGCAGAAGTGGGTCAGTACTGGCGAGCAGGCGAGAAAGGGGTTAACACCCGAACCGAAGTGCTCGACTATCTAAAGTCAGAGACACCCAGAGCGGTGATGGAGATCGTCGATCGGCCTCTCGAAGAGACTGGCGACTCATGGCAGAATTATGCCTGGCGTTGGGCGATTTGCCACATGCTGGGAACAAACGAGAACTACTCACAACGATTCAAACCGCTTGGACTGGCTCTGGTCAGTGGAAACAAAGCCTCGTTCCGCAGTGTCTATGGATCGCAGATTCCTGAAATCGAATTTGAGTTTCGCCAGTTCATGCTGGATCTCGAACCGGGATACCGAAGCGACCTTTGCAGTTGGGACTGGAAGTCCAAATTCAAAACACTGGTTGGCTCAAGTCAAGCAGTTGCCAAAGTTCAGTCAGCCCGTGGCTGGCAAGCATCGCGCGTGCAGGTGAAGTCTGGAACAACCTACGACATCAATTGCACAGGGGAATGGACACTTGGTGAAGATGAACCTGCAGTCACGATTGCAGGGGGAAGCGATGGACGTGGAAAACTGATGGGCGTCGTCATGTCGGATTATCGGCTTGGCGAACCATTCGAGATTGGAGATGCCACCTCATTCACAGCGACGGAAGATGGCAATCTCTATCTGCGTTGCCGCGATCATTGGGGGGCCATTGCCGACAACAAAGGAGCCGTTTCAGTACGCATTAAACGCGTAAAATGAACGTCATCAATCTGATGAACCCAACAGATCCCGGTCGCGTACAGGTGCGTGACTGAGGCGGATCACCTTCTCAAATCCCCTTTCTCAGGGGACAGTGG
>JBEBTF010000279.1:0-4253 GCA_040393865.1 Planctomicrobium piriforme | reverse complement strand
CATGTCAAATGCCATCACTGTTGACCGAACAGGGAATTTAGTGATGGCATGAAGCAATCAAAGGATTGTCTATGAAGATCATTGAATCTCGAGGCTCGCGTCATGGTTTCACATTAATTGAACTGCTCGTTGTGATTGCAATTATTGCGATTCTAATTGCACTTCTTCTTCCAGCCGTGCAGCAAGCACGGGAAGCTGCCAGACGCTCGCAGTGCGCAAACAACCTCAAGCAATTGGGGCTGGCGATGCACAATTATCATGATAGCTACACCATGTTCCCAATCGGTGCGCAGGTGAGTAACAAGCCAAACTGGCGTTATTCCTTACTTCCCGGTCTGGATCAAACAACTCTGTATAATAAGCTCGTCATCACAAGAAACGGTTGGCAGTCGGCGTGCAATGATTCATCTACCTATGGTCAATTGTATTATGGAGAAAATTCGATATTGGTTGGATTGAAACTTAGTGTGTTTTCTTGTCCATCCAACCCGTTACCTGCCAATGATCCTGCGTCTTCATTGTGTAATTACGATCGATTGCAGTTGCATGATTACGTCGGAATCAGTGGGGCCACGCCGGATCCTGCACCAGTTCCACGTGACGAAATGTGTTCAACCGGGCAGCCTTATGGGATTATCTGCGTTAATGGCTCGATAGTTATTGGAAAGAGCACTCGGATTCGAGATCTCACCGATGGAACGTCAAACACTGTGGTAATAGCCGAGCAGTCGGGCAACGTGGCTGGGGCGAACCTCAGCAACAACTATCACGGCGGGTGGCGTGGATACAGCGGTGGGCCGACAACGAACCCGATAACCTCAACCACGGCTTCACATGCTGCTGGCATCACGAGCGTCGGTTATAAGAACAACTCGAAGTCCGGCACGACGGGCGGTAGTCTTGTTCCCCGTTCAAACGTCGCCTATGCCTATAACACGATCTTGAATTCACATCACACCGGAGGCATCTTCGTGCTTCTCGGCGATGGGGCGACCAGATTCGTTTCTGACAGTCAGGATTTCAGGATCATGCAGCGACTCTGCGCGAAGGATGATGGCCAAATGCTGGGCGAATTCTAAAGTTGTTAACGGTCGGACGATCAACACCAAGGTTAGTTCAAGTATCCTTGGAGACCGAAAACAGGCTCACTACGAACCTGATCATTTTAATTACAACGCCACCTCGATAACGCATTGTTTGTCTCCCATTTCGCCACGAAAGCCCGAAGTTTATGATTCGTTATTTCGTCACAGGACTTTCATTCGCGGTTCTCATTCTGCTATTTGGGTGCGGTCAAGGCACAGCAACTGAAGTAGCGAGTTGTTCCGGCAAAGTTACGCTGAATGGAGAGCCATTAACACATGGCACCGTAACCTTCTTTCTCACCGGGAAAGGAGAGGGGATTTCAGCACCGCTGGACGCGAAGGGAGAGTATACACTGCCAGCCAAGGTGTCGGCCGGAGAGTATCAGGTCGCAATCGTGCCATACGTGCCCTCGCCGCTCGAATTGGAACAGAATTCAGACCTGAAAGTGGATCTGACCACGATTCCCAAGAAGTATCAGAACTTTCAAACCAGCGGATTACAGGCCCAGCTGAAGTCCGGTAAGAACGAACTAACCTTCGAATTGGTTCCATAATAGACCTGCCATCTTTAAACCTGTCGTTCTGATATCAATAAGCTAGATTTAACCAATCGATGAGAACTCAGAGTAGGGCTCTGCACTCTGGAAGTTCGCTCAAAAACTGGTCGCCGAGCCCCCGACATCTGCACTGGTGTGTGATCAATCCCTAAAGTTCGTGGATGAGGCGTCCGGACGGGAGAACAGGCCAAACATTATGATGCACGAGCGAGATGCCGATTCGCTAACTCATGAAGGTGCGTTTTAAGTTTGTTGCTTTTATTGAGGTATTCAGATGCGATCATTTTGGGTGCCAATTGTAGTTTTCATGCTGTGTGGATGTTCTTCCCCAAAAAAACTTAAAACTGGATACGTAGTGGACCTGAATGAAGCTGCCGTGCGACTTCCTTGATAACAGGCAAGGAAAGCCGGGCCCTATGCCACTCAAGGCGATACGCCACAACCGGGCCAAGGCGTTCCAGCTCGGCAATCGTGGTGATACGTGCCTCACGCAACCACTGACCGATCTGGGGGCCGAGGTTGAGCAGCGATTCAATGGGCGTATCCTCGTTCACCTTGTCGAACCTGCTATATCGTTCTTCACTATTGCTGTTATTTTTGGGGGAACGGCGATTCGGTTCACGCATGCAGACTGACTCGCATTGTCTCAACCATTGCAGCAGGTAACGACACAAAACTTAGTTTGGCTTTTTCGCCTTCCGCTTCATTGTGATTGTCCTCTGGCTCCGCTTCCTCCTCCGAAAGGTCAAAACCCGTCAACACCTCGAATGTCTGGTCGAGCAGCCGCAGCTCCTCATAATCGGACTTGAATTCGCGCTCGGAACATTACTGCCTATCGGATCTCGAACGCTTGCGTCTGGCGCTCTTTAAGTCATCCTTCCCTGCCGTTTTGGAACCATTCTCTTCCTCGGGGCGTGAATGAGACTTGTGGAAGCAGTTGCAATCGAAACTCTGATATCGATCAGCAGTGCCGCCTGCGTTTTACGGGTGCTGATGCAACGGTCGGAGAAAGCGTTACGCTCCACCGACCATATCGGAGACGCATCCAGCTCGGAAGTTCTGGAACACTGTCTCGTCGACAAGGCGCATATCATCATTATCACGATTCAGGATCATAAGGCCGCAATGCAAATTCTTCCGGAAATCAGATGTATCGCACCACGCACTCATGTCACTGTTTGTTCCTTTTGCCAAAGAGACACGAGTGACTTTGCAGATGCTGGCGCCAGCATCGTGAACGGAGACGAAGAAATGGGGATCCGCCTCGGTAAAGAGCGTGAAGAATGGTTAATCGAGCTGGACGATCGAGTTTGCGGAGTCCAGTGAAAAACTGATCCTGTTCTCCATCCCACCAGGCCAATTTAACGAGGCCTCAATTCTCGACACGGACACGCGACCTTGCTTATATGTTTGCGAGATTGTGTGTTGTCACCTGGCCGCGTCGAATATTGGCCCGTTCATTTCCCATCAAAAACAGGCTGTCGCTCCAGAAAAAGCTTATTTCTGGAACAATTACGGGCGGAGATTTCAATCATCTCTCCGACTGATCCTCCCAGTCGACACAAAAAGACGTTCTCCTCGCGGAGTCGCTCCTCAAATACGGCTGCCATTCCGCCAAGGCGAATGCACAGTTCTTGCATTTCAGTGTGTAATGAAGTAGTTTCTGGAGCCCCTCCTACATATGTTTGCACACTGCACGATTCCCACCAGTTTCAACGAACGCCTGAGCCTTCAGGCAGAAGCAATGGTCTCGCTAAATTGAGGTTCACCATGAACACACAGACCTGCCGCCTCTGGACCTTTGCTGCGTCGCTTTTGGTCGGGCTTTTCCAGCCGTGTCTGGCCGCCGAGTCTTCGAAGCCAAAGATTGCCTACGAATCGCACATTCGTCCTATCTTCAAGGCGATGTGCTTTCAGTGTCATGGCGAAGAAGCCAAACACCAGGGCGGTCTTGATCTGCGACTGGTTCGTCTGATGGTTTCCGGAGGAGACTCTGGATCTGCAATCAGCGAAAAATCTCCTGCAAAGAGTCTGTTGTGGCAGCGTATCGAATCAGACGAGATGCCAGAGGGAGAGAAGAAACTTTCCGCGAGTGAGAAAGAACTCATTCGCCAGTGGATCGAAGCAGGGTGCCCAACTCTTCGCCCAGAACCAGAGAATGTCGAAGACGCTCGCTATACACCTGAGGAGCTGAACCACTGGTCATTCAAACCGGTTCAGCGCCCGCCTGTGCCAACACCAGCCGGGGTCGAAGTCACCTCCGCCGTTGACGCCTTCATTGCAGACCAACTTGTGAAAGCAGGTTTGAATTTTTCACCAGAAGCTGACCGTCAGACACTGATTCGCCGTCTCAGTTTTGACCTGACAGGGTTGCCACCAACACCAGAGCAGGTTCAGGCGTTCGTTCAGGATGAATCGCCAAACGCATACGAAAAGCTGGTGGATTCACTTCTTGCCTCACCGCACTATGGTGAGCGATGGGGGCGTCACTGGTTGGACGTCGCCGGCTTTGCTGAAACCGACGGAGCATTGGTCAAAGACACCGCCCGTCCACATGCGTGGCGATACCGCGACTATGTCATCAATGCGTTCAACAACGACATTCCATACA
>JBEBTF010000278.1:0-4437 GCA_040393865.1 Planctomicrobium piriforme | reverse complement strand
ATTGCTGAACCTGTGTCGCTGGTCCAACGGTTGGGAGTTGTTCGAACTGGGCAGCAGGGCCCAGCTTTCCTCGTCGGGTGCGGATTGGATCGACTGGATTTGACTTGGTCGTATCAAAGACGTTCAGCAGCTTGTCTTTGTTATACAACATCTCTTCACGGGTACGACCGGTCATGTCGTAGATGTGTGTCAGTTCAATGGCGTCAACAGGGCAGGCTTCTTCGCACATGCCGCAATAGATGCAACGAAGTTCATCGAGCTCAAATTTGGCTGGAAACTTGTCACGGTCTGGCCATTCCGGTGGAGCTTGTGCGGCTTCAATTGTGATGCATTTTGCCGGGCATGCTGTGGCACAGAGCATACAGGCAACGCATTTGACGCGATCCTGCTCGTCGCGGTTCAAGCGATGAATGCCGCGGTAATGCAGGGGAAGTTCCGGCTCAACTTCTGGATAGAATTGAGTCACCGGCTTTGGGCTTGTGACGTGCGCAAGCGTGGTTTTCAGCCCTGTCAGGATGGCGGGAATAAATGTCGCTTCCCAGAAGCCGATTTCCGGCTCTTCCATCCATTCGATTTCTTCTGGCTTAATTGCCATCGTGACAAATCCAGTTTGCTTCTTGGTGAGTGAACGTCCACTGCAGACGATAAGGAACGTTTCAGTTCATTCGTCTTTGTCTTACAGCCGAACCATCGAGGAGGAAACCTGCTTAGTGTTCGGCTGCGACACTTCCTGTCCCACCACTCGCCAGGGTTTTCTGTGGAGCGAGTGGACGCCCTTTAATTTCTCGCTGCTTGGCTGCAACGCTGATTGCCCCTGCAATTCCAAACAACACAAATGAAATCGGGAACAACAACCATTTTTCCCAGTTGAATTGGAGCACAGTCATGACTGAAAGAACATTGAACATCGCCAACGGGATGAACACTTTCCATGACAGGCCCATCAGCTGATCGAACCTGAAACGTGGAATTGTCCACCGAATCACGACGATCAGCAGGATCACAGCTGCGACTTTTGTCAGCAGGACCAGCAATTTGACAAGCCATGCGAACGGGTACACGCTTCCTGCTTCTGCGATGATTGGGAAATGCCATCCCCCAAAGAACAGGATTGATGTCAGGAAGCTGATCAAGATGATGTGGGTGTATTCGCCAAGGAAGAACAACCCAAACTTCAAGGCCCCGTACTCTGTATGGAAACCGCCGATCAGTTCCTGTTCACACTCGGCCAGGTCGAATGGCAAACGGTTAGCTTCGGCCAACGATGCAGTGAAGAAGATCAGCAGCGCCAGTGGTTGATACCAGCAGTACCAACCCGTTATCCCGGCAGCAGCCTGATTATTCTGAATCTGTTCCAGGCTAAGAGTTCCTCCCAGCAGGGCGATTCCGATGATGGACATGCCGAGCGGGATTTCGTAACTGACGACTTGAGCACTCGCACGCAGAGCCCCCATCGCACTGTATTTGTTGTTTGATGCCCAGCCGCCTAAAACCACGGCGTAAACATTCAAACTGCCGATGGCGAGAATGTAAACGAGTCCAATATCAATGCCCGGAGCGATGATAAATCGCATGAATTCCGGGGCCTGATCAACCGGACCAAAAGGGACGACCGCCAAGGCCAGCATTGCGGTGAACAAAGCAATCGCCGGCGCCATGACGAACAACACTTTGTCGACATGCGACGGAACCATTTCCTCTTTGAAAAGGAATTTCAGGCCGTCTGCGATAGGCTGCAGTAATCCCCAGAAGCCGACACGGTTTGGTCCGATGCGGTCCTGCATCACGGCAGAGAGCTTTCGCTCCACCCAGATGAGATAGGAACACGCACCAAGGATCACGCCGATGACGACGCCGATGGTGATCAAAGTTATGAGGATTTCTGGCATACGACGTCTTGTCCGTACGGTGAAAACCGACAGTCAATTGATAGATTAAGGATTAAGACAAAACCGGCAAAGCGTTATGGAGCGAACTCTCAGGAGTGAGCGGCCGGTTGTCTTTCTCGGTGCTGAACGATTCTTTCAATGCGGCGAATGCAGGCATTGCCTTCTTGATCTCTTCTCGCAGAACCGAGGCTCGGAAGAGTCCTGGGCGTTCCGAGAGTTCCCAGAGAACACGCCCATCTGGTCGTGCGTCGTCTGGGCTGCGAACTGCTCGGCGAATTTCCTGTGCGAGCATCTTGTAATTGACCATGGTTCCTTCCCGTTCGGCGAACGAACCACCCGGAACCAGATAGGTTGCGTAGTCGATTGCAGGCGACGGTAGGATATCCTGAACAACAACAGTACTCACGTTGGCTAAACTGCGAGCTTCTTCGTCGCTGATCCAGCCGTTCGGATCGCCACCGACGAGGTAAACGGCGTCAAACGCTCCGCTGGCGAATTTCTTCAAGGCGACATCAAACGTTTCGACTCGTCCGATGAAGTGTTTCAGGACCAGTTCGACGCCAGCACGATTCGGGGCTTTTTCTGCCTTGATCGTGAATTTGGTTTGCGCTTTTGGCTGCCCGTGCAGATCTTTGGGGTAAACATCGTCTTCTCCTTGCACCAAGACTGGGCCGAGGAAGAGTGAAGCCTGTGGATCAGCTGTTTTGATAAACTTCGCCAGCATATATGCCTCTTCCACTGTCATGAATGGAGAGAGAACTGCTGCCATGCGACCGGGTGATTGAGCCCCTTTTGCTACGAAAGTGTGTCGCAAATCGGAGAGGACTGTGTCCCAGTCGCTAGCGACCAGATTGCCGTTTTCCTTGCGAGCCGGGACGGTCAGTCGATCTTCCGCGGTGATGTATTTCCAACCAAAACGGCCGTCATCGCACATAAAGTAACCTTGGTTTTCAAGGTTGGTGCGTGGACGGAGTCGGTAGACCTTTTCGTCATTCTGGTCGATGTGAATACTACAGTTGCTGCTACAGCCTGTGCAGATACTATCCGTTGTTTTCAGCCACCAGACACGTTGTTTGTAAAGGAAATCTTTGCTGCACAGCGCGCCGACAGGGCAGAGGTCGACCACGTTTCCTGCGAGTTTGTTGTTACATGGCTCGTCTGGGAAGATATCGACTTCCGCGTGTGTTCCGCGGTTGATCAGCTGCAGTTCTGACGTTCCCGAGATTTCACGTGTGAAACGAACACATCGGCTGCACATGATGCAGCGGTCGGTGAACAGCGTGATCTGATCGCCGATGTAATCTTTGTCTGGCTTGATGTTCTTCGGTTCTTGCAGACGGCTGTAACCACGTCCGTAGCGATAGCTGTAATCCTGGAGGTAACATTCGCCGGCCTGATCGCACGTTGGGCAATCCAACGGGTGATTCAGCAGCAGGTATTCCAAAGTCCCTTTACGAGCAGCTTCCACTTTCGGGCTGTCAGCAACAATGACAGAACCATCTTTCACTGGCGTCTGACAGCCGGGGACAAGCTTGGGGACCCATGCAATTGTGCCGTCTGGCTTTTTATCGCCATATTCAACCAGGCACATCCGGCAGCTCGCCGCGATTGACAGCGACGGATGGTAGCAATATGCCGGAATCTCGATGCCAGCACGCTTCGCCACGTCAACACAGTTGAGGCGTTCGTCTGCACCGATTTCGACAGGCTGATTATTGACGATTACTGTGGGCATCGTGGGCTAACCACTCTGTTCTGATTGAGACTTCAGTTCCGGGTGTCGATTTCGACACACATCTCGACACCCGGTTTAGGGGATGCCGAACTTAATCTGTTCCGACTAACTTACCGCGATCTTGTTCTGATCAATGTGACAGCTGCATCAGCTCTTGTGCCGAGGTCACACTGCTTTCGCCGCTTTCGATGTAGGATTCGAATTCGGCTCGGAACTTGTTCACGGCATTCTTGATTGGCCATGCGGCCCCGTCCGACAACCCGCAAATTGTTGTTCCCGGGATAATTCCGATTGAGCCTGCGACTTCCAGCAGCAAGTCCAGGTCTTCCTTGCGTCCTTTTCCGGTTCGCATCCGTTCAAGGATGCGAGTCATCCAGGACGTTCCTTCACGGCATGGTGTGCATTGTCCGCACGATTCATGCGAGAAGAAGCGAGCTAGGTTGTACAGGACATCGACCATGCGTGTTTGATCGTCGATGACCACGACAGCAGCGGTTCCAAGTCCGAGGCATCCCCTCTTTCCGGGCCCGTTGAAGTCGAGTGGAGTATCGAGTTCATCGGCTGTGAGGAAGCCCATACTGACACCGCCAGGGATGACGGCTTTGACTTTACGTCCCTTCCAGACACCACCGCCGTATTTTTCGATCAGTTCGCGAGCTGTGACGCCCATCGGCAATTCAACACAACATGGGGTGTTGACGTGCCCGCTGATTCCATACAGCTTAGGACCATAGCTTCCCGCATCGCGAGGATTATTTGGGTCTGGCGGAACACCAATTGATTTAAACCACTCCTGCCCGCGAGTCAGAATGT
>JBEBTF010000277.1:0-4444 GCA_040393865.1 Planctomicrobium piriforme | reverse complement strand
AGAAGTAACAAGCCACCACCCAGCAACAAGAACGTCCCCGTCAGGATGCCGTGGCGGCCAAGCAGGACACGCAAAGCCCAGATAATGCTGATGACCATCAGGCCAAAAATCGCGACTACGAATATAAATCCGAGGCTCATCTCGTGCTCCAGACATGTCTCAGGTTCATTGTTTCTTACTGAGACAAAAGCCTGATTCATAAATCAGGTTGTGAAAATGCAAAGTCATGTAAAGTTCTTTGCAGTGCCGCTTTGTCAGCTCGCGGACGGTGTGCCATGAGGAGTGGGCACAGTTGCTAGTCGAACTCCTCTCCAAGGGCTCGCCAGCTGTATGGCACTCGAAATCACTGCCGCCCACGTGATCGCTAAGCCAGTGGGAAACGCAAAAATCTCAGTGATGCACCAGGCGACGAAAATGGTCTTGAGAACTCCCCAGATCGAGAAGCGAGTCGGCCGGGTATAGGACGTCAATTGCGACCAGTTTCGCATCGCAAATAATACTCCGAAGAAGACGGCGTATCCGTAAATTGTCGGCCCGGTGTCCCAATCGACCAGCGCCAGATCACCGACCTTGGACCAAAGACCTTCCACGCTGTATTCCCAGCTTTCCGGAAGTGTCACGCTCAAGTATTTCGATATTTGCATTGCAGCAGCCCCGACCAGTCCACCAAGGATTCCTTTAGTAATCCATGCGTGAGGATGTCGGGTTCCTGCAGGGTGAAACCATTGTAAAAGTGTAATCCCCCAACCGGCTGTGATGGCTGTAAAAACAAACATCGCTACCAAGCTATGATCAAGGGACTGGACGCCTTCCATCTGGAACATGGAATGTTTGACGGCGATCAGGATGGCAGACAGGAGGAGCGTCATCGGAACAATCAACGTTGCCATTCCGGTCATGCTTGCGAGACGCGCTCTCTTCGAAATCTGAGTGGCGTGTTTCGCTGACGGTGGCATCGGCACGTTCGTTGACGTTCGTTCTTCACGCCGGGAGCCAACCGTACCTGAACGCACAGGGACCGCTGGCGTGAGATATTTTGTCATCGCGTGCGAAATCTCGGAGTAGAACGCGATGAAAAGGACAAAGAGCAGCGGAGCCAGTACCAACAGGATTGGCAACACAATCAGCCAAAGAGGGGCAAGGATAATTCCGACCAGTCCCAGAAAGACTCCGAGCGCAATTGCCAGAACTCCAACCTCGATCAGTTGACCTTTCGTCCATTTTCGCCCCCACCATGCAATCTCACGTTGAGCGCCGTTGCACAGTCGTTCTTCCAGTGAATTGACTACTCCATTGATCTCTGTGAATGACTTTGCGAATTCCGGGGTTCTCTGCTTCTCTGCCTGGCGCCCCAGAACCGCAGCATCGAACGCCTTGAGTAAATCGTCCGTCTGGTGAAACCGTTCTTCTGGCTTCTTGCTCAATGCTTTCCCGATAACAGGGCGCAGCACTGGCGGAAGCCGGTTCAAGTCTGGTTGAGCGGTCAGATGCTTCATCAGGATTTCGCCAGTCGATTCCCCATCAAAAGGGACGTCGCCGGTCAGCATCTCGTAAAGGATGACTCCCAGTGCATAGACATCGACCTCTCGCCCATAGCTTCCTTTGGAAACTTCAGGAGCCATGTAGTACACGGTTCCAACACTTTGTGTCTGTGCGCTTCGCTGGCTGACTGAGATGAACTTGGAAAGCCCGACATCTCCAATTTTGACGACACCGTCCTGCATGAAGATATTGCCGGGCTTCAAATCGCGATGCACGAGCCCGCGCTGATGAAGAAATCCGACGCCTGCGACAATGCCGGGTAACCAGTTGCGAACTACTTCGACTGGCATTCCCTCAGGGAACTTTCGAATCGCAGCGTCAAGCGTCTGGCCTGAGACATATTCCATCACCACCCAGTGGTCATGGTCGTCGTCTTTCACGAGGTCAAAGATCGTGACGAGATTCGGATGGGAGAGATTGAGGCATTGCTGGACACCGCGGATTTCGACATCTGAGTTGGTGTGAAGAAGCTTCAGAGCCACTTCTCGGCCTGCATCGGAAACGCCGAAGTAAACTTCCCCAAACCCACCGCGGTAAATCGCGCGCTTGATCGTGAAACCTGGTAATGGCCGCGATTCAGGAGCAAACGTGAACTTCATGTCATGCTCCTCTGGTGATGTAGAACTAAAGAGCGTTTCTGTGACGGACCGAAGTGAGGAACGGATATGAGAGGGCAGTGGTTTAAAATTTCATTTCAAATCAGGAAATTTACTGGTCAGTCTCCAGAATCGGCTCCAACTGAAATCTCCAGTCTCCGCAATAGTACGGATGGTTTGGAGAAATCTGCACGACTTCCTGATTTTGTAAGTTCTTCCCCCAGAGTTTGTTATCCTGGCTGAACAGAATCCAGGCCGACTCCCACCGGGGGCAGTCAATATGTTGGTTTTCGCCCGGGCCGATCAAACAGAGCTGATCGAAAAGGATAATGCCATCAAGGCTGTCAATTGAACGCAAGGTCGAAAGTGTCAGACGAACGGAACCGCTGAGCGGAGAAGGACGACACCATTCCATCGTCAACGCCTCTCCGAGGTGAACAACGTCACCGGGATTGACTCCTGTTTTGTGGCTAATCTGTTGCTGGTTGACCTGACAGTCTCCCCAAGGGGTCAGCCAGTCGTGTTCCTCTTCCCGATCCCAGATCAGATGTCTGGTTCTGAGATTGGCAGGAAAGCGAACCCGATAGTCAGTCGAGTTCGCTCCCACACTTCCGAAAGTAAGTGAATTTCGAAACCAAAGGAGCCAGCAGCCGACACCATCAATCCACAACCGGCACCCAGGTGTCGAATGGAGATCGATCGTGGAACTGTATCTGGTCATCCGTGGTGAACCTGCTGCAGTCGCGAACTGCAATTATCGTGGAATCATTTGGGCGGTCTTGTTGCCCGACGGATCAGTAATCCACCTGATCCTTTCGGCGTTCTTCTGTTCCACGTTTGAAATATGAGTCTACAGCGGAAGCAACATCTTCATTTTCTTCTGCAGTAACCTCCTGATCAACAGGAATCAGCCCATTCAGATCACCTTCTGCAGCAAGAACAGCATCCTCGACATCAAGGCGTTTTTCGATTGAGGCAATTAATGACTTCACTTTGGTGAGGTGGGAGCTGTCCACCTGCAGTCCATTGATCTCCTTTCTTGCGGCAATCGTTCTGACTCGTGCTTCGAGTCGTGCCAGTTCTGCTTCCAGTGTTTTCTTCTGGGACAGCATCCCTTCCAGTGTCTCACGATTTGCTGTCAGTGCGGTGAGCTTTGCTGCAAGTACTTGTTGCTCGCGTTTGACGGTTTCTTCAGCAATTTTGTATCGGTTGAATCGCTCAGAAAGATCCCGCTCGACATCTTTTCTGGAATAGCGATGACCGGCATACCGGAACGTGGATTCATCTTTGCCAAGATCTGTCCGCATTGCGAGGATGGCTTTTTCCTGATTCGCCAGTTGCTTCTCCTTTTTGGCAATGGATGCCTGCAGGTTTGCAACTTCAACCTGTTCCTCAGCAATCAGGTGCATCGACTTCCGCACCTGCGGCAACAGTTGTTCGACTTCCTGTTTTGCCCGCTCAATTTCAAACTCGATCGGAACTTCTGCCCGAATATGATTCTGCACCGAACCAAGACCCGTTCTCAGGTAGCTGAACATCTCCTTACCCAGGACAAGTCCCCCGAGAGTGGTCATTGCCAGCACTCCAAAGGCGATTTTTCGTAACATCTCACTCTCCTCGATGAAAACAGCAGTCCTGTTTTGTTTTTGTGCGACACAATTGCTGTCCTCTTTGGCAAACAGCGTCCCTCATAATTGGGTATTCGCTGGACGATTCTGTTTCTTGGAGAGAATGTTTTGATTTTCTGATTTATCTGAAATTTTCTTTCTGTGGCGGTAGAATCGAAGAGTGCTCCAGTCAACAAGCCCCTGTCGCAAGCGATGTTGCGCAGGGACATCAACAATCGGAACGTTCTGAAGATTCGAGGCCAGAATGCTTTCGCGTTATACGATGTACCGTCGTCGGCCAGCAGATGCAGGGCCACTTCCAGAGGGGATTCGCCAGGATACTCGCTGGCGAACCAAACACCTCCTCCGCCCCACGGAAGAGATTGTTGAAGCGTTTCTGGAAGATACGTCAGATACTGGCTGGAAACGATTTCGTGATGCCTACGATCATCTGCTGGAGGCTCGTTATCATGAGAGCCCGGCTGAATTTCAGAAGCTCGCAGAATTGGCCACGACTCAGGATGTGTATCTGGGGTGTAATTGCCCCACGCACAAAAATCCCAGAGTTGAACATTGCCATACGTGGCTGGCATTGAAGTTCATGAAAAAGAAGTTCCCGCACCTTGATGTTGTCTTTCCGGAATCCACTTAGTGGCAATTCAGAATTGAAGCAATATCTCCGGCGAGCGGTTTCAGTGT
>JBEBTF010000276.1:0-4496 GCA_040393865.1 Planctomicrobium piriforme | reverse complement strand
AAGAAACAGGATGAAAAACAGGAAAGTCAGGTCACCAGACGATAACAACACTCCACAGATGCTCACCAGAATCGCAATGTTGACGATGCGATTGAACACGGATCGCGGTTGCTGGCAGCGGGATTGCCACCAGAACACGATTGACGCGATCAGCAGGCAGGGGATGGTCCATAACAGACCAGAGGCCCACCTTCGCCATTCTGTTCCACTGACGAACAGTGAGAGTTCCGGGTTGCCGCCCACTCGTGAAAACGAAAGCTCATGACCGGTGACTGGTAAGCTCATGGGGATGGAAAGACTTCCGCTTTCTGTCCGTTTTACTTGAGGGACACCTGCAGCGAGAGCGTCTGTGTCAGGGTGCTTGTTTTCGGGGAGCACTTCCTGACTTGTCTCTCCTTTGATCGCAGGAGTTGCTTTCTGGATTCTGTTACCGATACCGAGTTGTTCTTCTTTCATGCCGCCCATGCCGCCGCCCATACCTCCCATGCCACCCGATTGGGAAAGTGGTCGGTTTAAGTTCCGCCCATTCCTTCCAGAGGCTGGACCTCCTGATTTGCCAGAGAACTCTGGAGACGCTTGAGGTTTCTCGGATGGCATTGCCAGATTGGATTCTGGTTCGGCATTTCGGCGAATGATTGGGGCTTGCTGTTGAATCTGAGACCGCAAGCGGGAACGCTCCTGTTGCTCGTCGGCCTGATTGTCACGACGAGCTTTCGATGGCTGTGTCGCCGAAAGGGAGAAGCCAAAGCTCTCATCAGCCGGCTGTCCCTTCTGTTCGATGACGCGGTCCTGAATCGAATTGGACGAGATAATTAATCCGTTCAAATTCGTCACGAGTCCTCGATTCCCAGCGCCCGATCCTGTCGCATTTGACTCAGGAGCGACCTGAGTTGCGTTGCTGAGTTGCTCAGCTTTTTCGAGATCCTGCAAAAGTTTTTCGCTTTCCTGTTGGAACGGTGCGAAAACAGGATCGTAAGAACCGAAGGAACTTTGACGTCCTTTGATCTGGTCCTTTAATTGTTTCAGATTGGACTGCACCAGAGACCGACTTGAGCGGCTGGTTCCGTAATCGGTCAACACGCGGTTCAACTCAGCCAGGTCAGAACGATAGCGTTGAATCGCCTGCATCTCGGCTTCGTACCATCCGGATTGCTCATGCCAGACAACATTGGTTCTGCTCGGATCTGTGTCCGGGACAGCCTTGAAGTGGTCCGGAACATACACATTCCAGATCGTCTGAGCGGTTGAAACACCGAATTCAGGAGAATCTTTTGGAGTCAAAATCGTCGGCGCAGGGATGGCGAGTTTGCGACTGAAAACACTGTAGGTCGAAGGCAATGTGTGGGAGAGCTTGCCTGCCAGAATCACGTTCACATCAAACGAGAGGTCCGCAGAACTGGTTTGCGGCAACGGAATGAGATGAACCGGTTTGTCCCCGACCGTGGATAGGACTGTTCGTGAAGGGGCATTGCGCACCGTCACAGACAGAATTTCGGATTCAGGCGGAATCTGCAGTGGCAGGAATTGTTGTCCCCGATTGCGAACACCATAGATCGCTTGAGATCGCCAGCTTCCGTCCTGTTGCAGCACCGTCGTCAGCGTCGCAGAAAGCACAATCGCCCGAGCAGATTCGACTCGTTGCGGACGATCGATCTTCCACTCTGGATGCTGGCTTTCACGAACACGAACGATCTGCACCGCCTGACGAATCAGGTTCTGCGGCAAGTTTAATGGGAGGTCCTCAACCGTCAGTGGTTCGATCTTCTTTGAGTCCGTCGCGGACAACTGGTTGGGAGACAGGTTGACCAGAACAGCGAACTGCCTCTGGTTCTGAATTTCCGCAAAAGGATTTGGCCCGGACATCGTCGGGAAGAACAACTGCGGGGTCTTCACAATCTGATCGGCGGGAAGGGCGATCGTCGCTGCAGCTGTCATCAGGAACTGATCCTGAACAGGCTCAATGACCGAGATGATCCAGCGCCGGAATCCTTTCTCGCCGGGTTCAGAGCGAATCTGTCGTACGCCTGGAGCATCAAAGTCCAGTTGTCCCAGCCAGTCCGGTGTGGTGACAGCAAATGTGTCCGCTGAGGATTGTGTCACTGTCCAGCGGAATGTCATTCCATAATCAACAGTGGCATCGCCCACCACAGTGCAAATGGCAGTATCGACTCGGACATCGGCAGGCAATTTACGAACGTCGAGCCGGATTTCTTCTGGTTCCCCGGTGGAAGTGAGAGCAAATTGAGCAGGTTCGCTTCGCAACTTTCGCAGGGCAACTGGCAATGCTTCAGGGGGAACTGATTTCCAGTGACCAGCGTCTGTGATGCTGGCCTGCTCGCCTGGCTCCAACCAGATTCCAATTGAGCTGGTGTGTTGGTCTGCAAGGGGCATCGGAAGAATGAGCGGAACTTCCTGTGGAGCAGAATCACGTGGAAGTTGACCTGTCAGGCTGAGTTCAATCTCGCCTGTTCGGGGATGATCGAGTTCGACGGTCAGTCGCAGATCCTCACCTTCACCGGGATTGATGACATACCAGTCCGTGCATTCTGCGCAAACAACATCCAAGGTCTGGAAGCCTTGGGGAAGCAGAATTTCGAATTGTCTGCGTGGCGTTTCATCGATCTTCATCCGGAATCGAGTCGCAAACGCAAGCTTTCGCAAGCCGATATGAACTCCGTGGTCAGCGGTCACATGCAGAGTGCCTGCCCGACGTTCCAGTTGTAATTGCAGTTGGAATGGACGGGCTGCAAACCGGTAAGCGAATACAGCAGGAACTTCCCGGATAAACAGAGGCTTCGGGAAAGAGGTCGCATCGATCTGTTGCAGACCTTTGGCTTCGCTGACTGCCACTTTCAATTCCGCCGGTGCTGCGATTCCAATACGACCGGTTTCTCTGGTGACATCAACCGGTTCAAGTGTCTTCAATTCAACGTTCTGAGAGTCCTCATCGGAAGCGACAGACTGGAACAACTCAATCTGAAATTTGGTCTGATCGGAGACTTCCCGACGGAACTGAACGGTCAGATGACGCACATCATCTTCGACAGTTGCGACTCCCCAACCTGCGAGGTCAGACCCATTCAGTTGGCGAACAGCGAGACCTTCTGGAAGCACGAACCGCAACTCGGCAACGGCTCCCTGTCGCACGGTCAGCTGGAATTCCTGACGCTGATGCAACCCGACATCCGAGACGGACACCGCCAGTGAGGATTCGAGATGCTGCACATTCGCAGTTTCCCCTTGCTGACGCTCAGGTTGCCATGATACCGAGATTTTTCCTCCCCGATCGACAGGGGTTTGAATCGCAGGGCGTTTATTGACGTCCAACCGTTGATAGAGATTTGACCCTCCATTCACGAGCAGACGCTGCGGTTCTTTCGACTCAGGGGGAAAGAAGGTCAAAGCACCGGAAGTAATTCGCTCAGTTTCCAATACAAACTGACCGGATTGTTTTGTCACTTCGCCGAGGATGATGAACTGGGCATCAATCAGATGCAGTCCCCGTTTGGGTAAGACGACTCCCGCGAATCCGTCTTTGTCGACCGTGATTGCCGCATTGTCTGCACCCATCTTCACATTCTGCAGACTGACCCCGCGGATGGGGAGACGCAGCGTTTGAGGGATGTCAGTTTGATTGATTGCGACCCAGCGAGCGGTCACCCGAATCCGTCCAGTGTTTGAATCCGGTTCGACTTCGGCAGCGTAATTCGCTTCAGCCACGGAGGCGGGTTGCGCCCCTGCGATCGCAATGCCGGTTTCAGGATGGGCATGCTTCCAGAGTTGTTCGTACAGCGCTGGAGGAACCCAAACTCGATCAGCGGCCGAGAGTGTGTCTAGCGATTCGTACGGGATCACCACATACGGTGTCTGAGGTTTTGGCGGCGCCGGTTTTGTGGAGTCTTGTGCCAGCAATGGAGACCCGGTCAGCAGGAATGCGACGATGATCAGCCCACTGGTGATGCTGTTCGGAATCTGGTTGCTTGGAGATTGCGTGTGAGACGGCATCTGGCAAGTCTTCTCTTTACATTTCCCTAAGCAGTGCAGACCCCAGAAGAGGAGACTGGCCGCACCCCCAAGAAAGATTCCTGCGACGACGATTTCCGTCCAGCCAAATGTCAGGCTGAGGAATGCCAACGGCAGCACAAATGTCAGTAAGGCCCAGCATCGACGTGTTCGTGAGGCGGCGTTTCTCAGACGCCATCCAATAGCGGCCGTGCTGACTGCCAGAATGAATTGAATCATCTGGGCAGTCGTTTTCTCTGCGGTTGTAATCAGCAGTGGAGTCTCCGGACCCGGTGGAAGATTTCCGCGATAGAGGAATTGCTGATGCTGCGTTTCATCTGGAATATGCAGCGCTGCAGCGAGAGACAGACGTGCGTTCTGCTTTTCTTTTCTGACACTCTTGTCTGATCTGGCTGGTGCGACGTCGGACTGAGGCATTTGAGAAGCCTGAGGTGCCATCTGTCCCACAGGAGCCGATTCTGGAGCGAAAGGTT
>JBEBTF010000275.1:0-4514 GCA_040393865.1 Planctomicrobium piriforme | reverse complement strand
GCACGTGGACCGCGATTTCCACCTTCACGACGACCACCAGGACCGCCTGGGCCACCGGTGCGCAGTTTGGAAACGTCGAAGGCTTCGCCTTTGAGTTTCTCGAATTCAGCTTTCTGCTCCGCTGTCAGGACGCTGAGGATTTCTTCGTTACGCTTTTCCATCGCTTCAGCTGGGCTTGGTCCACCTTCTTGACGGCCGCGGCCAAAGCCACCTGTTGGGCGGGAAGCAGCAGCGATCTTTTCTTTTTGTTCAGCTGACAGCTTCAAAGTCTCGGCGAGTTCTGCGTCACGGAGAGCGTTTGCTCCCTGTGCTTGCCAGTAGATCTGCTGAAGACGTTGCAGTTGGACTTCGTCGAGAATGGCTGCGAACTTCGGTTTGAAGTCTGCGATGGCTTTGGTTGCGGCTTCTTCACGCTTCTTTGCGAATTCTGCCATCTTTTCGCGGCGTTCTTCGGCTGGCAGGTCGCGGAGTGCTGCGAAATCTTCCTGGCTGGCGCCGCCGCGAAGAGCTTCACGGAATTCGCCGAGCAGTGCTTGTGCCTTTTCCTTTTGTTCTGGAGCAATCGCCAGTTCTTCCTGAACGGCAGGATTTCCCAACAGGCTGTATTTCGTCTGGGCGCCAAAGCCGCCCCCAAATCCTCCGCCGAAGCGTCCACCTTGCTGCCCACGCCCTGGACCGCGCCCCCCCTCAGGTTGAGCAAATGCCGGGGAAACAACCAGTAACATCGCAACGACAGCCAACCATTTCGTATGCCGAATCATACCGTCTGCCTTCTTTAACTTTGACGAAGTGATGTAATTCCGGGGCTAAGCTCCGGAAGTTGATTCCATGTGAAATGAACTTCCCCATGGGGCGATGCGCGTTCAGAAAAGATGTCGCGCGACAGTTGTTCAACACCATAAACCGGTCAGGGTTTCGAAAAACTCTTCAATCCTGACAATGTTGTTGAAAAAGTTCTGTCAGACCGGTCCTGTTTTGGGGGTGGTAGCGCAGCCGTTTTTCGACGGGAAAAAGGGCGACTGCTGCGTGCATCTGTTGCGACAAGATTTCGAGAAATGCTCGGAATATTCGCTTCATCATCAACCAGAATGTCGGTCTGTCGATAGGGGATTTCCATTCCGACCGGGAATTTCGTTTGCGATTCAGCAGGAATTTGCGACGATGTTGAGGTGAAATCGGTCGCCTGGCTGATCTCGTCAGCGGATGCCGTTTCAAGGGAGTGTGACAGGCCAATTACGGGCATTTCACCAGACAGCAGTCAGTTTTTTCCTTGTGTCGATTGATTCGTCACTGAAGAGACCGCTGATACTTTTCTGGATCAACATCACTCTCAACCTGACTTTCGTAATGATTCATCAAGACCAGAGGGCTGTCACTGTGCATACATATTCTGGACGCATTGCTCAAAAGGGAACGAGCACTCGCACTCTCTTGTTGTCCTGCTGCTCACTTGCATGGGGGGCAGCCATGTTTGCACCTGCGGTATTGATGCCGGCCGCATTGATGTCGGTTGAGGCCAGCGCAGAGGACTGGACGCGATTTCGTGGTCCAAACGGAACCGGTGTCAGCAATGAAAAGGGATTTCCGGTCGAGTGGAGCGAAAGTGATTATGAGTGGGTGGTGCCGATTGAAGGGACCGGGCATTCTTCCCCTGTGATTTATGGGGCTTCGCTCTTTTTGACCAGCGGTGAAGAGGACGGCACCCGTAATTTGATCTGTCTTGATTCTGCGACTGGTGAAAAACGCTGGGTCGAAAAGATCAAGTTGGGCAAGAATCATCTGCATAAGAAGAACTCCTACTGTTCTTCGTCCCCGACTGTTGATTCGGAACGGGTCTATATTGCAGAAGCGGATACAGAGCATTACCTCGTCAATGCTTATACACATGATGGCAAGAAGGTCTGGTCACGGGATCTTGGTCCTTATCTGAGTCAGCATGGTTTTGGACCGTCTCCAGTTCTCTACAACGGCCTGTTGATCGTTGCTAACAATCAGGATGGTCCAAGTCATATTCTGGCATTGGATGCGGCCACCGGAGAGACACGTTGGACATCCGATCGTGAATCGGATGTTGCGTCTTATTCCACCCCCATGATCATTAACCTGAACGGGAAAGATCAGCTGATCGTGTTGAATGGGGCGACCGGCCTGGCTGGGCTCGATCCTCAGACCGGGAAGGAACTCTGGGCTTCTGGCAAGTTGCCTCAACGAACAGTCGCATCGCCTGTGTATGGAAATAATCTGCTGGTTGCAACTTGCGGATCTGGCGGTCGCGGAAAGTTTATGGTTGTTGTTGATCCATCAGCACCGTCTCAGAATCGTCCACTGGTCCATACCGAGCGGACAAAGTTGTTGCCCTATGTACCGACTCCGTTGATCAAGGATCAGTACCTGTATCTCTGGAACGACGACGGCACTGTCTGTTGCGTGGATATGCAGGGAGACTTGACCGATACCGTCTGGAAAGAACGAATCGGCGGAAACTTCAGCGGTTCGCCGATTATGATTGACGGGAAGATTTACTGTATTTCTGAGGAAGGAAAAGTTCGGGTGATTGAGGCGAGCCCAACTTTCAAATCTTATGCGGGAGGATCGATTCCTGATTCATCGCATTCGACACCGGCTGTTGCCAATGGGCGATTGTACCTGAAGGGCTTCAATCGTCTGGCCTGTCTGAAATCACAGGTTCCAGTTGCGTCAACTCCGGCAGCATCAGAGGGAACTGTCGTTTCGAAATTATCCAGATAAGCGAATCCAGATAAGCGAATACTGTCGGCTTTCTGATCTAAAAAAGCACGCGATGGTCACTCGTATTTGAGTAACCATCGCGTGCTTCATTTCGGGGGCCAAACAGAAGCTATTTCTCGATGCATCACCTATGAGCACCTTGCAAAATCATTTCCACACTTCCGCCACGCGGCGAGTTGTGTTTCATCAATTGAAACGGCCGCTGCGCGGGCACTCGGTAGAGCAAACTGCTCTATGAGTTTGTGAGCTCATTGATCATGCGGGAAATCTCTGGGGCAAGGGATTCGAATTTCAGCCAGGCAGCGCGTTCGACTCGCATGAAGTCGCCGTCGGTTGTGCGAATTTCTTCCGTAGGAATGCTGAGTGAATCCAAAATTTCCGTGCGAATGAAGTCCAGCAAGCCGACGAGTTCCGCCGTCTGCAGAGCACTTAACTGACCAGGAACTCCAGGGCGGCCATTCGGGAAGGCTTTGTGGAATTCACTGGCATCAAGCGGCGCAGGGAACTTTTCGCCAGAAGGACGCGAGTCGATGCCGCGTTGTGAATTGCCAGCATCCAGCAGGCGTTGTGTCAGCTTCTTGAGTTCGTCGGGGCCGCCAACGAGAAGAACACTGCGCCCCAGCATGATGAGATCGCCCAGTTGCAGAACACGCAGTCGGACCGGATGCCCGTTGACTCGGGTTCCATTTGTGCTGTCGAGGTCAGTCAGGATTAAACGCCCTGCGTCTTCCTGAATTTTGACGTGGAATCGACTGACTCGTTCGTCGTTCAACTGGATGTCGTTGTCTTCTTCCCGCCCAACGGTTAAGGGAGTGGACACATCGTGAAATGTGCGTCCCGCTTCTAAACCTTCGACAACCTGAAATGTGAGTTGGGCCATTTGGACTGGAATCTGATTAAGTAAACATTCTGCCGGGGTCACCGGTTTTTTGTGGGCACATTGACGTTGTCGTGGTGCGACAATTTCGGACCGAGGAATTTCCTGATAATGACCAAACGATTATTGCTGTGCTGGTCAACTGACGGATGAACTGGCAGGAGCCCAGAACTCAGGAGAAAACAGGTTGTCACCTGTTGTGCCCGAAACGCCTGAATTCAGCTGATTGATTTGATCAGAAGTTCTTTCTTTGCTGGAAATTATCGGACCTGCAAATCTGAAATGACAAGGCAGAACCTATCAGACCAGAATGGTTGCGTCACTATAGCTCTAATGCACAATGGATTGTATCCAGGAGTTCGGTTCGGCCTACCGGCTTTCTCAGGACACAGAAAGTTTCCAGTTCCGAGGCCTCGTATTCAATCTGATCCGTGATATCGGCACTCATCAGAATGCAGGGAAGTTCCAGCCTGCGCTTGCGCAGCCAGCGAATCGCGTCCAGCCCGGAAAGGACGTGCATGTTTAAATCGAACAGGGCCAGGTGGACAGAGACTGATTCCACAATTTCGATCGCATCTTCCGCTGACGGGACAGCAATCGTACGAAAATATGGTTCCAGAATTTCGACAATCGTGTCTCGATATGCTGTATTGTCATCCGCAATCAGCAGGCATCTCTCAATTGTTCTGGCTGCAACCACAATTAACCTCTGTGTCTTCTCTGACCAATCTTGCCCAATCTGAATGAAAGTTGTGTCATTCTGTGAGACTGCCGTATTGAAATGAGGCGCAACGTTTACGTTTTGTTGCTTCTACTTTTGCCTGATTTCAATTCAACGTGGCATCATGATCGTGTCATATCAAATGCGACACTCTTTTATACTCAGCGT
>JBEBTF010000274.1:0-4673 GCA_040393865.1 Planctomicrobium piriforme | reverse complement strand
ACCAGTCTTCAAATGACTGATTCCGGAGACAGCGCTGAATTTTTTCCGACCGGTTCAGTCACTCAAAGCACCTCGTCACTGTCCACTTTGAAAGTCAAACGATTGTAAAGCAGTCCGCACACAGAGACTGACGACTCGACTGTGTTTCCAGAGGAAGACAGGGCATCCATCAAAGTTTGCCAAGGTAAGTAGCGATGCGATGCCATCATTCGTACAATCGCAACTCGCTATCGATGGCACTGTCCTTCCCCCTGCCAGCCACTCACCTACAGAGCCGCGCTGGAATCACAAGAAACACAGAAAACGGCCTTATGATATTCCCGCTAAAGCCAATCGTTTTCCTTGTTGCTGGACTCATCTTGAGTCAGTTCGCTCCTCACAGCGCAACAGCAGCCGAGCCGATCCGCGTGGGCGTCTCTGAAGTCGATATTACTCCCCCCGTCGGTTTTCCGATGGCAGGCTACTATCACGAGCGACTGGCCGAAGGAGCAATTGATCCGCTCAAGGCCAAGGCAATTGTCTTCCGCGGCAACAACACCGAATCAGCTCTGGTTGTCTGCGACCTCATCGGAATTGCATCCGATCTGAATAAGGAAATCCGAAAGCTCGCATCGGAAAAGACGGGCATTCCTGCCGACAACATCGTCATCGCCGGGACACACTCTCATACCGCCCCTGACTATATGAAAGAGCTTTACCTGAAGTTGGGTAAGGCTGGGCAAGAGCCGCTTCGAGCAGCTTACATCGAAAAGATGATTAGCGGTCCAGTTGAGGCGATCGTGAAAGCACAGGCAGCTGCGAAACCAGCAAAGCTTGAGTTCGGCGCCGCAACACAAACCACACCGGTCTCATTCAATCGTCGCTTCGTAATGAAGGATGGCTCTGTAAAGACTTGGCAGAACTTCAACAACCCTGAAGTTGTCCGATCCGCAGGGCCAATTGATCCAGAGATCGGATTGCTTGAGATCCAGGACGATTCAGGAAAAACAATCGGAGTTCTCAGTAACTTTGCCCTGCACCTCGATACCGTCGGGGGAACAAAATGGAGTGCGGATTATCCTTACTTCATTGAACAGACACTCCGAAAAGCAATTGGTCCAGATGTCGTCTCGATCTTTGGAACCGGATGCTGTGGCGACATCAACCATGCTGATCCAACCGGCGCTGCCCGTAACAAGGCTGACGCAATTGGAAACTCAATCGGAGAAACGATTGTTAAACAGCTTCCTGAACTGAAACAAATTGAAGATCCGGTTCTCGTTGTGAAATCACAGGTCGTTCAATTGCCGCTTCAGGATGTGTCGAAGGAAGACGTCTCTAAGGCGATTCAGGTTCTTGCTGCCGCCAAGCGAAAAGAACCGGTTCCGTTCCTTCCTGACCATGTGGTTGCATACAAGAAGATGATTCTTGATCAGTTCCGTCACAAGGAACCATTTGCTGCAGCAGAAGAACACATCACTTGGGGGCTCAGCCGATCACTGTCAGGGATCGGTGACACAATTCCTGTCCACGTGACTGTGATGACACTCGGTCGCGATGTCGCAATCGTCTGCCTGCCCGGCGAAGTCTTTGTCGATTTAGGACTGGCAATTAAGAAGGCCTCTCCATTTAAGACAACATTGGTAATCGAACTCTCAAACGTTGTCGAGACGATCTACATTCCTCATCGTCACGCCTACATTGGCGGCAGCTATGAAGTCACGAACTCCAACGTGAAACCTGGCTCCGGAGAAATGCTGGTCGATTCCGCAATTTCGCTTCTGCAGGACGCAGCAATGTCGATTCCAAAGGCCACAAAGTAAAAACAACGGGTGACGTTTCGTCTCGTCACCCCATGCAAATTCGACGGCATGCTTGAATGCATTTTATGAACTGATCGCTCTGCACCTGTGTGCCCGATCTCATAAAGTTCATTCGGCGTGCCGTCTTCATTTAATTTGTCCGGACCGCGTCTCTTCCTCTATTGAATCATCCGGAGTCCCCAGTGAAATCGCTGCTTCTCTCGCTCGTTGTTGCGGTCACCAGTCTTGTTTCTGCATCTACAATCAACGCAGCAGATCCCGTCCAGCTTCGTGTCCTCAGTTACAATATCCATCAC
Source organism: Planctomicrobium piriforme (assembly GCA_040393865.1). Classification (GTDB taxonomy): domain Bacteria; phylum Planctomycetota; class Planctomycetia; order Planctomycetales; family Planctomycetaceae; genus Planctomicrobium; species Planctomicrobium piriforme_A. The sequence goes on along the minus strand of JBEBTF010000274.1, from coordinate 2,575 downwards.
TGTGAAGGAGTTGACGGAAAGCTCGATCTTGAACGGATCGCCAAAGTCATCTCCGCAGTCAAACCAGACCTTGTGGCTTTACAGGAAGTCGACCAGAACGCGAAACGTTCTAAAGGAGTTGACCAGCCTGCAGAACTCGCCCGTCTGACGCAGATGAACTTTGCTTTCGGATCAAACATTCCATTGCAAGGGGGCTTTTATGGCAATGCCGTCCTGTCCCGGCATCCGATTTCAAATCACAAAAACCATCCCTTTCCCAACGTGAAAAATGGAGAGCAGCGCGGGGTGCTTGTCACCGAGATTCAAATCCCTGGGATCACTGCTCCCCTTCAGTTCCTTTGCACACATCTGGATCATCGTTCCGGAGAAAACAGTCGCGTTGCTTCTGCGAAAATGATCAATGAACTTGCACTGAATTCAAACCGCCCGGCCATTCTCGCTGGTGACATGAATGACCTGATCGGCAGCGACACTCTCAATCTTTTCGACAAGACTTGGACACGAACAAACTCGCAGCCACTCGCGACGTTTCCGGTCGACACTCCGAATCGCCAGATTGATTACATTCTCTCCCGGCCATCTTCGCAGTGGAAAGTCATCGAAACGCGTGTGCTCGATGAATCCGTTGCCTCCGACCATCGAGCCATCTTCTCGGTCCTTGAGTACCGCCCGAACTGATGCGTTGACCACCTGAAGTCGGAGTTGGATTTAATCAGTTACAACGTCTGTAACGCTGGCTGTCGGTCTTCAAAGCAGCCGCTCACGCACCTTCAACCGGTATTCTGACCGCGTCTTCAGAATTACTTCCGATTACAGAGTTTCGCCCGACGTTGCCTCAAAGCCCAAGCTAGGATTGCGGGGACATGCAGCGCTCTCACAGGGGGAGTGCTGCGCCGTGGCAATCACGACATCGGGATGAAGATCAGTGAACGTCGGTGTGCTTGGATGCGGGTTTGTAGCGGACATGTATCTGGCGACCCGTCGGAACTGGCCGCAGATCAATATTGTTGGAGCCTATGACACGGCTCCACAACGGTTAGCCGCATTCACTCAACACCACCAGATCAGAGCCTATTCTTCATTCGAAGAACTTCTCAATGATCCATCTGTTGAGCTGGTTCTCAATCTGACGAATCCGCGAAGCCATTACGAGACGACCAAAGCCTGCCTGATTGCAGGGAAGCACGTCTACTCTGAGAAGCCGTTGGCAATGGATTCCGTTGCCGCCCAGGAATTGGCTGACCTCGCCAAGCAACACAATCGCTCACTGGCCACCGCCCCTTGCAGTATTCTGAGTGAAACAGCTCAGACAATGTGGAAGGGAATTCAAGACGGTGCCGTTGGACAGGTCAGACTCGCGTACGCAAGTTTCGACGACGGGATGATTCATCGATTGAATCCCGGTCGTTGGACCAGTTCATCCGGAGCGAAATGGCCGGCCAAAGATGAATACGAAGTCGGCTGCACCTTCGAACATGCAGGCTATGTGCTGACATGGCTCGCTGCCTTTTTCGGGCCGGTCCGACGCGTCACAGCTTACGCTTCAACTCGTATTCAGGATAAAGGCATTCCCGTCGAATCAATGGCGCCAGACTTCACCGTCGGATGCCTTGAATACGACAACGACGTGGTTGCTCGGGTGACGTGCGGAATCGTCGCGCCGCTCGATAAATCCATCCAGATCATTGGCGAACAGGGAACTCTCTATACCAAATACGTTCGCAATGACGGGGCTCCGGTTTACCTTCAGAAGACTCCCTACAACAAACTTGTGCATGGAGTGACATCACGACTTTCCAACTGGCGAGTCCGTTTTGAGAGCCTGTTGCGTTTACCGTTTTCGATCTCCGGAACACAACTCGAATGGAAGTACCCCTACGCTCGACGCCCGATCTATCGCTCGGCAACCAGCAATAAACTCGTTGACTTCCTGCGTGGCCCCGGGGACCAAATCGAAGCCATTCAGCAGCAACGCCCCTGCCGCCTCTCCGCAGAACTCGGCGTCCACCTCGTCGAGGTCATCGAAACTCTGCAATACCCCGAGCGCTACCCTACCCCACGAACACTCACAACCACGTTCGATCCAATCCAACCACTGGAATGGAAGTAACTGCATTCCAAGTTGAATCCGGGCTGACAAACAGCTACCCAGCTTATTCATCGCCGGGTGAAGGGTTTTCGTGATTACTCACCATCGTTACCAAACTTCGTCCTGGGCTGTCAAACCTTGCTTTGGGTAGAGTCCGATTGGATAGAGCGTGATGAGAATGGAAGCGTCGACGTTCGCGACACGTCTGAGCAGTTCAGGCGATAGTCCTTGGATGAATGCCCGCGGATGGTCTCCACAAGAGTATCCAATATTAAACTCTCGCCGGGTACAATTGATCCAGAGTTGACGATCTGGCTCTGTTAGGGACTCGATGATCGTCAGTATCTCGGAGATGTTGGCTTCAGGCTCGGTGTGCTGCTTGTCCGTTTCCAAGGTCGTGTACCACAAACCGTCTTCCCCCTTGGTCAGGTGAAGAGGTGAGGTTCCGGCATTTTCAAAAACATTGCCAAGCTCGCTCAAATCTTC
>JBEBTF010000273.1:0-4714 GCA_040393865.1 Planctomicrobium piriforme | reverse complement strand
GCCGCTGCGCGGGCACTCGGTAGAGCAAACTGCTCTAGTTCCAGCCATGAGCATTTCGAACCTTGATCATTGTGTCGAGGATCGTGTTCCAGGTCTGTTGGGTTTCCAGCATCGCATTCGGGAACATACAGCCATCCCAGCAGATATGCTGAATTCCACGATCCTGTGCTCCTTCGAGCCAGTATCCTGCACACTTCACGATGTCCAGTTTGCCATTTGGATCGTCGGCAGGACAGTGCTTGCCGGTCTTATCATGACTGCCGGTTCCGTGAACCGTTCCATCGTTCTGTGCAACATGGAAATCAATCGTCCATGGTCGCAAGGCATCTGTCATCTTCTTGTATGCCGGCCAGAACTCTTCATCTGAGTACCCTGCCTGCAGCAGAGCATTCTCTGGGGAGTTGTACCCCATCAGATAGAGATAGGTGTGAGCCAAGTCCGCCTGAAACCCAACGGTCTCCGGCATTCCGGTTTCTTCCAGCAGGTTGACCATATCTTTCCACGAATGCATCCCAGCCCAGCAGATTTCGCCTTCCGCTGCGAGACGTTCGCCATAGCTCGCAGCAACTTTACCAGCTTCGCGCCAGGTTTCTGCAATCAGTTTGGTATTGCCAACCGGATCATCGAACCACGCTGCGGCACCGGTTGCAGAGTCAATACGAATGACTCCATATTCGCGAACCCCATGCTTGTTCAAAATCTTGGCAATCTTGCAGGCCTTCTCGACTGCCAGAACAAATTTCTGACGTGCTTCAGCCGATCCCATTGCGGAATCTCCAACCGTTCCCGGCCAGACTGGAGCAACGAGCGACCCGATCTTAAAGCCGTAGCCGGCAACCTTGTCTGCCATCTCCTTCAGAGCCGATTCATCAGCATCTGGATCAGTATGTGGATGGAACAGGAAGCAATCGATGCCGTCAAATTTCACACCGTTCACACTCGCACCAGCTGTCAGCTCGAGCATGCGATCCAGTGAGATCGGAGGGTTGTCAGTGTTGGGTTCTTTGCCAACCAGGCCGGGCCACATAGCGTTGTGGAGCTTGGGCGAAGCGTGCGACATCTGTGAATCCCTTTGCATTCCAAGGTATGAATATGCCCTCACCGCCGCCGAACAGTGTCCCCCAATGCGGGGCAACACTCTCAATATGCAATGCGATTGAGCAGACAGGCTTCAGTCGTCTCAAACATCAACAGATCAACGTTCATTGAGATTGCCCAGCATCGTGAATTCAACTGAATTTGTCGACTCAACACCGGCTGATGCAGTCGCGTTTACCCAAAGTCGCAGCAAAGTCCACAGGCTTAGAGCATCTTGCGAAGTGATTTCCACGCTTCTGCCACGCGGCGAGTTGCGTGGCATCAATCGAAATGGCCGCGGCGCGGGCACTCGGTAGAGCAAACTGCTCTAAAAGAAACAGGGACTGCATGAGTCTCCCCATACAGTCCCTGAAATTCAGCATGTTCCCTAAGGCAAAGCTGCTCTGGGTTACAATATATTACTTACGAAACACCATCGGCTTGGTGTCCCCCACTGGAGTCAGATCCAAAGTTCGAGCATCTTTCAGAGCGATTGTGCTGAGCATTGGATCGCCAGATTGCGGCTGCAGTGAGAGGCCGTTTCCACTCACGGAAAATGTTCCGGAAATGGCCTGCTTCTGACCGTCTCTTGTGAACTGCCAGTTGAATGTCTGATCATTCTTCAGGCTCAACAGAAACGTTCCGCTGCTGGCATTGGATGTCCAGTTTCCGTAGAGACTCTCTACCGGGACTGCTGGCCCTGATGGCTGAGGGGGAGCAGCCTGAGACTGATCAGCAGTCGCTTTCGATTCTGAAGAGTACATCTTCACAAGTTCGGCGGCGAGCGTGTCGTTCGGCTGCAGTTTCAACACCGATTGCCATGCAAGCACAGCATCATCCGTGTAGCCCGCCGTGAAGTAGTGATACCCCAGCAGGAATTGAGCATCCGCTGCCGTCGGGTTGTCTGTCACATACTGCTCCAGCTTTCGCAACTGACCAGTATAGACTTCGGAGTCCGGATACAGACTGATCATGGTTGTCCAGTTCCAGCCTGGCCCCGTCGTCAGTACCGAATGGATCGTTGCTGCGGAATCTCGATACTGCCCGAGTGCAAACAGACAGAGACTGCGGAACTCACTGATCGCCCGATCATGCGGAGCGGAAGCGAGTGCCTGATTCACAGCCTGAAGGGCAGCATCATAGTTCCCGTTATAAAACGCTTTGCGTGCCTGATCAGCAGCAGAAGTCTGCGGAGCCGGTGCCTGCTGGCTTCCATCCGAACCAGTCGTTGCCGTACTCGGTTGCTCAATGACCGGCTGTGAATAGTTCACAATCGGCTGGTTATTCACATAGACCGGGCCATCGCAATACGGATTAACGTAAGAACTGACACCGAACATCCAGGAAGCCGTATTCACCCCCCAGACCGTCGCCCCCACTCCCATTGCGACGGGATAGTTCCCCCACAGATAGTCCCAACGGCCATTCCCCCATGCTGGTGCGTACCCGTGGTACCACCCTTGATGATATGGCGGTGGAGGTGGTGGACCATGTGGATGACCGTCTTGCCAACCCGGTGGGTGACCATTTTCCCAACCTGGAGGTCGTCCATTCTCCCAACCCGGCGGACGATTGGGCCGGTTCTCTGGTGAATTAGGACGGTTCTCTGGTGATTGTCCCGGTTGCCCTGGTCTTCCAGACAGTGGGCCTTCACCCGGGCGCTGCCCTTGTCCATCACGAATCGGGCGACCTTGTTCTCCACCCCCTGGCCCCATTCCCGGAAACGCATCGCGGCCTCTGAGGGGATCAACAGGCGATGCTGGTGAATTAAACGGTAACCGGCCCCCTTCCCCACCAGGAACAGGGCGAGTTTGCCGGTCTGGATTCGAACCAAACCCTTGGCCTCCTCCAAATCCTCCACCTCCAAACTCACGTCCACCGCTTCCCGCGCCGAACTCTCGCCCCCCACCGGCGCCGCCGAATTCCCTTCCGCCGCTACCACCGCCGAAGTTGCTTCCCCCGAATTCTCTGCTTCCACTCCCTCCACCGAAGTTTCCGCCTCCAAAGTTCCCACCACCGCCGCCACCAAAGCTACCCCCTTGGTTGCCCCCTCGTGAGCCGCCGGACATGCCGCCCCCCTGGTATCCGCCAGAGCGCATTCCCCCGCCGCTATATCCGCCACCCCCACCGAAACTTCCGCCACCACCGTGGAAACCACCACCTCCGCCGCCACCAAAACCGCCGCCTCCGCCTCGGCCGCCACCACCGCCACCAAAACCGCGAGCCCAGACTGGGGACACCAGCAGGCTCACCGAGGCAACCCCCACGAACCAGCGATGCATAAGAGATTTATTCATGACACCTACCCTTGGTATAGCCGGAGACGATCGATTCAAGGATCGATCAAGATTGCTCGCAGATCTTGCAGCGAATCAGCCCGACGGGTGATCAGATTCAGAATGCGAGTTCAGAAATCTTCAAACGAAAGAGGGACAGATCAAAACGGAAACGTCTTGCAGAAACTGATGCGCAGTCGAGACACAGACACCACCAAATGCTCACCGGAACAAGAACTAAGGAGCCTTCTTGGCGGCTGGTGATGGAGGTCTGCGAACAATTCGGTGTGTTGATGACAGCACCCCTTCACCTGAAGGAGACTGACGTTCGCGAGAGATGATGAGTCCGTCGGCACCATCGTGCCCATAGGTGAGTTTCGTGGCGACAGGAACCCCGGTTGCATCCGAGCCAGTCAACACAACCGACCATGTTCCATCCTGATTTTTGGTCCAGAGCCCTTCAGCAAAGCCCCCTGTTGATTCAAAAGCCCAGGATCGAAATGTCTGATTCTGAGCATCCCAGCCGATACGTTGCGTCCCTTTCAATTGGAAACCTGCTGGTCCTTGTGCAGAGAATTCACTGATCAGAAAGTTGCCATCTTCCGAACGTTTCCATTCAGTCGTGATGCTTGTTGTTCCATCTTCTTCACGCCATCCTCCTTCAAGCCAGGCCAACTCTTTCAATCGGTCTGCGACTGCTGGCTCCGGAATTCCAACTTCTCGGATATAGGCAATCAACCACTTCTGATCAGGTTGACGGGCATGAACAGCAATATACTTCACTGGCTCTTCGCTCTCTCCGGCCGCCGTGACAAATGTTGACACCCCTTCTTCCAGCGCGAGCCCATCAGCAATCGTTCGCACAGACTGCACTGAGATTTTTAACTCTCTGTCTGGATTGCGGGCGAAGACCCCCGTCAATGCCGCCTCAAGTTCTTTGCGACCATGCAGAACCTGACCTGAGGAATCGACGTACTCTGCGTTCGGCGTGAAAAGAGCACTCAACGCTTTCGCATCGTTCTGACGGAACGCCTGCTGATACTGATCCACAGTCTTATCGATGGCCGCTTTCGTTACAGCTTCGGCTGTTTCTTGTGCGAAACTACTGCTTGCAAACGAAGCCCCCAGCGCAGCACAAACAGCAAAAGCAAGGAGACGATTCAGCATATTCAGGCTCCAATAGCAACGTGAGAACCAAACGCAAAGTCCGGCATCTCGCCAGAATCAAAAGCAGAGAAAGTTAAAAGCAAAGACCTTGAGAAGCTAACAAAATATACAATGTGTTAATTCATAATCCATCGTTTCGGCGCAACCAGAACGATTCATTCACGAACCAGGACGCCGCAGTCCACCCACACCAA
>JBEBTF010000272.1:0-4853 GCA_040393865.1 Planctomicrobium piriforme | reverse complement strand
CTCGTGACTAACGAATGCAGCGAGTCCCCCCCAATGCTCCCAAACAGGGGATCGTCAGAGGCTTTCTGTTCAGAAAGAGCCCCATGCAGATCAAAAACAGCAACAACGTCAGGAACAGGTTTTGACTCTTCGGCCTGAATCTGACCCGTCCATGCGAATCCAAAAGCAAGAACGGCAACTGCGAACAAATACCGGCGAACCATTTTCCATCTCCATTGGCCAAGTTCGAGGCCTCATTGCGAATACATTAACTCTAGCTGCTCGTGAACGTCCGTTCCACTCCCAGCGAATGTTTCGATTCTGCCGTCCTTATCAAACATGTTGAATACACGCAGGTAATGCAGATTAACGAAGGTTTCCTCTCAGGGTGGACAACTGACTCGCAGAAATCGGTCGCATGCGATAAGCACTTGCCCCCATCGGTCACTCAAAACGCAAAATTACGTCGACGAGATCAAGATCAGCAAGGTTTGATGTTTCAATTGTCATTTGCCGAAGATATTCTTACAAACTGATGCATTGCCCGTTTCCGGAGGAGGTTCCTCGTGCGCAATGGATGTCAGATCATTGCTTTTCTGCTCTTGCTGAGCAGCAACGCTATCAGTGCAGAACAGGCCGGAATCGATTTCTTTGAAACGAAGATTCGTCCTGTTCTCATCAAGCACTGTTACGAGTGCCATTCGGAAAAGACCGCCGCCCTCAAAGGGGGTTTGCTCGTCGATTCGGCTGCTGGGTTACTGACCGGCGGGGATACCGGGCCAAGTATCGTCAAAGGGAAGGCGAGTGAGAGCCTGCTGTTGCAGTCCCTGAAATACGAGACCTATGAGATGCCACCGGCTGGGAAACTTCCAGATGAGGTGATCGCTGATTTTGAACGCTGGATTGAAATGGGGGCTCCAGATCCGCGAACTGGCTCTGTCGATCCCGCTGCGATGAAAAAGGAAATTGACTTCGCAGCCGCTCGCCAGTTCTGGTCATTTCTCCCGGTCGAATCACACGTCATCCCGGAGGTCAAAACGTCTGACTGGCCGAGGAACTGGATCGATCGCTTTGTCCTCTCCCGCCTTGAAGAGGAACAACTTTCTCCGCAACCGGACGCTGATCGCGCCACACTTTTGAGACGCATTTCATTTGACCTGACAGGTCTCCCGCCGACGCCCGCCGACCTCGAACGATTTCTGGAGACACGCGACGTTGACGCAATCGAAAAATACGTCGACTCCCTGCTGGCCTCGCCTCAATACGGAGTGCATTGGGGGCGGCACTGGCTCGATGTTGCGCGATATGCGGACTCCAATGGAGGAGATTTCAATGCCACATTCCACGAAGCATGGCGATATCGCAACTACATCATCGACAGCTTCAATGAAGACCGGTCTTTTCAGGATCTGATCATTGAACAAATCGCCGGAGACCTGTTGCCATCACAGTCCGACGAGCAACGGGTGAAGCAACTTGTTGCGACAGGGTTCCTGATGCTCGGCACAAAAATGCTGAGTGAACGCGACAAGGAACGGCTCCGCATGGATGTTGTCGATGAGCAAATCTCCACCGTTGGCAGCGCCTTTCTGGGAATGACACTCGGGTGCGCACGTTGTCACGATCACAAATTCGACCCGATCCCAACGCGAGACTATTACGCACTCGCCGGTATCTTCCGCAGCACGCAAGTACTGGACGGCGAAATTCAGCAATACGTTTCCAACTGGGTCAGGCAGCCGCTTCCGATTGCTCCTGAACACGCCGCGGCTTTGGCCGAGCACCAGAAGAAAGAAGCAGAACTCAAGCAGGAAATCAAAAAGGTAGAGAGCCTTCTGAAGAAGCTAGAGTCGACAGGGGAGCTTGCTTCAGCTCTCCGCTTAGGTGTGGTTGTTGATGATCAAGACGCAGAGCAGGTCGGAACGTGGAAGTCATCCACCTTTTCCAAGAACTTCATCGGAACGAATTACCTGCACGACGACAAGATGGACAAAGGGCAGAAGAAAGTCATCTTCAGGGCCACACTTCCTAAAGATGGAGAATATGAAGTCCGACTCGCATTCTTCGGCCGACCGGATCTGGCGACCAATGTTCCAGTCACGATTCTTCATGCCGATGGCCAAACAGACATAACGGTCGACCAATCTCAGGTTCCTCCGATTGCAAAACTCTTCAAACCGATTGGACGCTGGCGTTTCACAAGTGATCGCCGAGCAGAAGTCACCATCGCCACGACAGGGACTGTCGGCTATGTCTTTGCTGATGCCGTGCAGTTCATTCCCGTGGAAGACCTGCATCAGAAGCCAGATGAAAAGCAACCTCAACTGGTGGAAGTTGACGGGGCGAAGAAGCGTCTCGACAAACTCAAGGAACAGCAGAAAGAACTCGCCAAAAGCGCACCGCCGCCAGCCCCTGTTGCTCTGGCCGTGAAAGACGCAACAGAGCGGGGGGACTGCAATGTCTGCATCCGCGGGGAAACGCGAATGCTGGGACCGAAAGTCCCCCGGGGTTTTCTGTCCGTCATCAATTTTCATGATCGCATCGAGATTCCAGATGAAGAGAGCGGACGTCTCGAACTGGCCAGGTGGATTGCAGATTCACGAAATCCATTGACCGCCAGAGTCTATGTGAATCGAGTATGGCACCACCTGATGGGAGCCGGATTGGTCCGCAGCGTTGACAATTTCGGATCTCTTGGCGACCAGCCAACGCATCTCGAACTGCTTGATCAACTCGCGGTGGAATTCATCGCTCATGGATGGTCGACCAAATGGCTCGTCAGGCAAATCATCCTCAGTCGGACGTACCAACAATCGACCGAATACGATGCGGCGAAATGGGAACGCGATCCTGAAAACAAACTTCTCTGGCGAGCCAACCGAAAACGAATTTCAGCGGAATCAATTCGAGATGCCATTCTCGCAGCAGGCGACCAGCTTGATCTGACTTCGATGGAATCGCCGGTTGCCGGACTGGGCACGCTGGTCACGGTGAACGTTGCTACAGACCAAGGCGTCAAGATTCAGGAATCAACCAGAAGAACGGCCTATCAGCCGATTATCCGCAGCGAATTGACTTCGGTTCTCCGGGTGTTCGACTTCGCCGATCCCGATTTTTCGACGGGAGAAAGAGCGAAGACGAATGTCCCAGCTCAGGCGCTCTGGATGTTGAACGGAGACTTTGTCACACAGCAATCTGCGCTGATTGTCAACCACTCGTTCAAGACTTCCTACTCGACTGTCAGCGAGCGTATTGAGAATCTCACAAAGCTCATCCTGGGACGCCCGCCAACAATCGATGAAGCAAGGATCAGTCAAACATTCATCGACGCCAAACTGCTCGATGTGGAAGATGAAGAGGATGAGAAAGCTGTGTGGCAAGAGTTTGTTCACGCACTCATTGCCTCAACGTCATTCCGAATGCTGGATTAGCTCTCTGGTGTCGACATTGTTGAACTGATTGCCAAGGCGGAATTGCGAGAGAAAGAGAATCCTAATGTCACTGCCATATCTCCCCGTGACTTCCCGTCGCAATCTCTTAAAGCAATTCTGTGCTGGCAGCGCTGCGTTTTCTCTGGGGGGATTGACAGGCAGAACGCTGGAAGCGAACCCGGATCTGGTCATCCAGCGACCGCACCATCCGGCCAAAGCCAAAAGCGTAATTTTCCTCTTCATGCACGGCGGCCCGAGCCAGGTCGATACATTCGACTACAAGCCGATGCTGGAGAAATCTGACGGGAAGGCAATTCCCTATGCTCTGCCGTCGGCGCTTGATGCCAAACAGGAACTCATGAAGTCCCCGTGGACATTCAAACAGCATGGGGAATCTGGCTTGTGGATCTCGGAACTCTTTCCACATCTGGCATCCAAAGCGGACGAGTTGTGCGTCATCCGATCGATGCACAGCCGAGGGCAGTCGCACGGGCAAGCGGTCTCCATGATCCATACCGGCAGCGACAATCTGGTCCGACCTTCGGTAGGCGCCTGGGTTTCGTACGGTCTGGCGAAAATCAATCAGGATTTGCCATCGTTTGTTTCCATCGCCCCCAGCAGTGGTCATGGCGGGCCTCGCAATTACGGTGCAGCATTTCTTCCCACTGAGCATCAGGCGACAACATTAGGCCGACAGGGGACACTGGGAAACGCAACCATCGAACATCTGACGGCCTCAGTCGATCCCAAACGTCAGGCGGAACGACTGGAACTCATTCAATCCTTGAACGCGGCTCACCTCGATCGTGTCGGTGTCGATGGCGAAATTCAGGGGGCGATTGAAGCCTATGACCTTGCCCATCGCATGCAACTTGCGGCCCCGGAAGTGCTTGATCTCACCAAGGAATCAAAAGAAACGCAGGAACTCTACGGAATCGGCACCAAAGAAACAGATGGTTTCGGCCGCCAGTGTCTGATGGCCAGACGACTGGTTGAAGCGGGAGTCCGGTTTGTAGAACTCTCGACCGGAAACGTCTGGGATCAGCACGGCAACTTGAAGGCCGGACACGAAAAGAATTCCCAAGCGGTCGACCTGCCGATCACAGGACTCCTCACCGACCTGAAACAGCGTGGCTTACTGGACGAGACGCTGGTTGTCTGGGGAGGCGAGTTTGGACGCACCCCGACGGTCCAAGGAAAGAACGGTCGAGACCACAACCCTCAGGGATTCACGGTCTGGCTGGCAGGTGGGGGAGTGAAGCAGGGGATTGCTTACGGCGAGACTGACGACTTCGGCCACGAAGCCGCAATCAACCGAGTCCATATCCACGACCTTCACGCCACGATTCTGCATCAATTGGGCTTGGACCACGAACGGCTAACATATCGCTACGCCGGAAGAGACTTCCGCCTCACCGACGTCGCCGGCCACGTCGTCACCGA
>JBEBTF010000271.1:0-4897 GCA_040393865.1 Planctomicrobium piriforme | reverse complement strand
TCACATGCTTCTACAGGTCTGCATCAGACTGCTTTCAACCGTTGTGAGATTGAAGACCAGAGTGAGACCAGCTGAAAATTACTTGTCAGCTTTTGGAGGCAAAGGGCCCAGCAGCTTTTCCAGTTCTTCATCAAGAGCTGGTCCACGCAAGCTAGTGCTGATCACTTTTCCATCGCGTCCAACAAGGATCATGGTAGGAATTGCACTGATGCCGTAGTGACTTGCAATCTTGTTGCCCCAGCCAGCACCGTCAGATTCCTCGAACAGAATCGGCCACTTCACTTCGCGAGCCTTGATGAAGGATTCCAGTTCAGCCTTGTCAGTGTCCAGACTGATCCCGACGACTTCGAATCCTTTAGGCTGGTAAGCAGTGTAGAGTTCCTGCAAGTGCGGAAGTTCAGCAACGCATGGACCGCACCAGGTTGCCCAGAAGTCAACCAGAACAACTTTGCCTTTCAGGCTGTCGATATTGAAGGCTTCCCCACCAACAGTTTTGCCTTCAACCAGAATCGGATTTCCTGGCAGCTGCAGACGGCGAACAGTTCCTTCAAGGCTGGTTACGAGATCAGCGAGCCGCTCGTCTTTGCGTTCTTTAATTGCGTCGACAATCGCTGCAAATGAAGAGACTGCAATCGGAGAATTGGTTCGCTGCAGCATTTCGCCAGCGGACATTGCCAACTGAATGGTGAACTGAAGTCCGGCACCATCTTCTTTTGATACCGTTTTAATCTGCTCAATAATCTTCGCGATCAGTGCTTTCTGACCAGCTTCATCGAGAGCTGCCAAGCCTTCCACTTCCTGCTGCAACTGGAATCGTGCAGCCAGTTGTGGAACTCCGGCACGTTTGCTGGCCTGCAGTTCTTTCAGGAACGTTTCCAGTTTGGCTTTCGCGGTTTTGTCGCCCAGATCATGCAGGACAGACAGGACCTGAAGCTTCAACTCGGAAACGCTGGAATAAAATTCGTCACCAACTGGACGGGAAAGAACCGTCGTCACAGCGGTGTCGACTTTGTTCAGATGATTAACGAAGCCTTCCTGAGACTGGGCTTCAGGCTGAGTCTGAACGAGACGCTGCAGGAACATCTGCAGTGCTTTCTCGTCATTGGATTCTGGCACGGCGAACAGGTCTTCAGATCCCGCTGCGGCCGGAGCTGCAGGCGCGACTGGTTTCAAAGTGTCATCTGACCATGCCTGAACCGAAACGAGGTTGACCGCCATAGCCGCAGTGCAACACACGACTCCTAAGGCAAAACGAGGACGAAGCATGAGGAGGTCCTGAGGCGAAATCGAATGCCAGTCAATTTCAATTGGGTGGAGCCGTTAAGTCGGATTGGCAATTCCGGGGTTCACTCACGGCGATTGCATGAACAGTATTGAATTCAAATGTCGCAGGGGCGCTGCTGATCTCATTGAAATGAGATTCCGCCGACTTCCCTGCTTCAGATTGTCGAGAATTCCACCTGTTTGAGTGCCTGACAGGTCAGAATTGCCGACACAAAATCCACAGGCTGATCATATGATTCGATCAACAACTAAGATAGATCTCACTGAATGGAACACTCCCATTTCGTGCAAAATTCATCAGTCGGCGCTGAACTCTTCAGTCCATATCGCCAAAGAGCCCCTGCAGATCGCAGAGGCTCTTTGTGATAAGAATCATAATGGCAACAGCACTTTCAACAGGCTGTTCGCTTACGCTTCATCGAGAACTTCAACTGGCTTAAAGCGTTTCCCTTCAAGCATTTCCAGACTTGCTCCACCACCGGTACTGACGTGAGTCACCTTGTCAGCAAACCCGAGTTGCTGGATTGCTGCGGCACTATCGCCACCACCAATGATGCTGATTGCGGAAGAATCAGCGATTGCCTGTGCAACAGCTTTGGTCCCGGCATCAAACGGAGGCATTTCGAAAACCCCCATTGGCCCGTTCCAGATCACAGTCCCGGCTTTTGACACAATCGCGGCATAGTTCTCTGCGGTTTTTGGCCCAATGTCCAGACCTTCGAAGTCGTCTGGAATCTTGCCGGCGTCAACAACCACTTTATTGCAGTCTGATTTGAATGCGTCGCCGCAATGGGTATCAACTGGAAGAACCAGTTTGTTCCCGCCAGCTTCGATCAGTTCCTTGGCGAGATCAACCTTATCCTTTTCGACAAGGCTCTTCCCGACACTTCCCCCTTGGGCGAGAGAGAATGTGTAGGCCATCGCTCCGCCGATCAAAACCTGATCACAAACAGTGAGCAGGTTCTTGATCACCTTGATTTTGTCAGAGACCTTCGCGCCACCGACGATCGCCACGAACGGACGTTTTGGAGAGGAAATCGTATCGCTGAGATACTGAATCTCTTTCTGAACAAGGAAGCCGACAACTTTAGGCTTCCCTTCCATCAGAGATGGAACGGTGAACATACTCGCATGCGCGCGATGGCAGGTTCCGAAGGCGTCGTTGCAATAGATGTCGCCGAAGGAAGCGAGTTTCGCAGCAAAAGCCTTCTTGGCTTCGAGCTGCTCTGGAGTTGCCTTCTCGTCTTTCAGTTCTTCTTCTGGATAGAACCGGACGTTTTCCAGCACAACAACTTCGCCAGCCTTGAGTGCAGCGACTTTTGCTTCCGCGTCTGGACCGACCGCGTCAGCTGCAAAAAACACTGGGCTGCCGAGCAGTTCTCCCAAACGGATTGCCGCTGGCTTCAGGCTCGCCTTAGGGACGAAATTCCCGTCTGGTCGCCCCAGATGGCTCATCAGCACGACTTTCCCGCCACGATCGAGAACAGACTTGATCGAAGGCAGCGCCATCTCAATCCGGCGGTCGTCAGTGATCTTCAACTGATCGTCGAGCGGAACATTGAAGTCCACTCGCATCAGTACTGTCTTACCCTGCACATCAATGTCTGCGATGGATTTCTTCGCCATCGTGAATTCCTTCAGCGTCACGAAAAGAAAATTTCAATCAGGACCAACCGGCGTTACCGCAGACACATAAACATGCATCGCGTTTTTAACCGAAAACCGGTCAAAGTTCCTGCCGTCCCATTCAAGATCACTTCACGCCAGCGACCCCCTCGACGGGCGCACACCGGTGTCACAGCAGAGTAATTCACAACAGACTGTGGAGCAAACTGGTCTGGTCAATTTCAGCACAAGAACCGTCGGAATCGCTTATGAATCACCTCAAATGATCAAGCGTCTGCCGCAAAGGTCCCTGATTTCCGCTCTCCTCGCGATGGCAATTCACACAAACCGGGGGAATAAAGGGATCGCATCGAACAATTTCTTTTCGATATACTCCCGACAGGTTACCCCTGTCCTATCCAGTGTGAATGAAAAAGAAGCTCACAATGTCCGTTGTTCTTCCTCAACTTTCCAGCATTCCTCTGAACACCGTTCAATCCGACTGGCTTGTCATCAGTCTTCCGGAACAAGATCAGTTCCCTGCCGAAGTCGCAGAGTTAGACACCGCACTCAATGGGACCCTGACCACACTACGAGATCGGGAAGAACTCAAAGGCAAGCCTGGCGAGTTGACGATTCTTCCGGTCGCCCCAGGCATTGCCGCCGGGCGAGTCATCATCATTGGCGTTGGTCCGGTTGAAAAACTGACGCTGCAACGCTGGGAACAAAGCCTGCTGACTGCCGTTCGCAAGGCCGCCGGAACAGCAAACAAATCAATCAGCATCGCGATCCCGCAAGTCATCTCCGCAAAACTCGGAGCGGATACTGCTGCACAGATTGCCGCCTATTCCTCTCTCGTCGGATCGTCAGGACAGGGGCTTTACAAAGCAGAAAAAGACCGCTTCTCCTTCAAAGAAATCCTCATCAACGTCGGCGGAGCCAATGTCTCTCCGGCCGCGCTGGAACGGGGACGAATTCTGGCAGAGTCCGTCAACCTGACGAGAGAACTGGTGAATCGTCATCCGGAAGATCTGATTCCCGATGTCTTCGCCAGCCGCGCTGTTGAAGTCGCCACTGCCGCCGGACTGGTCGGTGAGATCTTCGATCTGCCCCGTCTGCAACAGGAAAAGATGGGGGCTCTGCTGGGGGTCGCCCGAGGAAGCAAGCACGATCCTCGCGTTGTTGTGCTGAACTACAAAGGAGCTGGCGAAGGGGCACCAACACTCGCCCTCTGCGGGAAAGGGGTCACATTCGATAGCGGTGGGCTTTCGATCAAGCCATCCGACAGCATGATCACCATGAAAGGGGACATGGCCGGCGCCGCGACCGTTCTGGGAGCCATGTCCGCCATCGCACGCCTCAAACTGCCGGTCAACGTCATCGGGGTTGTCGGGCTGGTCGAAAATATGATTGGGCCGCACTCATACAAATTGGGTGAAGTTCTTACGGCAAGAAACGGGACGACGATCGAAGTCCACAATACCGATGCCGAAGGGCGACTCGTTCTGTCAGATGTGTTGTGTTACACCGCGGAACAGAAACCGGCTTGCATCATCGATCTGGCAACGCTGACAGGCGCCTGTGTTGTGGCACTCGGCATGGATATTTCCGGAGCATTCACAAACAATCAGGATCTCTGCGACAACCTCCTGACTGCCTCGAAACAGGTCGGGGAAGACATCTGGCAATTGCCGATGTTCGACAGTTTCAATGAGCAGCTGAAATGTGATTTTGCTGACGTCAAGAATGTCGGCACGCGCTGGGGGGGAGCCATCACCGCGGCGAAGTTTCTGGAACGCTTTGTCAACAATATCCCTTGGGTTCACCTGGATATCGCTGGTCCTGCGTTCGCTGAATCTGCGAAACCTTATCGGGACGTTGGAGGAACTGGGGCCACTCTCCGAACCCTCGTCGAGTTCGCCGAGAAGTTTAAAGTACCTTCCAAGTAAGACCCTAAATTTGACTGATCTGGCGTGGACCTGAAATTTCGTTCGCATCCACACTTGCA
>JBEBTF010000270.1:0-4950 GCA_040393865.1 Planctomicrobium piriforme | reverse complement strand
GGAGTGTCTGCCGCCGCTGACCGAGATTTGAAGCCGTACTTTGACGGTGGTTTGGAGTCGAAAACGATCGGCAGCCTGAGTCCGTTTCAGAGACCTCTCGATCGTGGTCGCAGCAAGATGTGGTCACCTGCTCTGCCAACTTCAGAACTCGTTCGGTACACACAAGCCGGTTAGCGACAGTTGCATTCCCGTGCTGCGTCATTGGCCAGATGGAACACGCAAGCCCTCGGAGAATGACGTCCGCGTTTGGAAAACGCCGCGAGGCAATCCGATCGAAGATGTCGGTAGGCAACTGCGAACGACTGATACTCACCCCAAGACAGCGGCGCACCAGAATCACGAACAGCAACCGCAACGAACCGATAGCAGACTGCATCAAGCCTGATGTCGAAATTCGCCATGAAGTGTCAACGGTCATTCTGATCCGCAGCAGTGATGTTAGTTTTGAATAGTGGAAACAATCGTCGTGCCAGACGAGCCCACGGCGAGCGGCGTCTGCATTGAATTGATCGCCGTGATGTGACGCCTGGAAGATCCTGAATCACGAAATCAACGTGAACGCCACGCACAGGCTCATCTCATTCACAATCGGGTTTGGTCCCACATTAGTCGCCTCATGGAATCGCGACCAATCCCGATTTCAGTCAGCCACCAAACGGTGAGTTCCTCCGATCGTTTGGCAGCCCCAAGCCATTACGACTTTACGAAACGCCGATTGTCGCAATCAAGATGATTGCCCGGAATCCAACGGGATTATTCAATCTCATTCCTCGTCAGATTTCAGCGAAAAGCTGGACTGGGAAAGACTGTGAATCTGGCTGCCGAATACCGAAGATTGCTGCCGCACCGACGACGCACTTCAGAGACTTCAGGCAAGATGGAGATCGCAAAATCGCAAAGCAAGGCAACAAAGAAAACACAGGAAGACTGACACAATCAGAGAAACATTGCGGCATCGGCAACGCGCGATTTCTGTAAGGGAGCCCCTGCAAGCATACGAGCCATCACATTGCCAGAATTCTCGCTTTGTGATCCCTGAAGGCCTCAATCGAAAATGCTTGGGAAATCGAACGAGGGCATTTCTAGAAATCCGGCAGCGAATCAGGCGCGCGAATCAGCCTTTCTCACATTGAGAAGGCTGCTACGCGGCCACCTGAGAGACCGACACGGTCAGTAAAGAAAATCCGAATGATCCGCAGGGGCAGGGACTTTCGAAACGCTGAACTCGCTTCAAAAAGGCAGCACAGGTGAGACTGTGATTCACAGAGCCAGGGTCGATGCCCGATTCTCGTTTGGCCCCCCTGCTCCATCTTCGCCTTTTCGAAAAGACTGCACGCGGCCAAAGGTTGCCCGAAACGGTCCTAGAGTGGGTTTGCCTGAGATGGTGAGGAAGCAGGAGCCTGAATTCCTCCGAGTCGTTGCTGAACATCGATGCTGAGCTGATCAATCCGAATTCCCGCAGCCTGAAGTTGGCGAGCGAGGCGGATCTCAACCGGGTGAGCTTGAGTTGTCTGTGGATCTGGATCTGGAACCCGCCGCTGTAGATCGGCAATCCAGTCATCGAGCGCCGCCACAACGACGTTGTCTGGAATTCCGGCCGTACGCTGCGTGATATCGATCTCAATGTTCTGCTGAACCGCTGCCGCTGGTGAATACATCGCAGCAATTGCCCGCATTTGCTCCACCCGTTTCGCAGTCAGATTCGTTGCTGGCATTACGCCGGGAACCGATACCGGATTCGACTGTGGCAAACTCGTTGGTGTTGTCGGAATTGGTGCTGGTTGCACAGGAGCTGTCAAAGTACTCAGTTTCCAGTCAAGAAACTGCTTCAGTTGGTTTGCTCCGACTTGACTGATCTGTTGCTGAATCGCAGCTCGATCCTTTTCAGGAACGGACTTCATCAATGACTGCAATCCCTGTTCAATCTGCGTTCGGGTTTGCGGGTCAGATGACTGAAGCGCCTCATTCACGACTCTCTGAGATTCGTTGTTCAGCAGCCCCTGCAACTGAGTCCAGAAGTTCCCAGTCGTGCCTGAGTTCGTTCCCAACGGAATCGGGGAGGGTGCCGGAGTTGATGATTGAGGAATAGAAGGAAACGGGGATGGAAGGCCGAAAGGGGAATCACTTCCCTGCCCTTGTGTTGGGTGAGAATGGTCATGCTTATGAGCGTTCAGATCGAGATGATCCCCGTCCAACAGGTGAATGTATTCCTCAACCGCAGAATGCAACCTCTCCGGCATGACTGCGTGCAGTTTGTCCATGATGACCGCGGCGTACTTTCCGGTATACGACCCCTTTAATGCTTCGCGAGCAGAGGCCGACATCGTGACAACAAAGAACGTCAATACGAGCACAAGGGCGATCCCTTTCACCAAACCGAAGATCGCTCCGAGGTGACGATCGAAGTCTTTCAGTTTGTTCTTCTGCAGCCAGTCATCCATTGTTCTGGCAATCAGATAACAGATGAAAGTGAAGCCGAGATAGGACGCCGCGAAGATCACCCAATTGTTCAATGGGGGTTCAAGATGCACATAGGGCCCGGCTGCCTGTGAAATCCCATTCGCAAAGACGAAGCACAGAACGATTCCCGCCAGGCTCGCCAACTGGAAGACGACTCCCTTCACTGCGCCGCGCATCGTGAAGAAGATCAGAATTCCGACAGCAACAAGGTCGAACCAGGTTAATGAAATCACGACTCGACTCCTTCCGAACGTTTCCGGTCTCTGCGAGATCGGTGCGGCCTTTTCCGTAGCCGCTCAGCAGCCTTTGGGGGTCGATTTGGTTTTGCATCGCAGGCTCAACAAACCAATGCATTGATGCAAAATTCGCGTCAGACCGGACTCTCTCCATTTTGGAAGTGTAGAAATCGCCTGTCAGACTGGTAAAGCCCGAAATCTCTCCCAGAGCAACACAGCTTACGCCTCCCCTCCAGATTGGTGCATTTTCGAATGAAATGCCCTGCTTCGAAACATCTTCTGCGCACTTGATCATCACAAAAACAAACCGGCTGCGATGAATTGCTTCGATCGCAGCCGGTCCGATTGTCGAGTTGCTCTGACTAGACCGTATCGGTCTATCATGTGGCCGCGCAGCGGCGTTCTCAATAAGAGAAACATTGAATCCCGCGTGCCAGATTTGCCACATGATTTCTGGAAGTGCTCTGACAGGCCTCTCACCGCAGTGAAGACCTGTTCAGAAGAACGAAACGATTACTTTTTGTGGCCGAGGAATGCTTCCAGAGCATCAATTCCGGCTTCGAGTGCGGCGATGTTTGTCGCAAACGAAAGGCGAACATATCCCGGAGCCCCGAAATCGTCTCCAGAGACAGTGGCGACGTGCCCTTCGCTCAACAGCAGATCACAGAACTCGGTCGCGTTATTGGCCACTTTGCCGCATGGCAGAGTTTTTCCAAAGTAGCTGCTGACGTTGAAAAATGCGTAAAACGCCCCAGTTGGATCGGCAAAGCTCAGGCCGGGAATAGCTCGCAGACGCTGAACGACGTAGTCACGGCGTTTTGAGAATTCGGCGACCATCTTCGTGATGCAATCCTGTGAGCCTGCAAGAGCTTCCAAGGCAGCATATTGGCTGATGCTGCAAGGATTTGAGGTCTGCTGACTCTGCAAGTTGCTCATGGCTTTGGTCAGGTCCATCGGAGCAATGGTCCAGCCGATTCGCCATCCGGTCATTGCATAGGCTTTGCTCACACCGCTTACTGTAATCGTCAGTTTCTTGACGTCTTCTCCCAGTGTGGCGAATGATCGGAACTCAGTCGTTCCGTACAGCAGTTTCTCATAGATCTCGTCTGAAAGGACGGGAATCTGGTGCTTCACAGCCACTTTGGCGAGAGCTTCGAGAGTTGCAACCGGATAGGAAGAACCTGTTGGGTTGCATGGATTGTTGAGCATCAGCAACCGGGTGTTCGGTGTGATCGCTTTTTCGAACTGCTCTGCTGACAGGCAGAACCCGCTTTCCTGAGTTGTCGGGATCAAAACGGCTTTGGCCCCGGTCAACTCAACAAGTGCGCTATAGCTCACCCAATATGGAGTTGGGATGATGACTTCGTCACCTGGTCCGCAAAGCGACGCAATGACGTTGTGAATCGCGTGCTTAGCACCATTGGTGATGATCACCTGCCCTGCTTCGTAGGTGATTCCGTAATCACGCTGATAAGCAGCGACAACAGCCTTCTTCAGTTCCGGAATCCCAGTCGCAGGCGTGTAGTGCGTGTGACCAGCGTCCATCGCCTTTTTCGCAGCGTCGCAAATGTGGGCCGGTGTCGGGAAATCCGGTTCGCCCAGCGTAAACTCGTGGACATGGATTCCTGTCGATTTCAATTCTTTGGCCTTGGCGGCGGCAGCAATTGTGGCGGAAGGTTTCAGAGCCTGGACAACTGAAGAAAGTCGCATGGATTGTGACCTGAGGCGAATCGCCCGATTTCGGGCAGGGTTCAATAACTGAGAGCTGAATGCTCTGTAAGGCTTCAGTACATCTCACTGTCAATCAAACGCAGGAAGCCGTTCAGCGTTTTTTGTTGTGACATCGCTATCTGGGCGCAATCACAGCAAGTTTGATGATCTCGCGATTTTTTCGACCAGAGTGAAGTTAATCAAGCCTTGGCGTACGAATTCCTTGCTCTGCTACGGTTTCTTCTCTGTCTGGTTCCGTGAGAGCCGTTGACCGCCTGAAAGTGATTTCACCAGAGAAAATTCAGGGAATCCCATTAAAACCTCCCGATGGTCGACTTCAAAACCTCCAGGTCGCATCAGAAACAATTGAGGTGATATCCTGATCGGGAAATTGCTCTGGTTTCAAAAGTCGTTATTCCTCCTGCCAAAACAACACGTATGATAATTGGTTGAGGAGTTTCTGCTTCTTGTCTGGTCCCCTGCTCTTGCGTCTCCTTAGGCAGTCGCGTGTTATGCAGATTGTCTGGCGTCGCTGAGGACAGAA
>JBEBTF010000269.1:0-4959 GCA_040393865.1 Planctomicrobium piriforme | reverse complement strand
CCTAAATGATACCTCACCTGCCTCCAACCAGTATCACCAGTCCGCATAAAACCGGCGGAATCTCACATCACATCGCCCATTTCGAACACACAGTCCGACCGAACTGCCGTTTCCGGCGTATAAATACAAGGAATGACTAGAGCACCCTTGCGAAATGATTTCCACACTTCCGCCACGCGGCGAGTTGTGTCTCATCTATCGAAACGGCCGCTGCGCGGGCACTCGGTAGAGCAAACTGCTCTAAGACGGGGCTGAAATCGCGTCGGAACAGTGGTCGTCCGACTGGACTGCGAGCTTCGTAAATCTTCCCCAAAGCATGACGAGATGAAATCACGCCGGTTCCGTTTCCTGTGCCTCGTTCAGACCGTCCTCACCGGAATGGCTCTGCAGTTGTCCATACCGCAACTTGCATGTGCCTCACCGATAATCGAGCTGGTAACGAATTCCGGGCGACATCAGGGAAAGAATATCGCCCATAATCAAACCGTCTGCTGGCTCGCCTCCTCTGATGGGGTCTATGAACCTGTATCGCTGTCTGATGTGATCAGTTTCAACAAACTCAAAGAAGAGTTTCAACCATCAACAACAAAACAAGTTGCAGCGAAACACCGAAGCCAGTTCGACAGGAACTATGACGTTCAAACAAAAGGAAAGTACGTCATTTGTGCTCCCAAAGGGAAAGCGGAGTCTTACGGCGAAATCCTGTCCGAAGTTGACCGCTCTTTTGCTGGGTATTTCAGTCGACGCAACTGGTCGCTTGAAAACACAGAGTACCCTCTCGTTGTGGTCATCCACCCAAGCCGGCAGAAATTTGATGACGCCTGTCGAGAATCTGACTTGCCGGTGTCTGAGCTTCTTCAAGGGTTTTATCACCCTCATTCAAATCGGGTGACACTCTACGACATCCCGGAAACGCCAAATTCTCTGTCAGCGTCATCGCAGTTCTCGGCCCCGAAGACCGGATCAAAGCCAACCTCGAACACGACCGTCTCCGACGAAGCCCGACGAACAACAATTCACGAAGCGATCCATCAACTGGCGTTCAACACGGGTTTGCACTCCCGTCTCAGACAAAATCCACGCTGGGTTGTCGAAGGACTGGCAACAACTCTGGAGGAAGGAGGGCTGCAAAGTCGGGTGAAATCCGGAACAGCCTCACGAATCAATGCCACACGACTCGAACAGTTCCAAAAATATCGTGAGTCTGGTCGCAGCCATACCATCAAGACGTTAATCACCGACGACGAAACGCTTTACAGAACAAACCCTGTAAACTTCTACAGCGAGGCATGGGCGTTTAGCTTCTATCTCTCGGAACAACGTCGCCCGGAATACATCAACTATCTGAAACGAATCGCCCAGCGCAATTCACTTACAACGAACGATTCCCCAGAACAACGTCTTGCCGATTTTCAGGCGGCTTTTGGAAACGATCTCGACTGGATCGAAACCCGCTTTCTCCGATTTATCGACGATCTGCCACAGTAATCGGCCAGCCCAACTGCCAGAAATATCAACTCATTGCCAAAGTCGCCTTGGACGACACACACGTCGGCAATTCGCATCAAAATATGCAGAACTGGTGCTAAAAAACGATCGAGCCCGAAAATCGAATTTCGACGGTGAATCGCTACAGAATTCACTCCGGCTCGCGAAATTTCCTGTCGTTTTCATCCAGTTCCGTCTCTTTCAGGCAGGAAACCAGAGCGAGGCTGGCGGATGGAAATTCCCCTCAATTCCGTTTCCATTAAAAAAAGAGATTTCACGATCAAGAACAGGCCGGAAGTTAGGTGTAACCCCTTTGCCCAAGTCCTTCAGCTTGGCTATGATCCGTCGTAGCGTCCCTGAGCGAAAATCGCGTCAGAGTCGCACCAGGGTGCCTGACAGGACGATCTTTACAATCGTTTCGTCAATTCCGATAGGGAGAGGAGGGTCGTGGTGTCGATGTTATTAGCATCGTCTGACCTTCCAAACAGAACCTCCGATGAGTCATCCGGTTCCAGTGAATCAGATAACATCGGAATCCCTGCCAGACAGACACCGACATTCCAATTAACATCATTCGAGATTCAGTCAGGTGAGAAACAAGAACTCACCAGACAATTGAAACTCATATGAAGTAAAGAATCCGGCGGACTCCGAAAATCGGAGTTCCTTCAGTAGACAATCAGAGAACGCCGCTGTGCGGGAATACTGCCAGGCCATGTTGCTCGTCAGTTCCCTTCCCGCCTGCCCCAAATAGACCCGACCATGAGTTTTGAACTGAAACTGCCCAACATCGGTGAAGGCGTCAACGAAGCGGATATTGCGGACATTCTTGTGTCCGTCGGTGACACAGTCGCCGCCAATCAGATTGTCATGGAACTTGAGACCGAAAAGGCAGTCGTCGAACTCCCCTGCCCTGAAGCAGGTACGGTCGAGAAGATTCATGTCAAAGCGGGTGACACCGTTGCCGTCGGCTCCCTAGTTCTCACCATTGCGACCGGAGCACCTGGCAAGCCAGCATCTGCTCCCAAAGCAGAAGCACCGGCTGCCGCTCCTGCTCCTCAGGCCGAGAAAAAGACAGAGGCAGCAGCAGCACCAGCTCCTCAAGCGGCTATTGAACCAGAAGCCGAAATTGTGGAAGGACCGATTGAGTTCGTCCTGCCACCACTCGGCGAAGGGGTTTCTTCAGCAGACGTCGCTGACATTCTCGTCTCCGAAGGAGATGTGATTGCAGCAAACGCAATCGTCATGGAACTGGAAACCGAAAAAGCCGTTGTCGAACTTCCTTGCCCGCACGCAGGGAAGATCAAGAAGATCCACGTCAAATCAGGCGATTCAATCAACGTTGGCGCCGTAGTTCTGACGATCGAAGCAACAAGCAAAGTGGCCAAGCCAGCTGCAAAACCAGCGGCACCAGCAGCAGCTCCAGCACAAGAAGCAGCTCCAAAGGCGGCTCCGACTCCTGCACCAGCTCCGACAGCCACACCGACCGCAGTTGCAACAACCGCAAAGCCTGCAGAGGAACAGTCAGGAGAACCTTCTCCTGCAGCTCCTTCAACACGTCGCCTCGCACGCCAACTGGGCGTCAATCTCCGCGACGTCAAAGGAACCGGAGGCGGTGGACGCATTACGCATGAGGACGTGCAGGCATTCGTTCGCGAGCGTCTGCAGCAGACTGCGAATCTGCCAACCAAAGCCCCGGCCATCACGCAGACTCTGGCATCTGGATCATTGGCACCGCCACCGCTGCCAGACTTCTCACGTTTCGGTCCTGTCGAACGTGAAAAGATGAACAAGATCGCCAGAACGGCAGCAGAGAATCTGACTGTTGCCTGGCAGGTGATTCCGCACGTCACTCAGCACGACCGTGCCGACATCACCGATCTTGAAGCAGCACGAAAACGATTCTCTGCCGGTGTCGGCAAGAACGGCCCGAAAGTGACGATGACCGCCATCGTCATGAAGGCTCTCGCCAAGTGCCTGCAGATTTATCCAAAGTTCAACAGCAGTCTCGATCCAGAAACAAACGAGATTGTTTACAAGAAGTTCTACAACATCGGATGCGCGGTCGACACTCCGAACGGGTTGCTGGTCCCTGTCGTTAAGAACTGCGATCAGAAGAACATTCTCGACATCGCCCTGGCCATCAACGATCTCGCCGCGAAAGCCCGAGATCGTAAGTTGCCAGTCGATGACATGCAGGGAGCCACCTGTACTGTCACCAACCTGGGCGGGATCGGAGGAGTTGGATTTACTCCAATCGTGAACTACCCAGAAGTCTGTATTCTGGGCATGTCACGTGGACAGACAGAACTGCAACTGGTCGACGGCAAGATTGTCGAACGCCTGATGCTGCCGCTCAGCCTGTCATACGACCACCGAGTCATCAATGGAGCCGATGCTGCCCGATTCGTCGGGACGCTCTGCAACCTGTTGGCCGATCCATTCCAACTGCTGACAACTGTGTAACATTGACAACTGTGTAATCTGCAGAGAAGACACAACAAAATAAGCCGGTTTTCTCTTCAACAGAGAACCCGGCTTTTTTGTTTTAACGGTTGATTCACCCGCGATAGAAGCTGCGTCAGGAACACACTTTCTTCAGATCACATCCAGAAATCACGTAGCGAACTGGCACGCGGGATTCAATGTTTCTCCTATTGAGAAGGCTGCTGCGCGGCCACAGGATAGACCGATACGGTCTGGATCACCTTGCGAAATTGTTCCCACACTTCCGCCACGCGGCGAGTTGCGTTTCATCAATCCAAACGACCGCTGCGCGGGCACTCGGTAGAGCAAACTGCTCTAAATGCGGTCGAGAACGTCGAGCCAGATTGCGAGTGATGAAATTACGTCCGCAGGAAGTGCCTCTCCTTCGGTTTTCTGCTCGATAAAAAAGGCTGGCAGATTCAACTGCTTCACTGCCTGAAACGACTGCACGGCACGCTTATGTTGCGGGTGCTGCGGGGAAGAGACAAACGCAAATTCAAGCGGAGAATCCGGGTCAGCATCAGGCGGACGGATTCGCAAAGCCGCGTTCTGCAGGATCAATCCTCGAAACAGATCACGATATTTGAAGGCCACCTGACTCGCAAACACCCCAGACGAATCGCGTCCCATGACAACAACTCGGGCAGGATCAATCTGGTAGGTCTCTTTCACCCGGTCGACAATCATCTTGATCGACTCCAGATGCTCATCGGACCAACCGCTCACATCGCCTGCTCGCGGGCCAACAAGAATCATTCCCCGATCCTGACATGCGGTTGACCACGCCTTCAACGTCTCAGCTTCTGAGACATCTCCGGTCGGATGCAACCAGACCAGAACTCCCCATTGATAATCAGGACGATAGTTCTCAGGAACGTACGTCCAATAACTCAGGCCATCATTCGGCAATTGAGAGTTAAATCGACCGACTTTTACTTCCCCGACCGACTCTGGTATTTGAATTCCATCTGTGTTCAAAGACTT
>JBEBTF010000268.1:0-5033 GCA_040393865.1 Planctomicrobium piriforme | reverse complement strand
TTCAGTTGCTGGTGCAGCTTCCTTTGCTGGAGCCGGAGCCGGTTCGGTTGCAGGTACAGCTTCTTTTGCAGGAGCAGGAGCTGGTGGCGGAGCAACTTCAGGTGGCGCTGGCACCTTGCTTACAGACTCTGTTGTTGCTTGAACAGGAGTTGGCTGCAGAGAGCCGTCCTGTGCAACTGGAGCACCGTCATTCGTGACACTGCCGTTGCATGCTGGAGCACAGTTTCCTGGGCAGTTCACAGGCGCGTCAACCAGAACGGTTTGTGTCACGAGCTTGCAAACTTGAACGTCCACTGTTTTCTCGACCTGATAAGGAACCTGAACCGTGTATTTCTTGGTCAGGGTTTCCTTTTCGGTTTCGTATTCAACATATGCAACTTCGACTTCGCGCGTCTTAGGAACGCAGACCGTACGGGAAACTGTGCGGACTTTTTCCACTGGAACAACTTTGTTCACCGTGATTGTCTGCGACTGGGTTTCCGGGCGATACTCGACGACATCGTATTCGTATGGAACCTCTTCCGCGACACGACGACAGACTTTGTTCACCGCCTGCTTCACTTCTGGTCGACAGACTGTGACGTCGTATTCATAAGGAACCTCACGGGTGACCTGACGAGCGACTTTACGCACAACCTGCTTTACCTCTGGTTTACAGACTGTGACGTTGTATTCGTAAGGAACTTCTCGGGCGACCTGACGGCAGACTTTGCGAACGACTTCCTTCACTTCAGGTCGGCACGCGGTGTAGGTGTAAGTATATGGCTCTTCAACGGTCACTGCTCTGCGAACAGGAACTTCACATGTCTGAGTTTCTGGCTTGCAAACGGTGACTGTGTACTCGTAAGGCTCTTGAGTGCAGACTGGCTTGCAGACGGTATACGGAATCTGTTCCTGAACGATATTTGGCTGCCAGACACGGACACATCGGGTGCAGCAAGGATTGTTTGGATCTGCAACCTGTTGTGTTGCCCAGCTTCCGGCATCCCGGCAAACCGTGCGAGTGAGTGTCTGCTGTTCGGTGTTCCAGACAGGGCGGACACCAGTACGCACTTCCTGATGAGGAACCAGTCTCGTGAACTGTTGTTGAACGGTTTCATCGACGTATTTGACAACAAGTCGCGTGGCCTCACGCTCCTCCTGGAACGGGACCATGACAGTGACGTTTTCTTTCACGTCATCCCAGACTGTGTCGTAGACTGTGCGGGTTGCTGTTTTTGTCTCGACGTGTTGAACTGGAACGGTGATGTTCTCGGTGACATCGTCCCAGACGGTGTCGTAGACCGTTCGCGTTGCCGATTTTCGTTCAACGTGTGGGACCATGACTGTGTAATTTGTCGTTACATCATCCCACTCTGTGCGATAAACCGTTCGGGTTCCGGATTTCTTCACTGTGTGAGGAACCATGACGGTTCGCTCGATCACTTTTTCCTCTGGCTGGTTCTCGTAGACGGTGTATGGGACTTCCGAAGTCTGAACTTCGTTTTCATAGTACGTCACGGTTTGTGTACGTGTCTTGCGACGGGGAACCTGACGACAAACCTCGTAGGTCTGTTCTTTTTCTTCCGTTCGCCATTCTGTGACTGTGACAACCCGTTGCTCGGTCACAGTCTGTGGCACTTGAATTGTTGTCTCGACTTTTTGCGTGGTCACCTGTTGGCATGGCTCAGACGCACAAGGGCCTGGTGCACACGCTGATGGACCGCACTGTGACGGACCACAATTGGACGGTTGGAATGCTGGTGCACAAGGCGCTGCATAAGACAGCCGATGCAGACGGCGGTGTCTGCCGTGGTCACGAGCTTCGGCGGATGTGCTGGCCCACATCACAGCCAAGACTGGAATTGCTACCCAATACCGTTTCATAAAAAGTCCCCCCATACGCCCTCGTTAGTGTTTGCCACATTCGAAGACAGCGACCGCTAGCGACTGCTATTTAGGTTCAGTGGCTGCCTGTAAGCCCCTAACCGAATCGACGTGCAAACGGCAAATTTGTCAAAATAGGACGTCTTTGTCGTCATTTTGGCTAAAATAAAACGGATTTGAGATGAGGCAAGGACGAAACTTGAGATTATTCTAGGAGTTTTCAATTTAGAGGATTGTTGTGAATAAATGTTTAAAGATCTTTGCGCTGGTTTGCGCGGTCGTTTGTCATTTCTATGAGACGGCGCAAACCGCTCAGGCAGACTCGAACGCCGTAATTGATCCCCCGCAGCGACTGCTGGTTGTGGCGGAGAATTCGCGTACGATGGCTGGCGATAGCTCGATCGGAAAAGTTCCGAGAGGAGCGATCATCAAGGTCACTCTTTCGAATGCGAACTGGCGGTATTCACCTGAAATAAAAGGGTGGATTCATGTCAGAGACACCATTCCCCTTGAACGGGCCATCGCAGAGCTTGATACCCGAATCATGAAAGAGCCATCTGCCGCGTCGTATCAGCTTCGCGGAATAGTCTGGATGTCTCAGGATCAGTGGGCCAAGGCGGCTCAGGATTTTGAGAAAGCGTATGAGCTCGGAGACAGCTCCACTTATCTGCATCATAACTTGGGATTGTGCTATGAACGGCTTGGAGAACCGCAGGCGGCGATGGAGGAGTTTGACTCGATTCTCAAGGTCTATCCTGATGAGTTTCCGACATTGGTGGCGCGTGGGAATCTGTTAACACAGGAACGTCAGTTTGTTTCCGCCTTACGAGACTTTGATGCTGCTATCAAACTGAAGCCTCGATCGTCAGAGGTTCACAATTCCCGAGGGATCGCCTTGCGGATGATGGATCGCTATCCGGAAGCACTGGAAGCCTATTCTCAGGCACTCGAAATCAATCCTCATCGGGGTGACTCCCTCTGCAATCGAGGGTTTGTGAAGAAACACCTTGGCGATCATTCAGGGGCATTGAAGGATTACGAAGCAGCACTGAAGATTGCTCCAACGTCGAACTCGGTGCGCAACGATCTTGCATGGTTGCTGGCAACGTCTTCTGTTGAGGCGATAAGAGATTCGAAGCGGGCAGTGGAATTGGCGGAAGCGGTTTGCATGGAAACAGCCAATCGAGACCCGGACTATCTTGATACGCTTGCTGCGGCGTTGGCGAGCGACGGGCGTTTCGATGCTGCAGTTCAATCAGCAAAGCTCGCGATCACACTTCAGGCAGATGCAGATGAGGCTGCCCAGATGAAAGAGCGTCTGGAACTCTATGAAAAGAAGCAGCCGTATTTAGAGAATGTGGCGGCAGGCGTGAAATCACTCCGCCCGGCCCGACTCCCTGTCGAGGATTAACGCCCTGACAAGGAGGGCTGTTGATTCAGATCGCGTTTCTCGGCAAAGGAACGCCCGGCATGGGCAATGGTTTCTAACGTCTGGTCATGCAGAATTGCCCTGCATCGTCTTTTGAGGAATAGCTTGCGACGAACTGATTGTGAGTGGCCCAACCGGAGATCGTGAACGTCCCCAGCAGTGGTCCCAGACGTTTGCTGGCAGACAGGTAAACTCGGTCCCCGCTTGTACCAGTGGCGGTTAAAACTGCCTTGTAAGCGAACGGAATGATTTTCAGGAATCGACCGTGGAAGCGAACCTCGTAATGGCAGGCGTCAATTTGATTGAAGTTTGCACTGATGGGGCCGCGATGCCCAGTTTCTTTACTGGTCCAGACTCCAGACCAGAATCCGTTCAGTTGTGGGGCTGATTTAACAGTGGCAGCCTGTGCATGGGGTGATCCCGACGTAACAGACTCTTCGGCCCAGCTTTGCAGTGGATTACAGAGAAACAGGCTGATGAAAATTGCAGTGCAGCAAATTCGAGCGATCATCTCAATTTTGCCTTTGATTTCTAAGGAGGGAGGCCGGACTCGCGACCGACTCTGAGAGGAGGGCACCGGAGGCCGATCAGTGGGGCAGGTGCAGGCTGTTCGAAATGGCGTAGGCCATCTTCGAAGTCCGCAGTGTTGTTCCGGTGTGAGTGTCGGTGGGATGACAAGGCCTGGAATTCACACATCGCGGTAAAGAGAATTTACACCGACTACCAGCATCGGCCGCAGAATGGTATGTTTTCAGCCAATTTTCTCCAGTAAAACGGGACGTTCCTCGTTACGGAACGTTTTTTTGGTAGGCTCTTCGTGATCAGTTAGGTTTTGCCTGTTTCTCTATTGGTGATAACCGGTGTTTTGGAATCAACACTGGCGACTCTTGACTGGTGTCCGGTTTTAAGTGATGTTGAGTTCATAATTCTGCTGTTTTTGTGTTACAAGATTGTGTTGGCTGGATTGTAGCTTGTCGAGGCCGCTGAAGATCTGTGATTGGCGATCACGATTGAAGCATTGTGTGTTGTTGAATTTTTGCCGATGTCCCTGATTTGGTTTTAGGGAATAGTCTTTTCATCTCAGTGAGTTCGAAATGCCGTTTTCAAAGTACGAAAGTATTCTGTATTCCGCAGTTGTAAGTGATGCTCTTGATGCATTGGGGTATCGAAAGCAGGTTGCTGTTTCAGAGTTGCGTCCTGTGACGGTGAGTCGCACTTTGATTGGGCGTTGTCGGACGACTCTTTGGGGAGATCTGTTTCATCAAGACCCGGACCCGTATGCGAAAGAACTCGAAGCGGTCGACTCACTGACACCTGGTGACGTGGTGATTGCTGCGGCGCACGGGTCAATGTACTCGGGAATCTGGGGAGAACTTCTCACAACAGCCGCATCGAATCGTGGGTGTACCGGGGCCATTATCGATGGTGCCGTTCGCGACGTTTCAAAGATGCGAGAGTATGGTTTTCCGATTTATGCGCGAGGAAACTGCCCTCGCGATAGTCAGCATCGGCAGCGTGTACTCGATGTTGATGTCCCGGTAGAGATTCTGGGCGTCACGGTTCGGGCTGGGGATCTGGTGGTTGCTGACGAAGACGGCATTGTTTTCGTTCCGCAAGAAGTCGAAGCACAGGTTCTGGAGAACGCGATTCAGAAGGTTTCTGCAGAAAACCGCGTTCGTGATGCAATCCGAAACGGAATGCTCGCCACCGAAGCCTATCGCACATTTGGCGTGCTGTA
>JBEBTF010000267.1:0-5153 GCA_040393865.1 Planctomicrobium piriforme | reverse complement strand
CCAGCGTTGTTGGCCCGGTGATCAGGGGAGGGAATTCTTCATCAATCGCCTCTAGAACATCTCGAATGGCCTGTTCCCGCTCCTTCGGCAGGCTTGCCGTCATAAGCAAGACCGGAAGTCCTTTCAGTTCTTTGATAAACCGAAGCAGTTTTCCAAACAGGACATCGTCGTACGCATGAATTTCATCAAAAACAAAGGCCGATTGAGCTAAGGCCGGCCAGGAAAAACGTCCTCGTTTCTGGTTCTGCAAGACCCCCAGAACCGTATCAACGGTACAGGCCGCAATCGCCGTCGACCATGCCTCCAGTGATTCAATCTGGTCGACTGCGTTGACGGAGTTGTCATTGCTATTGTCATCACCATCGTCGGTTTCTCCATTCGACAGGATGATCTCGAAATCGATGTCACGTCTGCTATGGAAAAGCTGCGCATTGATATCACCTAACTGTCCATCCGGATTGTGGAGATAATCCCGGTAGCCTTCCGTCGCGGTTCCTGTTGTGGGATAGCAAAAATAAAGACGACGGCGAGGAGAACTGTGAGCGGCCCACAGGTAAGCCGCGACAGTTTTTCCAGTTCCACACCCAGCCATGACCAGAGTGACTCGCGATGGCGACTCCGCAACCTGCATCTGGAATGGCCTGGGATCATGGCCGTTCAATCGCACCTGTGCGATCCGCCTGAAATCGTCCTCTTGAGGACAGGACTGAAATGCCGTTTGAATCCACTGCGATTCCAGGAAGTCACCATCAATGACCTTGGGGATGGCCGATCCGGCGACATCCGCAGCGATCAAACAATTCTTCACGATCGGAACCAGGAAGCGATCTGGAGACGACTTCATTTGAAGCCATTGTCGTCTGGCCGATTTTCCCCATTGTTCAATCAAATCTCTGACATTCTCGGACGCGAGCTTCTCCCATGGGCCAGTCGGAAGTGTAGGGGGGATTCCCAGATTGCATCCAAAGACGGTTTGAAACCAACTCAATGTCATTTGAAAGTCGTCATGCCCCATCAGGAGGCGTCCGATCTCATTGGTGATACCAGCCGGAGGACTCGGGCGATTAGACGCTGGATGATGACCAGCGACTGCCCATTCTGCGATCGCGAGATCACATTCATTGCCGTCCACCGCAGGGAGTAGCCATTCTCGAAGCCATTTCATCATCAGGATTGTCACCCATTCGTGACGCAGCCCCTGTCTCATTCCGATTCGGTCAGACCGGCGAAGAACCATTCCCTGAAAATGCTCGTTCGCCTTTCCCAGGTCGTGAATGGCTGCAGCCAGCAGCACGATTCTTCGAAATCGATCGAAATATTGATGTGGATCCAGTCCAAATGCAGCGAGTTGATCGAGCCCGGTCGCCTCCAGGATCTGAATGGCGGCAGCGTGGACATCTTTCAAATGTTCATGAAACAATGCACTTCGTGATGCTGACTCAGAGAACTGCTTGTCCCGCTTGGCCCAAAGTCGGGTGGAGTCCATTAATGTTTCTCTTTCTTTTTGTGCTCGACAAGCACCCCGCAGCCCATATGTCGTTTGCCTCCCAGTCCGTGTTCTTGAAGGCGAATTGATTCTTCTGCAGAAAGTCCTTCCAGGATCACTTCGTAACCCACAAGTTGGGTGTTCTTAATCGCCATCGTCCGGCGTTTTCCAATCGTGACGATCACATCTTGAGAGACGTCCAGTTTCTGAAGTTGCTTCCGAACCGCTTCACCGAAAATCTCACTGGTTAACTCTGATTGTGACGTAAGTTGAACCACCTTGATCAGAACCAGTCGGCTTCGTAACGCCGTCACCGGAACAAGGGCGTGAATCTGCGGGACCCCCACTCGAATGCTGACTCCATCAAGATTGAGTGACTTTCCAGACAACTTCAGAAGAGGAGCAATCTGTCCATCCGGGACCCGCAATGTGAGGGAGCTCCAGGACAGAAGTTGCAGTTTGCGATCCCCTGTTTGAACTCCTCGAACCGGATGAACGGCAATTCCGTTCTCCTTGTGAATCTCTGGCAGTAAACGGGAGATCGCCCCATAAAGAGCGTACCCGTGATCAGCCGGGATGGGATGGACTGCTGTGGTATTGAAAGCAAGGTCAACAAACGTCATTGGCGCTCCTGTTTGAGCCTGGTGTGTTCTGCGTATTTGCAAAAATACTCTGTTGCATTTCAGCGATCTCTCTGACGCCGTCAGGCGTTGCGACGAGCTAAGTAGTGCTCAAGT
Organism: Planctomicrobium piriforme; assembly: GCA_040393865.1. Classification (GTDB taxonomy): domain Bacteria; phylum Planctomycetota; class Planctomycetia; order Planctomycetales; family Planctomycetaceae; genus Planctomicrobium; species Planctomicrobium piriforme_A. The sequence goes on along the minus strand of JBEBTF010000267.1, from coordinate 2,930 downwards.
GTGCGTTGTGTCTCGGAAACAATTTCATTTCGCAGGGTCTCCGGTTCCTCTACGATCGCGTTGGCACCAAAGCTGAGAACCCAGGTTTTGATTTCTTCGAGTGATGTCAATTCAAACTCGGCCCGGACCGAGCCATCTTTGAGTCGTGTCAGTTTCTGGCTCGAATGCCATTCATGTTCCGTCACATACCGTGCGACGGAACTGGCAAAGCGGATGACTACCTGTTGCAGTTCTCCTTCACTGTGGTAAACACCGAGACTGTGCTGTAAATAGTCTCGAAGCTGGAAATTGGCGGGGCGCTGGAACTTGAGTGTTTCGAGAGAGACTGCTGCAATACGGTTAACTTTGAAAGTCCGAATCTGATCGTGCTGCTGCGAATGGGCGACGAGATAAAGCGATCCACGATGATAAACCAGGCCGTATGGATAAATATCGTATGTTAATGGTTCTGTTGACCTGGCGGAGTGATACGTCAGGAATGTGATTCGCCGTTCCTCAATCCCGATCATCAGATCATCAATAATCTGAGATTTCTCAACGTAGTTACTGTCCCGGAACGACGTTCGAAAGATGAGGTTCTGAAGACGGTTCAGGTAGTCAATAACCGAATCGCTTAGTTGGGCTCTAATTTTGCAGAAGGCGCTGTGATGTGAATCCCAGAGAATTGTGCCAGCAAAGGGCTCCATCAATTTTTTTCCAAGATAGAGCGCCAGAACTTCGCTGATATTAAACGTTAAGGCCGGCAGGTTTCCATCAGCGGTCACCACCCAGTGATTTCTGCCATGTTCACCCTCGCGTGGAGCAATTGGGAATCCAAGACCTTGCAACAATTCCAGATCTCGCCGAATCGTTTTCAACGAAACCGAAAGCGTTTCTGCAAGCTCTTTAACGGTTGCTCCATAACGGCGCGATACCAATGTTCGAATGAGAATCCATTGCCGTTCCGTTGGAGAATGCCCGTTCATCTGTCTGCCCTGATTCCTTACTAATTCCGCAGTGAATGTTCCTGCGTTGAGAGTGTTGCTTATCAGTCGTGACTTAAGGAGATTCTTGGGATTGCAAAACCCATTCCCGAATGATTGGCATCCTGACTTCTTGCGAGGAATGATAAAGGTAGCGAATCAATGGACAAATCTTGTCCAACGTAACATACGTTCAGTGAATGAATCTGCTTTTGCGAGGAAATTTCGTTCTCAGTGGTCCACTGAAGTCGTGCCAATCAAATGTTTAAGGAAGTGAGCCGGTCAGCCGTACCTTGAAAGCTCTCCTGGCGAGCGAATGATGCCTTAAAATTGGGATGAGCGAAATTGACGGAAATTCACGCTCTGCCGGCAACCGCAGTACAAGATCATAAATTGGTTATTCGGCAGTTTGCGTAGGTTTCTCTTGGCAGGTTGCTGCAAAACACGGATTGCGAATTGCTTTCCTTGCGCTAAACTCCTCGTTCCCCGTGAATGAGGAGTTTTTCATGCGTGGTCGGTGCGGTGATCAGGATCTGTTGTTCCGCTGGTTTCTGGATATGTTGCCGGAAGAGCAGGTCTTTGACGCCACCGCGTTCACTCACAACCGTCCCCGACTGGACGAATATGGTCTGACAGCCTCCTTCTTCGATGCCGTGCTGGTCAAAGCATTGCAGGCGGGCCTGTGCAGCGACGAGCATTTCAGCATGGATGGATCGCTGAGAGCAGTTTGCAAATTGATCCCTTCGATCCAAATGAAGTGAATCAAGTGAAGTTCTTTGCACTTCGGCAGTTGGGATAGAATTTGGCTTCAGAAAAGTGCGCTGGCTGATCAGAATGACGAACCGCTGCACACGAAGATGCCGCCGTCCGACGACTCACCGCCGAAGCCGGGGGACGGTCGAGCGTTCGGAAGGAGATCTTCGCCTGGTGAGTCACAAATCAGGACCGCCTCAAGCGGCCTTGCGCTCGAAGCCTTTCACAAGCCCACCGACAACGATTTCACTTCGATCTCGTCGAGGTGGAGCGTCTCGATCTCCTCTGGTTCTTCACTCACCGGCAGCAGATACCCGCGGCACATGTGGCTGAGGTGCTGATCGTAATGCTCGGTGAACTCCGTGATGAGATGATCTAGATGCCTGCGATCAAAGAGGGTGAACTTCGCTAAGCACTCAGTTTTGATCGTCCCGATGAACTTCTCGCAGCGTCCGTTGAGGTTCACCCAGCGCCCACCATCCGTGGGTAACTCCACGCCTAAAGCGTGGCTCCGTTAGTGAGAAAGTGTTGCGATTACAGGAAGGCTTGTCATTCATTGATTTCTCTGCTCAAGAAACAGCGAAACATGGCGGTGCGTTAGAGCTGTCGCGCGGTGAGAATCTTATTTACGTAAATAAAATTGATGAGGGAACGGGAACCGCGGAGCGCCAACGAATGGACTTTGTCACCGAGCGAATTGGGGGGGCAACAAAGGTGAAGCTTGAGGATTCGGACAGCCACGAATGAGTGTTCGTTAGCGTTTGGAACAGCTTGTCACGCAACGGGCTGACGGTAAGGCAGTCTGCAGGTAACAGCCCACTAAATTTTGGGTGGAAGCGTGTCACAATAAGGGAATGGGATGTTTTCACCATCAACGTCTGAAGTGCTGGTGAACAATCCCGGTTTCCTTCACTCCAGCTGGAGATCGTAAATGCCTCAACCACGAAACCGAAACCGTCGATACCGCAGCCTACAAGTCGAGAAGCCGCCCAAAGAAAAGCCATTCAATATGTCTCCGGTGCAGGTCCTGGCTCGTCATTTAGGTGAACTGACAGGCGATCATCTGGCACGTGTTGAACGAGAACAAGCTCCGCTGTCTCAAGGCAGGAATCCCTGAAGTTGCCGACGCCTGCTTCTGAGCTATTTCGCTGGGGCACGGAGACGACGCATCATTTCCAGTCTGACCCGACGCACAGCCTCAAGCTGAACGGATTT
>JBEBTF010000266.1:0-5193 GCA_040393865.1 Planctomicrobium piriforme | reverse complement strand
TTCAGTTCCGTAGGGTGCGTCTTGACGCACAGTTTGTGATAGTGCGGGGAGCGGTCTGAACGTCTTTTGGATCATCTTTGTCGCGGCGTAACCTGCATGACTGGGGGCCAGCACTTCACTCTGAATCAGATCGCAGGCGTTCACATCGCTTCTATTGTCGGGCTTTGGATTTCTTCGGTTGTGGAGGCTGGAGGGCGATTTCGTATTTGTTCTTTCCCTCTGCGACATCCAGTGAGAGCGGTGTGCTGGCGTCGCTGGCGTAGGCGGGATCGATGTTCAATGAGGCCAAGGTTCCTTCGGCGGATTCGGATTCATTGAGAGTCAGGCGATCCACCATCACCTTGTAACTTCCAACTGGCAACGGGCGGTCCAGATCGAAGGTTCCTTTCGGATCAGTGCGACCAGTCGCCCCCTTCCCTGTCATTGAGTTGTAGAAAGAAAGTCTCAGGCGTTCGGATGGAGCCTGTCCAGCAACAGTGACTGTTCCCTGTACTGTTCCAACGGGTTCACCACTCTTCGAGCAGCCAATCGACGCAATCAGAAGAAGTGAAGCCAACAAAAAGCGAAGCATGAAACCGAGACTTTCCTGAATTGAAATCCGCTTTACAAAACTGCCCTTCGAAACGCTGTGGAGCAGGAAGCCCTGTCTCTCTCATGGAGAAGACCGCTGCGTGCTCACTGGGGATACCGAATCGGTTTAGTATTCACCGACGACCTGGCCGTCTTCTTTCATGGCCAGTTTCTTGAATGTCTGGAAGTCGACGTTATCCGAGATGAACCGGACAGAACCATCGGCGAGCACGGCATGAATCCCGCCAGTATGGAAGGAGTTCAGAATGGTGTTGTTGTTATACGGGCGACCTGAGCTTGCCTTATGAATCATCGAAGAATTCGGCACCCAGCGAACGCATGTTACACCGGATTGCCATGAATCTCGTGTTCCACCCGCTTTGCAACTCGGAGAGTTGATGTCATAGAGACGGCGTGCCCCGTGCCAGCCGCCGTAGTAATTCGATGTCAGGTCTTCCCCATCGACGAGACCGGATTGCTCGGCAATCAACATGGTGTTGCTGAGACCGTCTGTGATTCGTGAGAACCCGAAAGTCATGTTGACCGGCATGGCTCCTGTGCTGCAACTCCAACCTCCCCCGCAGTCGACGTAACCAGTGGTCTGTGTCCAGCTGAAATTCGGAGCGGCTCCGGAGATCGCGATATAGTGAATCCCCATCCCCTGCCCGGCGTTGTAGAAGAGAATGCTCTCACCATCGCGATTGGTGTAGTCGGTTGGGAATGTTGGCAGCGCACTTGAAGGACACCGGAACGCGTCAACAACCAATCCTCGCAATACCGGGTTCCCCTGATACGCGTCTGCATCTGTCCGACCGGCCGCAAAGCTGGCAGAGAAATTCAACTGGTTGTAAACGGTTGCCTGTTCGATGTACGGCAGAATCGAGACTCGCCAGTTGATTGAGTTCTTGATGCCGGGGATCTGGTGGATTGTTGGTCCGCTAGCGCCGGCCGGAAGCAGGTTATAAACGTCGTGATAGTTGTGTAACGCGAGCCCGATTTGCTTCATGTTGTTTTTGCACTGGGTGCGTCGGGCAGCTTCGCGTGCTTGTTGGACTGCAGGCAGCAGGAGAGCAACAAGGATGGCAATGATCGCGATCACGACCAGCAGTTCAATCAGTGTGAAGCCGCGAGAGTGAGCGTGATTGCGACGTGTCGACTGCAAATTCATTCCGTCAGAACTCCAAATTACCTTTTTGTCGATGCCAAGCTTCCGTCTGCCCTATGCAGGCTTGGTGACGCGATTTATGAGTGTTGCGTGATTCTATTAGTCGCACGCGATTCGTTTGTTAATTTTGTGTGAATAACACTGTTGTATGTGTGGTGATTTTGACGGCCTGTTTTCTTTAAGTCGAGTTTCTGAAATGTGTTGTGTTCTGTTTTTTGATTTGTGTCGTTTGTGTGATGTGGAGATGTTTAAGTGTTGATCTGTGGATGTGTTTGTTGTTCTGTTTCGTATTCGCTCGATTTGTCAGGTGCTCGCCCTGCTCTGCTCCTTGTGTGCCGGATCTTATCTGTCCTTTTGAATGATCAGCCGAGAGGCGTGTTCTGAACGTTTCTCTGGACACTTGGCCGGCGCGACGGCGAAATCCTGACTCCCAAGTTGCAGGGGAAGATCCATCGACGTTGTGTGATGCTTGGGTTAGCATCCCGGCTCACCACTTTTTTGCGAGATGTTTGGGATCAGGTCGCGTCTGATTCATGCGGAATACGGACCTCCCTCTGCCGGGAAGCCTGCTGCGTGGGAAGACGCCGGACTGGCATGATCTGGAACTGCGGGAGCACGAAATGACGACGGACTACAATCAGGGAAGTACGGCTGAGCAATACAAACAGGCCAAAGGAGACCCGTGGCGTTCCCGGATTGAAGCCTATTCGTTGATGAATTTGCTTGGGGATCTCAACGGGAAGAGAGTTGTTGATGCTGCGTGTGGTGAAGGGCATCTCACCCGAAAGTTGCGTCAGGCCGGAGCGGCTGAAGTTGTTGGCTTCGATATCTCGGAACGGATGATTGAGCTGGCCCGAGCTCAGGAGGCTCAGCAGAATCTGGGAATTGAATATTTTGTGGCCGACGCTCGCGAGGCGGTGCCGCAACAGGATTACGATCTGGTTGCATCCGCGTGGTTGCTCGTTTACGCGAGAACCAGAAACGAACTGGAGCAGATGTGCAACGGGATTTCCTGCAGGCTGCGATCAGGTGGACGGTTTGTCACTTTCACAACAAACCCAGGCCTGTACCACTTTGAGCCACCGGCGGACTATCGGAAATATGGCTTCGAAATCGTTGTCGAGAATGAAGTCAGAGACGGAGCCCCGATCCTGTGGCGAATTCCGGTTGGGGATTCTGTGCTCGACATCGAGAACTACTATCTCCCTGTTTCGGCTTATGAAGAGGCACTTTGTAAGGCCGGTTTCAGGGACGTTCGCATTCACATGCCAGAGTTGTCCCCGCATCCTGAAGGGGAAGATGATCAGGAATTCTGGAGCAACTTCCTGACAAATCCACCTGCGATTCTGATTGAGTGTGTGAAGAATTGACGTCCGATGTTGCCGTCGTTGATGGTACCTCGGTCGGCAGTTATTTGGTGAGGGTCAGCCCGTGCGGGTGTGACTCACCTTTCTTTTGTGAGACGAACACAAAACGCCCATTGCAGAGTTTCACGGGATCTGTGGGTTGGTCCCGGTAACCTTCAACACGGACAGAGATTGATTTGCTTCCGACCTCAATGATCTCGGCTTTCAGAAGAATGAGGTCGCCTACTTGAGCGCCGACAAGAAAGTTAATGTCGGAGCAATGAACTGTGACGGCACCGTCGCAACCAGTCGGAGAATCGTACAAGGCTCGGCGCACAGCCATCGCGGCGGCAATGTCCATCTGACTGAGCATCTCCCCCCCGAAGATCATCGGGTACATGTAATTGGTCATGTGTGGGAAGACAGTGAACGATGTTTCGAATGTCCGATGCCGAAAGTTCATTGGTGGGGTCTTGAGAAGTCAAAGGTGATTCTGGAGGCCACGGTGGCTGGTGAACTCCCGGGCTGATTCTATCAGTCGTCTTCGTCACGGTCAGAACATTTTCTCTGAGATCGCCAATGACGGACGAGGGAAACAGGTGTTCTCCCAGCTCAAGGAACCGGGAGAACTTGCCTTGGGATACAACTATTCAGCGAGTGAAACGCAGATACATTCCTCGTCGTTTCGAACAAAGATACAGCGGTTGGCAAATGCCGGTGGGCACCAGACCACATCCCGGCCGAATGCGAAGTTGGTCGGTTTCAACAAAGAGGCTCGATCATACTCTTCGAAACCGGTTGGTGAGAGATTTGCGATAACGAGATCACCGGTTTCAGTGAACATCCAATAGCGATCCCCCTGCTTTACGATGAACGCTGTTCCGGAGTTGGGGGCTCGCCCGTTTAACAGGTCTCGGGAACGCCACAGGATTTCTCCGCTCGGAAATTTCACTGCGCGGAGGTCTCCTTTTTCATGCATCCCATAGGCGATATCTCCATCAACGAATGGTTGTGTGTTGACCGGAGAGATGCCGTGACGCTGCTTGTCCTGCCAGACCACCTCAGCTTCAGGTTTTTCTGAATTGAGTTTCAGGAGAAGATTTCGTTCCTGGAAACCACCCACGTACAGGTAATCGCCGATCTTGATTGGTGTCATGATGACGGAACCACTGTCGGCTTTGTACGGAAACTCCCAGAACTGCTTACCAGTTTCCGGATCAACGGAGTAGATGCCGAGAGCCTTCATCAGAATGAGTTGCCGGCATCCCCCTGCCTCGACGATGGTCGGTGGACAGTATGCCTGTTCGGTCGCTTTGCCGGTTCTCCAGATTTCTTCCCCGGTCAATTTGTTGAAAGCGGCAGCGTGAGCGACCTCTGTTCCCACGACGCAGATGAGCTTGTCGCCATCAATCAGTGGGTGACTTGCGTAGCCCCACAGAGCAGACTTGGTGTCATATTCCTTCTTCAACTCTTTCGACCAGATGACCTTCCCGTCTGCCACATTCAGGCAGAACAGGTTCCCTTCTGCTCCCAAGGTGTAAACACGGTCGCCGTCGACGTTGGGAGTGCAGCGAGGTCCGGCTGGATAGGAGATTTCGTAACTGACAGGATATTCGTGCTTCCACAGTTCTTTGCCTGTGGCGCGATCAAGGCAAAGAACGCGTTCTTTGCCATGTGCCGGAGCACGTTTGAAGTTGTCTGTCTTGATGTTGTCCCCGCTGACGAAGTCGGTCACGAAGACGCGATCGCCAGCAACGGCCGGACCGGCGTATCCCCCGGCGACCGGAGTTCTCCAGAGAACCTTCGGGCCTCCTTCAGGGAACTTTTTCAGAAGACCGGTTTCACGCCAGACGTTGTCTCGCTGGGGGCCTCGCCACTGTGGCCAGTCATCGGCGAAGACGGGAGCCGAACAACATGTCAACGCGATCAGCCAGAGATTTGCCAGTAAGATACGTGAGCAGTGATTCATGTGGGCCTCGTTGCCAGATGCCATTCCGCGACTGTCATTATAAAACAGCCAGTGTGAATTGCGGTTTCAACCATGCTGGATGATATGCCAAGTGGACGTGATTGTCCCCCCTTAACGGAAATCTTACCGTCCGGAAATCTGTT
>JBEBTF010000265.1:0-5213 GCA_040393865.1 Planctomicrobium piriforme | reverse complement strand
GCAAACTGCTCTAACTCCTGATCCTGTTGGACTTTTGCGTTTGCGGGACAGTCGGTTTCGCTATTGAAGCTTCTCTGTGCCGAAGCCCTCGACATCAATTCTGACGATGTTCTGACAAATTGAGCCGTGTGGTCGGTTTGCCGGTGCCTCGACTGGCCGAATCCGATGTATTTATTTACACTGAAATGATGTTTTCGGTTCAGACTGTCCCGCCTGAAGTTGACGAGGCGATTGCACGTGATATGCCTCGCGTCCGGTTCAGTCCAGTGACTGGTTTGTGGTAGCGAGCTACACCACGATCGTTTTCGTCCAAGTCGCTTCAATCAATGAAGAGGAATCGCCATGTCATTGACTCGACGTTATTTCTTGAAGTCAGCCGCTGCAATGGGGGCTGCCACTGCGATTTACAACCGTGTTGAAGCGGATGATAAACCGAAAAGCACCAGCCCGAACGAGAAAATCGGAGCTGCTGTGGTTGGAACCGGGGGGCGTGGCGGTGCTCACGTTTCTGCTTTGCTTGACCGTCCAGATGCAGAAATTCGCTACCTCGTCGACGCTGACCTTGCTCATGCCGCCAACAAGGCGAAGCAGATCGAGTCCAAAGGGGGACCTGTTCCGCAGATCGAACAGGATTTCCGTCGGATTCTCGACGACCCTACCATCGACATCATCAGTATTGCGACTCCAAACCACTGGCACTCGTTGCACGCCATTATGGCGCTGCAGGCTGGCAAGCATGTTTATGTTGAAAAGCCAGTCTCCCACAACGTTTGGGAAGGTCGCCAACTGGTGAACTGGTCACGTCAGACCGGGAAGCTGTGTCAGGCCGGAACTCAGTCACGTTCGAGCCCAAGTCTTCATGAAGCCGTAAAATACGTTCAGGAAGGGAAGCTCGGGAAAATCCAGTACGTGATTGGAACCTGCTATAAGCCACGTAAGAGCATTGGCAAACTCGATAAGCCACTCGAAATTCCAAAGACCGTTGATTACGACCTGTGGTGCGGGCCAGCTGCAAAGGTTGACCTGTATCGTCCTCAGTTTCACTATGACTGGCACTGGGATTTCAACACCGGAAACGGTGACATGGGGAATCAGGGGATTCACCAGATGGACATCGCACGATGGTTCCTCGGTGAACAAGAACTGTCCCCACGTGTGATGAGTATCGGCGGACGCGTTGGCTATGACGATGCTGGTGATACTCCAAACACCCAGATTGTTTACCACGCCTATGAAAAAGCTCCATTGATCTTCGAAACCCGTGGGTTGCCACGGAAAGATCTCGACTGGAGCACTGGGATGGATAACTACCGTGGGTCTCAGGTCGGGATTATCGTGCAGTGTGAGAAGGGGTACGTTGTTGTCCCAAGTTACACTAACGCAACGGCTTTCAATCCAGACGGCGAGCAGATCGAAAGCTGGGTTTCCAAAGGAAACGCAGAAACCCGTCACTTCGGTAACCTGTTCGACGCCATTCGTTCAGGCAAATATCAGGACCTGAACGGAGAGATTCTGGAAGGTCACCTGTCCAGTGCTCTCTGTCACACTGGGGCGATCAGCCATGTGCTGGGGACTCCAAAGACTGCTGCAGAGATTGAGAAAGAAGTCTCTGGCAATAAGCTTTGGGCTGATTCCTGGAACCGTATGGCCGAGCATCTTGCAGCAAACAAGGTTGATGTGAGCGATCCTAAGCTCAATGTCGGTCCTTGGCTGGAAATGAATCCAAAGACCGAGAAGTTCACCAACAACGAGGCAGCCAACAAGTTGCTGACTCGTGAATACCGGAAGGGCTACGAAGTCCCGGAAGCAGCACCTCCGGCATAAATTGATTTTCAGTTGGAAGTCGAAACAGCAGTCGGGAGTGATCTCGGCTGCTGTTTTTTATTCCACACGAACGTGTTCCGGTTGAACTCGCTTCTGTTGCCAGCGTCGTCGCGTACACTGTGTGGGTCAGATTTTAGAGCAGAACGCTCTTATCTGGCGTTTTTGATGTTTGATGAGTGAAACAACGGGGTTTCTGAATGCTGTGGACAGGTCACCTGTCCGCACGTCGCTCCGTCGTATAATTACCGCTTTGAGATATCGAGTGAAGCTTTCGTCAGTAATTGACTGTTGGCCCAACGTTGGTCGCCGGCGGATGATCTGAATCAAGTTACTGTCGAATCGCTGCAAATTTTGTCGGGATGTAGAGGACATGTCACAGCAATACATTATGTCGATCGAAGGTTTGACCAGGATGTACGACGAAAGAGTCGTCCTGGAGAACATCTGGCTCTCCTTCTTTCCGGGAGCCAAGATCGGCGTGATTGGAGATAACGGGTCCGGAAAAAGTACCTTGATGCGGATCATGGCCGGTGAAGATACAGACTTCATGGGCTCGGTCCGTCCTGCCAAAGGAATCAAGATTGGCTACTTCCCTCAGGAGCCACGGCTTGATCCAACAAAAACGGTCCAGGAATGCGTGAACGAAGCTGTTCAGGAATCTCAGGCAATCCTCGACCGCTACAACGCCATCAACGAGCGACTCTGTGAAGAGATTTCTCAGGAAGAGATGGATGCTCTGCTGGAAGAGCAGTCTGTCGTTCAGGACAAGATCGACCACGCCAACCTGTGGGAACTCGATCGCACCGTGGAAATGGCCATTGATGCAATGCGTCTTCCGCCAGGAGATGCACTGGTCGAGCATTTGTCAGGGGGCGAAAAGCGACGTGTGGCGCTGTGCCGGTTGTTGCTGCAGAACCCGGACATGCTGCTTCTGGACGAACCAACAAACCACCTTGATGCCGAGTCGGTGGGCTGGTTGGAGCGCTTCCTGCACGAGTTTCCAGGAACAGTCGTGGCGATCACCCACGACCGCTACTTCCTCGAAAACGTTGCTGGCTGGATTCTCGAAATGGATCGCGGCCACGGTTATCCGTATGAAGGGAACTACACTGCATGGCTGGAGCAGAAGGAAGCCAGACTCGCAGTTGAGCAGAAGAAAGAAGACAAGCGTCAGCGTGCTTTGAAGCGCGAACTCGAGTGGGTGCGGATGTCACCAAAAGCTCAGGCGACCAAGAATAAAGCACGTCTCCAGCGTTATCAGGAACTGGCCGAACAGCAGTTCGATGAACGCGACGATGCGGCACAGATTCAGATTCCAGTGACGCGTCCATTGGGCGACCTTGTCGTTCGCGCCAAGGGATTGTCCAAGGCGTTTGGTGATCGTCTCCTGTTCGAGAACCTGGAGTTCAATCTTCCACCGGGGGGGATCGTGGGGGTGATCGGCCCGAACGGGGCAGGGAAAACGACACTCTTCAAGTTGATCACCGGGCAGGAACAACCGACCGAAGGGGAACTTCGAATCGGGGATACTGTGGACCTGGCGTATGTCGATCAGTCACGAGACGCTCTCGACCCGAAGAAGACGGTGTACGAGGAAATTTCTGGCGGTGATGACATGTTGATGGTCGGGAAGACCAAAATTCATGCACGTGCTTACTGCGGACGGTTCAATTTCAAAGGAACTGAGCAGCAGACCTTTGTGGGCGATCTGTCGGGGGGGGAACGGAACCGTGTGCACCTTGCCAAGGTTCTTCGCTCTGGCGGCAACCTGATTCTGTTGGACGAACCGACAAACGATCTCGATGTGGAGACGTTGCGAGCGCTTGAAGAAGGTCTGGTCAACTTCGGTGGTTGTGCTGTTGTGACATCACACGACCGCTGGTTCCTGGACAAGATTGCGACTCACATTCTGGCCTTCGAAGGCGACAGTCAGGTCGTGTGGTTCGAAGGAAACTATAAGATGTACGAAATTCAGCGTCGTGAACGGCTTGGCATTGATGCCGACCGTCCACACCGACTGAAATACAAACCATTAAAGCGGTAGACCGTGGTTTCAGGAGCGGCCTCTTTGCAGGCTGCTCCTGTTCACGATTCGAGATCCTGTCTTCAAGTTTTCCTGACTTCGATTCCAGAGAATTGGTTTGATATATGGTCAGTATTCGTCCCGTCCGTCGTGCGCTTGTCCCGGTTGATTCCAACGCCGCTTATCGCGTCAGTGCTCCGAACTATGATGAGTTCCAGAGCGATCGCGAAGTGTGGGACCTTCTTCAGGCACGCCCTGACAATGTTCTGAAGATCACGATGCCACATTGTCACGTTCCCGACCATGGAGACATCTTTGAAGATGGCTGTCCGGAAGCACTGACTCATGCTACCCAGCAAATGGAGATTCTGAAGACCAACCCGTTGATGAAACTGGTTGAGAACTCGCTGTGGGTTTATGAAATCACGTCACCAAAACGCCCTAATGAACCGCAGTTGGGTGTTGGGGGCTTCGGGCTGACATCAGAGATCCGCACAGAGGCCAATCCAACCGGGACAGTGATTCGTAACGAAGGGATTCGTCCGGAGAAAGCTGAAGGACGCGCTCAGCTGTTGCGGGCGACGACAGCCGATTTCGGTACCGTGAATCTCGCTGTTCAGGATAAGTCAGGTGCCTTGCTTGCCGCTCTGACCGAACTGACTCAGGCTCGGCCATGCGATTTTGAGACTCTCGATGAAGGTCAGAACCTGCATCGATCATGGATTGTGACAGACGCCCAAACGATTGAACGGCTGCAAGGTTTGCTGGCTGCCGAACCGGCTGCTTACGTTGCGGACGGGAATCACCGGAGTGCGGCTGCCGCTGCAATGGGCCTTGATCACTTCCTGACAGTTTACTTCCCAACCAGCCGACTCGGGCTGGAGCCATATAACCGTTTGCTGCCATTGAACGGCATCTCTCCAGAAGAGTTTCTGCAGAAGCTACAAGCAAACTTCGAAGTGAAAGAGCTGGGCGCGATCCCGCCATACCGTCCAGAGACCGTGAATGTCATTGGTCTCTATCTCAATAAGAACTGGTATGAACTGCGTCCAAAAGTTGGATCCTTCGATCCTTCAAACGCGGCTCAGGCGATTGACTCGGACATCATTCAACGCCACATCATTGATGGCATTCTTGGCATGTCTGATGCCCGAGATAAGCGGATTAACTATGTCGGCGGTAACAAAGACGCCGAGTACCTGGTGAATCAGGTCAACCTGAAGAACTACGATCTGGCGTTGTCAGTGGCTCCGGTCACCATGAAGCAGTTCGTCGATGTGTGTGAGCAGAACCTGTTCATGCCACCAAAATCGACATGGTTCGATCCAAAGATCCGCAGTGGTCTGATGATCGCATTGCTCGACTA
>JBEBTF010000264.1:0-5223 GCA_040393865.1 Planctomicrobium piriforme | reverse complement strand
TAAACACGACTCAATAAACTCGAGGCATTATGCAACCGGAAGTTCGCTCGGCACTGCAGCAGTTACTTAAGCAGCAATCTCTTGATTCCAAAACGATGCGCAAAGTCATCGGTTCGATGATGGAGAATGAATGCGGTGATGTCGAAGCGGCAGCCATCCTCACCGCGTTGACCATCAAGGGGGAAACTGAAGAAGAACTCGCAGGTGCTGCTCAGGCGATGCGCGAACGGGCAACCCGAATTCCTACGTCTCGGACAGGTCTGATCGACACCTGTGGGACGGGTGGAGATGGAATGCGGACGTTTAATATCAGCACGGCAACCGCTTTTGTGATTGCCGCTGCGGGAGCCCCTGTTGCGAAACATGGAAATCGCAGTGTCACCAGTACAAGTGGCTCTGCTGACGTGTTGGAAGCACTCGGCGTGAATATCGAGATCACAGCGGATCAGGCGGGAAAGTGCCTGGATGAGATTGGCATCTGCTTCTGTTATGCGAGGACCTTTCATGCTGCGATGAAGTTTGTTGCACCCATCCGGCAGCGTCTTGGCTTTCGCACGATCTTCAATCTGCTCGGTCCACTGACCAATCCGGCGAGAGCCGAGTTTCAACTGATTGGAGCCTCTACGAATGAATACGCTGCCAAGATCGCTGGAGCGGTGAGTCGCTTGGATGTGAAACGGGCGATGGTTGTCTGTGGGAACGGTCAACTTGATGAAGTCGCGTTGTGGGGAACCACACACGTTTGGTCGATCACATCCGGTCAGGTGGAACAACTTGAATGGACGGCGAGTGACTTCGGGCTTCCTGAATGCCGACCTGAGGACTTGTCGATCAATTCCAAAGAGGAAAGTGCTGAGTTAATCAAGGGCTTGCTTAATGGAGCCCCGGGGCCGGCACGCGACATCGTTCTGGCGAATGCTGCGACAGCATTAATTTGCCAGGGAGCAGCATCGACTCCTGCGGAAGGGGTTCAACTCGCTGCAAAAGCAATCGATAGTGGTCGCGCTGCCGAAGTTCTGAAGCAGCTCATCAACTGGACCAATCAGACCTGAGACAAAATCTCATCGATCAGGAACGAAAAGGGGAGCCCGATTTAAGATCGGACTCCCCCTGGATTCTCTGTCGCGTTTCGCGGCCATAATTGAAGAGCAAACGGCTTTAGCGATTTGCGTTCATCTGGGCCATGTGTGCCCGAGCTTTGGCGTCTTCCGCTTCTGGGATTTTGCCGCACTTCACGTAGACGACAGAAAGCTGCGTAAAGGAAAATGGATCGTTCGGAGCGAGTTCGCAGACTTTCTTCGCGTGTTCAATCGCTTCTTCGAATCGTCCGAGGCGTTGAAGATAGACTGCCAGAGCGGAACGGGTATCGGAATGGTCCGGGTACAGTTCTGCCAGTTCCAGCAATTTGGCAACAGCCCCCTCGAGATCGCCGGCGCTTTTGAGTGCCGTTGCGGCATCATACATTTCCGTGGCGGTGGCCATCAGTTGAACTCTCCAATTCAGTAACACTCAGGAACGGTTGAGATCGTCTCTCATGTATCATAGGCAACCTGAGACAGACACTAAAGCTTCCATAACGACTGAATTAAAAATCGCCGTAATTGGAGCCCATGAACTGTGTTTTGTTTATGATCATCGCTCTGTATCGTCGTTCAGCCATTGCAATTTGTGATGAATACAATGACATTCTGATTTATCGAGTATCGCAATTCTGTGATCTGTATTCATTTCTTTTCAATGCGAGGCCATCATGAGAACGGGTCTTTTTGCCGCCTGTCTGATTGTTATTGGTGTATCTGGATGTGCGCCTCAAGGGGGAGCGAGCACATCCATGTGGGTCGCTCGCTGGTCGGACGCTGGCTCCATCCCCGGGATTCATCAGGGGTCTGTTGAGTTTCTCGACATTCCCGTTTCAGGACAGGCGCCAGTTAAAGTGGTCATCTGGTCGGACCTGACAGAAGGAACGGGAAGCAAAGAGTCCTCTCTTGGAAAACATCGGTATCTCTCAAATCTGAAAAATGCCGATGGCTCGAAAAAGGTGACTGCCGAGGTGGATTTGGGGAGCATCTCTGGAAGTGATACAGGGACCATCAAGGTGGGAGATAAAACCCTTTCGCTGAAAGACGGGCATGTCATTCTCATTTCGACTCAAAAAGAAGCACCGATCGTCGAGCAGATTGAACTGGATTCCGGAAGTGAAATCTGGAAGATCGTTGGGGACGCGAACAACGCTGAGGACCCGCAGACGGAATTGATGATCTTCGCAAAGAAGGAAACCAGGATCGGCGATTTTTTTAAGAAGCAAGTTCCAGCTGCGGACACTGAGGTGAAACCTGCTGACGCGGCGTCAAGGTAAAAATATGGAAACAGATTGAGGTCTTGGTTTCAATTCGGATGAGTTCCTTATTACTGAAAGTCGGGCAGAGATGAACCTTTTGGGACGTCATGTCACGGTGATGGGACTGGGCCACTTCGGTGGGGGGATTGGAGCTGTTCAGTTTCTTCAAAAGCAGGGAGCGCTGGTGACTGTCACCGACCTGCAAACGGAGGAACAACTCGCATCGAGTCTTGAGCAGATCGACACGTCCCAGTTAGCAGATCTTGTTCTGGGAGAGCATCGGGAAGAGCTATTCACGGACACCGAACTTGTCGTTGTGAGTCCGGCAGTGCGACCTGACAATCGTTATGTGCAACTGGCACATGAGGCAGGCGTGCCCGTCACAAGTGAAATTGCGTTGTTCTGGGGGAATTGTCCTGCCCGAAAACTGGTTGTCACTGGCAGTACCGGGAAATCGACAACCGCGTCGTTGATTTATCAGTGTTTGCGAGCGGCGGGCCTGTCGGCTCGGCTTGGAGGAAACCTCGGCGGCAGTTTGCTTGAGGACCTCGAGACTCTTACCCCAGATGATTGGGTTGTTCTGGAATTGAGTAGTTTTCAACTCCAGATGCTTGCCCCGTTACAGCCGCGTCCTGATATTGCCATCGTGACAAATCTCTTTCCCAATCACATCGACTGGCATGGGTCGTTTGAGGCGTATGAAGAGGCGAAGCAGGCAGTCTGTGGATTTCAGACGCCAGATGACCTGACGATCTTCAATGCCGATGATGATGCTCTGTCGCTATGGCCAACCGAAGGTAAGGTGATCTGGTACGGAAAAGAATGCTGGCGCGATCGACCAGGTGTCGTGGTTGGTGAAGATCATTTGATTGTTCGGACTCATAAGGGGGGATGGAAGATTGAGCTTTCCGATCTCGCCCCAGCGTTGCAGTCTCCGCACGGCCTGATGAATGCCGCTGCGGCACTTGCTGCGGTCCTGGTCGGCCTTGAACTTCCCATTGAACAGGTCGCCGAGCCATTGATGAACTTTGCCGGATTGCCTCATCGCCTTCAGCCTGTCGGAGAACTCGACGGACGGTTGTTCATTAATGATTCAAAAGCAACGACACCTGAAGCCACGATTGCGGCACTTCGGACCATCCAGCAGCCTGTCATTCTGATTGTGGGAGGGAAGGATAAAGGGGTTGATCTCTCTAGTCTGGCTGCCTCGATTCAGGCGAGCGTCAAGGGGGTTGTCTGCATCGGGGACACGGGGCCCCGACTACGCGAACTTGTGACCGAAAAATTTGAACAGGCTCAGGCCCAGGAAAAACGTCGTCCGAGACCGGGAACATCTGACCTGAACTGGATCACCAGTGCAGGTTCACTTACTGAAGCAGTGAAATGGGCATGGTCACAATCTGAGGCAGGTGACGTCATTCTCTTGTCTCCGGCATGTGCGAGTCACTCCGAATTCACACACTACGAACAACGGGGAGAACAGTTCGTCGCAGAAATCAGCCGTCTCGAAGACTCGAGCAAACCGCTCTAAGCCATGCCACACGGGACTGGAGAATCTGCGAAATGGACTCCGTAAACATTACAAAAAGGGCAGATGCGACTATTCGCATCAGTGAATTTGGTTGAAATTTCAAACAGATTTGCGAGAGTTTATAGTTGAGTTGACCGTTGTCGGGCGCAGCGGAGATCGGTGCTAGTGGTTTGGGCTGCGTCCCTCATTGTCACGTCGATGTCTGAACACATCCCCCTCCGAGAAGGGACATCAATACGATGCCGCAATTTGATTCTTCTTCTGCGTTGACGCGTCGCGATTTGCTGAAAAGTTCTGGCCAGGTTGCTGCTGTTCTGGCTGCCAGTCAACTTGTCTCTCCACGAGCCTATGCGGCCGAGAACAATACGATTGATGTGGCGCTTGTCGGTTGTGGCGGTCGCGGAAGTGGAGCTGTTGCTGATGCACTGAGTGTTGAAGGGGGACCGCTGAAGCTGACTGCGATGGCGGATGTTTTTGATCAGCGAATTTCAGACAGTCATGGTGCAATCACCAAGCGATTTGAAAAGAAACCCCAATCCGTTGATGTTCCACCAGAGCGTCGCTTCATTGGGTTTGAAGCATACAAACAGGCGATGGACTGCCTGAAGCCAGGGGATATTGTCATTCTGACGACTCCACCGGCATTTCGCTGGGTTCAATTTCAGTATGCGATTGAAAAGGGACTCAACGTCTTTATGGAAAAGCCGGTCACCGTCGATGGACCGACTTCAAGAAAGATGCTTGAACTGGCGGACCGAGCATCCGCGAAGAACCTGAAATGTGCCGTCGGCCTGATGTGTCGTCACTGCCGCGCTCGCGGCGAATTGTTTGACCGCATCCAGAACGGTGAACTTGGTGACCTCTTTCTGCTTCGTGCCTATCGTATGGTCGGTCCAACAGGGTCGGCATTTGCTCCAGCCTATCAGGGAGACATCGCCGAAGTGCTGTATCAGATCGCCAACTTCCATGGATTTCTCTGGGCGAGCGGGGGAGCGTACAGCGACTTTCTCATCCACAATATCGATGAAAGTTGCTGGATGAAGAATGACTGGCCGGTCGAAGCTCAGGCTTCCGGTGGGCGTCATTATCGCGGTGACTACGTCGACCAGAACTTCGACACTTATTCCGTGGAATACACGTTCAAAGACGGAGCGAAGCTGTTTCTGGAAGGGCGTACGATGCTGAACTGCAAGCAGCAGTTCGCAAGCTATGCCCATGGGACCAAAGGGAGTGCCGTAATTTCCACGTCGGGGCACCATCCTTCACGGGCGAAGATCTACTCCGGACAAAACTTCGACAAGAAGAACATTGTCTGGGAATTCAAAGACAAAGAACGGTCTCCGTATGAATGGGA
>JBEBTF010000263.1:0-5279 GCA_040393865.1 Planctomicrobium piriforme | reverse complement strand
ACCGGAATCTCTGGTCCGGTGTTAACGGGCACCACTGGAAGGGCTGTGATCATTCTTTCCGGTGTCATCGCGTTCTTTCGCGATCACCTGATAGATTTCTTCACGGTGAATACTGACATGTTTTGGCGCTTCAATCCCAAGTCGGACCTTGTCACCCTGAATGGACACAACCATCAAGGTGATGGAATCACCGATGATGATTTTTTCATCCTGTTTTCGGCTAAGAACGAGCATGACTTCCCGGTCCCTTTTCGTGACGCCAGAGGATCATCTTTTTTTATCTTCGTCGGACAACTCACAACGCTAGCTCAACCTGTGTTGATGTTTCCCGAAGGAAACACGGTATTTTCCAAACAACAGCACAGACAGGTTAATTCTTGCGCCTAGGCATACCCGCAACGGTAGTAACACCGCTAACACTCGGCGCGATTAAACGGGGCCACGTATTCCAGATATTCCAATCGCACAACCACGACTCCTCAAAAACCGAGAGCCCGGGACTTCATTTCCATTGCGGAATAAAGTCACCGGGCTCACGTCAAAACACCGTTGAAACTGCCTTAATTCCTCAGTTTCAGACTCCTCTGATCAGTCCTTTTGCATGCAACATCGCCTGCAGAGTCTCTTAAATCGACAGATCCGGTAATCCGCAACAGAGCCGCCAACAACCCCAACAGGGACTACTCGGCACTGCGAACCTGCACCTGAAGTGCGCCGAGCATTTTTGTAATCGCCTGCTCTTTGCGATTGATGAAGAACACATTGTCCAGAACGATTGCTCTCCGTTCCTGACTTGGGTGCAAAATCAAACGGCCAGAGCGAAGGAGGACGAATTCAAAAACGTCTTTAATTTCTTTGTCAATCCGCAGGTTGGGTGACGAGAAACGTTCAAGGTCACTCATGAACCCATGGTGGTGAAGCAGTTCATTCGGGCGAACTTCCCAGTAATCCATCTTCGCAGTGAACATCACCGCGATGTAAATGGCTCCGAGGGCGCCTGCAAACAGGAAATAGAACGTCGAATTGGCAATTGGATGCAGGGTATGCAGGAATCGGCTAATCGCAGGCAGCAGATTCGGGTTGTAAACCATCAACAGGACGAATCCCAAAACAATGACTGCAATCACCGCAAAGAGCAGCAAGGACGTTGACCGCGGAAAGTCGAACGACAACACAACCAGATTCAAACCGAGTGTGATCAAAAACGTCCAGCCCAGCATTGTCGCCATGCCGGAGTCAAATTTGCCGGGGTCCGCTTCATGCCCGAAAAAGTACAGGTACAACCCTGCAATAATCGACACAAACCAAGATGGATAAAGGAATACAATCTTCGGGTAGGACACCAGAAGAACCCCCTGCTCCGTCTTGGTCCCCGTGTCGGAGGCGACGATATTATTCATTATGTGTCTCAGAATTCTTTATGAGGTAACTGACTGACCGCTTCACAACAGGACGTTTGCGCACCGCACCTCTGGTGAGTCGAGAGGAGCCCATTTACGGCATCACCCCACGAGCGAATATCGCACTCAACGCTGAGTTGGTGGTTGGAGATCACAAACTTTTCCCTTTATAGCCAAAAAGCTGTCACCATTTCAGCCCCCAAACTTCAACATGGGTTGCAATAGAAACTGGAGCATCCTCACCCGGTGATTGCGGTAGAAACTTCGTAAGGTTCCACAAAAAAGTGACGGCACAACATCTTGTGCCGTCACCTGATCAATGTGGTTCAACTCGCGATTGAGTCCGGTTCATGGCCGATTCAATCACATTACGACTATGGCTTCACGTTGTTGACAGTGATCCCTGGCCAATCGTCCGTCCGAAACGGATAAGCTGGAAGGTAGGATTCGCTGTAGAGATTTCCTTGAGGGTTATCTGCCCAGTTGTAGCGCACAGCCACTGGTTTTTCGAGACCTTTGACCGTCACTTCAACAGTGTCGGCTCCAACGACTTTTGCAGTCGCCCAACTCCACTTTTTATCCTCACCTGCCAGGGCAAATCCGACCAGCGGATCTTTGTAGTAACTGGTCAATGGGGAACCGTGAGTATCGAACTTCACGATCGCCTTGTTTCCTTCGAACGAAACTGACTTGAACGTTGGGCCCTGACGAATGATGTCCTTCATTCCATAGAGGTCCACCAACGCCAGACGTGCGAGTCGTTTTCCAACGTTCTGCTTATCTTTCGGGTGAATGTCCAGAGCCGCGCCGATGTCGGTAATACAGACAGCATCAACGTTCGGCAGTGCCTTCTTCGCCATGTCTTGAGCTTCGCGAAGTTCCGCCCAATCGCTTTCAACAGGCTCTGCCTGAACAGCACGGAAGTTCGCCAACTGCACTTGATAGAACGGGAAATCGCCCTGTCCCCAAACATCGCGCCAGCTTTGAATCAACGCTGGCATCAAAGTGCGATACTGGTATGCACGACTGGCGTTCGATTCTCCCTGATACCAGATCGCCCCACGAATGGCGAACGGGACCAGCGGAGAGATCATTGCGTTATACAGAGTGCTTGGATGATGGCGGGAGTCCCGCTTTACTTCCGGCATGGTCGGACGATTTGGAGGAGTTTTCCCTGCCTTACGGGCTGCTTCGGCGTTGACGGTCCACTTCGCCAAGGCAGCTTCGTAGTTCTTCAACATCTCGGCAGCTTTAGGAGAATCGACGAGTTCATTCCAGCCATCGAGAATTGGCTGCAATTCTTTCGTCTTGGCCATCATCTCAGGGGATGTCCATGCTTCAGCACGAGTCCCACCCCAGGCGGTCTGCACCACTCCGACTGGAACTCCCAGAATCTGATGAAGCTCGCGCCCGAAGAAGTAACCGACAGCAGTATGATTGCCTACGGTTTCTGGTGAACAGACGACCCATTTTGCTTTGACATCTTTCTGCGGTTCAGTCGCGGTGACATTGGGAACCTGAAAGAGCCGAATCTGGGGGTAGTTGGCCGCCTTGCGTTCCAGATCTGGATCCAATGCAGCATTCACCGACCACTGCATGTTCGACTGACCACTGCACACCCAGACTTCGCCGACCAGAACGTTGTCATAGGTGACTGTGTTCTTCCCTTTCACAGTCAGAACAGCCGCTTCTCCCAATGACAACGGCTTCAATTTGACTGACCAGTTGCCTTTGTCATCAGCCTGAGTCGAAACTGTCTGGTCCCGAAACTGAACCGAAACCTGTTCGCCGGGATCAGCCCAGCCCCAGACAGGAACAGGCATCTCCCGTTGCAACACCATGCCTGCCCCGAAGATCGATGGCAATTTCACATCCGCCTGAACGGAAATTGCAGAACTCGATGCCAACACAGCAGCGGCGAGCGCCCACACAGCTTTCCACTTAGCCATCAATTCTTCTCCTCTTGGTGATGCCCCACAGAACAGTCACAACGCCAATATCGTCAACGTCGCCTGATGTCAGGAATTCCAACCAACATTTCAACAATCGTCAATGGACAGCAACCATTTAAGCCGAAGCCACGGCCCGGCCGCAGGATGGACTCGTCACTCGGATCTATTCCTGAACGACTTCGATTGTTTCCCCATGAACAGTCACCAGATCCCCGACTCGCAACTTTCGGCGACGACGGGTTTCCAGCTCACCATTCACTTGAACTTCGCCTCCCTGAATCATGACCTTGGCATGCCCCCCAGTCTCGGCAATGCCCACGATCTTCAGAAATTGATCAAGTCGGAGTGTGTCCTCTTCCTGATCACCGTGACTTGAACCTGCCATCTCATCCGCCTCGCAGAGGTCTTCGTGTAGATCATCAACCGTTCACCGCAGCCGCAGTTTACAGGCGTCATCTCCAAAGAGCGAATTCATCGCATACGATTCACTGTTAATCCTGTGCACAGCCAAAGTTCTCACAAACTGCGGATTTTGCGATTCCGTGAACAAAAATCACTTCAAGAAACCGAAACGGCGTGGCATCATTTTCACAGTGATCGCATTTCGACTCCATACACCGTTGTCCTGCCCATCTTTCACACGCACTTCCATGCAACCTATTGAGGGCCTTCCGTTGTCTCACACAGCAAGCGATTCGAACTCTCGGTCCGGGCATCAAGCCTCGCTGCGTCGATCATCAGTATTGCACTGCTGGCTCTGCGTGCTGCTCGCTGGCTTTCTGGCGATGATTCTCTTCAGCGCACAAGTCGACGCTGGTGACTGGCCAGAGTTTCGAGGGCCAAATGGACAAGGGCACGCCGTGAACGCCCAAATTCCATTGAAGTGGGATGACTCCACCAACATCACCTGGAAAACGCCGATCCCTGGGATCGCATGGTCCTCCCCTGTGCTCGCGAACGGGCGTATTTACCTGACAACAGCCGAGACACAGGAAATTCCAGAAAGCACAACAAAGCCAGCCGATTCAGACGACAGCAAGGGAAAAGAAGAGAAACCTGCCCCTGAGAAGGAGATTCATCTGGGAGTCTGCTGTGTCGAGATGAGCACTGGGAAAATCCTCTGGAAAAAGCATTTCGCCACGCACACAACAAATGTTGAGATGCACAAGAAGAACAGCCATGCGAGCCCAACTCCGATTCTCGACGGCAATTCGCTTTATGTTCACTTCGGACCACACGGGACTGGATGCCTGACACTGGATGGAGAGATCGTCTGGTCCACAAAACTCGACTATGCCCCGCAACACGGAAACGGGGGCTCGCCTGCTCTCGCCGGAGACAATCTGATCTATTGCTGCGACGGAACCGATCTGCAGTACTGTATTGCGTTGTCGAAGAAGACAGGCGAAGTGAAATGGAAGCACGCTCGTAATGTCGACGTCAAACGAGGCTTCTCGTTCAGCACTCCCCTTGTCATCACCGTCAATGGACAAGAACAGGCGATCTGCCCAGGAAGTGGAGCCGTCATTGCCTATGCTCCGAACAGTGGCGAAGAAATCTGGCGGCTGCGCTATGGCGAAGGATATTCCGTGATTCCACGCCCGGTCTATGGCAACGGACTCGTCTACATTTGCACGGGTTACGGGAAACCTAAACTTCTGGCAATTGATCCAACGGGAATCGGCGATGTCACTGACACACACCTGAAATGGACAACCGACAAACAGGCCCCACACTCTCCGTCATTGCTCCTCGTCGACAACCTGCTGTTCTTTGTGTCCGATAAAGGAATCGCGCGCTGCGTGGACGCAACGACCGGAGACCAGCACTGGGAAGAACGCCTCGGCGGAAACTACTCGGCATCACCACTTTTTGCGGCTGGACGAGTCTACTTTCAGGATGAGACTGGAACCGCCACTGTGATCGC
>JBEBTF010000262.1:0-5329 GCA_040393865.1 Planctomicrobium piriforme | reverse complement strand
TGGAGGCGGCGGGAATTGAACCCGCGTCCTGTGAGCCCTGGAATACGGCTTCTACGTGTGTAGACGATTGCTTCCGCTCCTCGCTGTCGTCGCGACAACCGACAAACCCTTCGACAGCCAGGTCACCACTTTTCTCGTTTCAGGCGTAGCGACCGTTGACCTGAAACCAGTCAGAATTTGTAACCGACTTTTGGACTCCTCTGACGGGGATTCCGCAGACGGGGAAGCCTAATTAGGCAACCAAGGCAAACTGCTTGTTGTTGTTGGCAGTTAATTTTTTGATCAGCTTTTTACGTGGCCAACTGATCAACCACGACACGCGACCAATACCCCGCGGAGAACCAGTCGAATCCGATCGCCCCCGAAGTGCAGTCAATTGGAATTCTAACCACGGCAAGCACAGCGTCAATTGCTGCAACATGCGATAAACAAAAAGAGAGCTGAAACCTCTACAAGAAGCAGATCAGGCTTCAGCTCTCACTCAAACTTGTCATGCCACACGGAGAATCCGGCGGAATCTGCCTTGAGAACAGATTCCAAGCTGGATTAGATCCCTGGGATATCCAGCTTTTCGTCGCTGGCGATCTTGCGAATCTTCTGCATGGCACGGGATTCAATCTGGCGGATACGTTCCTTCGTCACGTTGAAACGAGATCCGACCTGTTCCAGAGTCTCAGGTTCGCTTCCTCGTTCGAGCCCGTAACGATGCACAATAATTGCACGTTCACGGTCATCGAGATTGTCGAGGATCGACATGATCATCTGGTGCTGGCGAGAGTTCACAGCTTCATCTGCAAACTGACTCCCACGTTCGTCTTCAGAGAAACGGAAGACCTCTTCGCTGCCAGTGCGGAATCGATCAAGAATCTTGTGCTCGGCAGGAATTGACCGGGCATAGTTCTTCATGATCGCCCAGCTGGCGTATGTCGAGAACTTGTTTCCCTTGCTGTAGTCAAACTTCTCGATGGCTCGAATCAGGGACATATTCCCATCACTGACCATTTCGAAGAAGTTTGTCGACGGTTTCATGTGACGCTTGGCGATCGAAACCACCAATCGCAGGTTACTGCGGATCAAGAAGTTCTTAACTTCTGTTGCCTGTTCCAGCAGAGCTTCAATATCGGTCAGCTCTTTGGCTTTGGGGCGACGATCAAGAACTTCCTTCTGCAACGTTGCCGCTTTGAACTTCAAGTAGTTCATTTTGCGGAAGTAGTAACCTTCTTCCTCACGAGTCAACAGCGGAACGCTGTACAAACTCGCCAGGTAAGGAGGCAATCCTGGAGGAGCTTTCACTGCCCCGGATTTCTTTTCGACTTCCGGTGGTGGGCCAAGAATTGTTTTCTCGGCGTTTGCCAAGTGGAACTCTGGGTTATCCATATAGTCGATCGGAGTATTCAGAAGCATCTCTGCTCGAATATCCGAGACGATACGGTAAATACTGGTTCTTGTACGGCAGTATTCCGTCGCCAGAGCATCAACAGACATTCCGTTGATGAACTTCTGGTAGATCTCTTGCTTTCGATCATCCGAAAGTGGAGACGTGGATGTTGGGAAAACTGCGTTTTCAGGATGATCCGAGTCGTATTGCTTCAGTGTATAACGGATCGTCTCAGGTGATCGTTTGAACCACCGGGCGAGCCGTTTTCCAACTTCAGCAGGGCAGGCCCCATGCTGCGCCAATCGACGTGCTTTGGTAACGATCTCCATCCGCTCGACCTCCGTCAGTTGAGTGAATCGGGTTCCCCGCTCAATCTCGTTACCGTGATCACTGACAAAGCGATCCACAGAGGAGAGCAGAAAGCCAACACGAGAACGATTTCCAAACTTGAACCGGCGACTGACCAGCCCACGTTTTCTCCAGCGATCCACCGTCTTTGTCGAGACGTTGAAACGCTCGCTCAATTCGTCAACAGTCAGAACTGGTTCGCCAGCGTTCTCTACCGCCAAGTCGAGACTTGCAGAGAGTTCTTCCACGAACAGCGGCAGGTCATGCTGCAGTTCTTCTGTCGTGAGAATCAGGTCTGGGTATTTTTCTGTCCGAAACCCGGTAATCGCTTCGCAAAGTTCCGGATAACGATACAGTCGATTTGAACCAATCTGATTCAACAAAGATTCAGCGCGGTCCATTTGCTCAACGCGCTTTTCGAGTGTGGCATACCGCTTTTGCTGTTCCGTCAGCTGCTTCATAGCGGGATTTCGATATTTCAAATTCATCGTGAGTCCCTCCCAATCACACTGGCGAGCTGTCCGAATTGGCCCCAAGCTCGCAGGTACGAATTGTGTGCACTTATTCAGGCACACGTGTGTTCTTCGTTACTCGCTCCGACTGACAAATCCACTCACTCTTCTCTAAACGCTGCACGGAGCGAAACAGATCAACTATTCT
Source organism: Planctomicrobium piriforme (assembly GCA_040393865.1). Classification (GTDB taxonomy): domain Bacteria; phylum Planctomycetota; class Planctomycetia; order Planctomycetales; family Planctomycetaceae; genus Planctomicrobium; species Planctomicrobium piriforme_A. Next base: position 2,943 of record JBEBTF010000262.1, on the reverse strand, counting down.
TAGTCGCGTACGACACTTTGTTAGATTTCATTTTTAACTGCCGCTCGACAGTTGGTTCCCAATAAAGAGTTGCATTACCCGTGCCCAGTTCGGGTACTTTTTTATAGATAATTTTCAAACCATTGATAAATCGTCACTTACAACGTCAAAAACATTTTGATGCTTTCTCATGGTTTGCCCAGAAATCAGCCAGAAGGCCCCAAAACGGTAATTAACAGACAATCCCGGCCCGAAAGTGCATCAATTTGCTGCAACAACGTCTGCCCACACAAAACAAAGCAACTGATTCATTTCGAAGCACATTGTCACACGACGCCTTGCCGATTTGCCCCAAGAGAATCAAAGTTGAGGTTGAATCAAATCCACCCGTCCTTCAGCGTTCTCGTCTTTCAAACATTTTGAGCAAGATGCCCCGGCAATTGATCTTACGATCTCAAAACGCCTTTCTGTTTGACCAAAACACTGGGATTGTAGGCCCCTAATGGAGAATTCCACTACGATTTCAATGGGGTCGCTTTTCCCATACCCTCTAATGCGGCTGTGATTCACTCCATATGCATCTCTATTACAGAGATCACAACACAGGGATCGCAGAAACCGCTCTCTGGTTCACCCGGTCGCAATTTCAGTGAGTCCGACATCTCGATGTCTTCGGAACACGCTGTTCACGTAAACGATACGCTTCAAATGCTTTCAAAGACTTGCCGCCCCATCGACAAAGCACTGGCCAACTACCTTCAGTCCTTCATTACTGAACAGCGCAGCCAGCGTTTTGCAGAAGTATTGAAGTGGCGAACTCACTGGTTGAGGATTGGTCTTGTCGACTTGTACCAGCAGCACAACGCAAGCGCGGTCCTGCGAACTTGCGATGCCATGGGGGTGCAGCACGTTCACATCGTCGAAACCTATAACGAGTTTGAAACCAATCCCGACGTGGCACTGGGGAGTCAGCAGTGGCTTTCACTCCATCAGCACAATGGCCCCAATGCGCTTCACGAATGCATCTCTGGGCTGAAAGCAGAGGGAATTCGAGTCGCCGCAGCGGTTCTACACAAAGACAGCAAACCGATTCAGGAACTGCCAATCGACAGACCTGTCACAGTTCTCTTTGGCAATGAGAAGGAAGGTCTCCCAGAAGCTGCGATCGAAGCTGCGGATTATCTGGTTCACCTGCCCATGTACGGCTTTGTCGAGAGTTACAACGTTTCCGTTGCGGCAGCGCTGACCATGCAGCTACTGATGGATCGAATTCACGCCAGCTCTTATCCCTGGCAGCTCTCGGAATACGAATCGACGGAACTGCTTCTCGAATGGTCGCGGCTCTCAATTCGGCATATCGATTCGGTCGAACGTCAATTTCACAACGAATGGAACGCCGGACGCCTCTCGGATGAGTCATAGAACCGACTTCATCTCGTTCATTGAGATCACAGTGCCCCCGTGCGTTCTCTCAGTGCGTTCTCTCAATTGAGTGATTGTCGTTGCTCGATTGACTCCCAACGCTCGAATTCGTATTGAATTCGCCGGGCAAGAACCACTTGTATCCCCAAACAATTCCAGTCTCCAATCAGGCTGTTACTTTCTGAGCCCCTCAATATGACGGAAGCAGTTCAATATTGGGGAACGGTCTGCCTGTTTGTGATCACCTATTTTGGTCTGGCAGCAGGACGGTTCCCTGGACTCCGCGTCGATCGGGCAGGAATCGCACTCTGCGGCGCAGCAGCAATGATCTGCGGCGGGTTCATCTCCTTAAAAGAGGCCGCTCTGGCGATCGATCCAGACACCATTCTTCTTTTATTAGGAATGATGATCGTTGTTGGATCGCTGCAACTCTCCGGCTTCTTCCATTGGATGACGAATGTTGTGATCTCTCGATGCAAGGGGTCCTATACGCTGCTGGCGATGGTGACTCTGTCCTCTGGCGGTCTCTCTGCATTATTGGTGAACGACGTTGTCTGCGTGGCTCTGACACCACTTGTCCTGTCGCTTTGCCTGAGAACCGGTCGCAAACCACTTCCTTACCTGATCGCTCTTGCAACGTCATCGAATATTGGCTCGGTTGCCACGGAAACAGGGAACCCGCAAAACATTATCATCGCTTCACTCTCTGAGATTCCTTACTTCGATTTCGCAGCGAGGCTTTCGCCAGTTGCCATCATGGGCTTGATCATCAACTTCTTGCTGGTCGCCGCGATCTACAGAAAAGAACTGAGTGTTGTCACAGTCCCGTCGGCCTTGGCAATGCAATCATCTCCGGCACGCTTCGGCCGTCCTCACCATCAACTCATGATCCGCAGTCTGATTGTGACCGCGATCACGGTGTTCCTGTTTTTTGCTGGTTATCACATCGCGGTTGTTGCCCTCGGGGCTGCAGCAGTCACGCTTTGTACCGGAGTGCGAACCTCAAAATACTATGAAAGAATCGATTGGCCACTGCTGCTGATGTTCGGTGGGCTCTTTGTTGTCGTTCGCGCATTCGAAGTCAACGTTGTCCATAGCTGGAAGATGAATGAAGTTGCCAGTGGCTTCTCGTCTCCCATCCTTGTTGTGTCCGGAATGTCAGTCGCACTTTCCAATCTGGTATCGAATGTCCCCGCAGTGCTTTTATTCCGTTCACTGATCCCATCACTCGATGATCCTGTCACCGGCTGGTTGACGCTGGCGATGTCCAGCACTTTTGCAGGGAATCTGACACTTCTCGGATCAGTGGCGAATCTGATCGTTGTGGAAACAGCGAGACGGGCAGGGATCATCGTCGGCTTTTTTGAATACCTGAAAGTCGGCATCATCCTCACGCTTCTGACGACGACCATCGGGATCCTCTGGCTGATGTGGACATAGAGCACCTTGCGAAATCATTTCCACGCTTCCGCCACGCGGCAAGTCGCATTTCATCAATCGAAACGGCCGCTGCGCGGGCACTCGGTAGAGCAAACTGCTCTA
>JBEBTF010000261.1:0-5415 GCA_040393865.1 Planctomicrobium piriforme | reverse complement strand
CATCTTTAATTTCCTCGAAAATAAATCATCACGCAAATACGTTTTCTTGCAATTTAATCAACACATCAGCCAATGCATGAGCACTCTAACGTGGCCTACCAGCTGAAGCCGGTGGGCTCGGGGCGTAAGCTACGGACTGGAACTCCTATCGTTCACACAAATTGAAGTTGAACTGTTTCTGGGGGGGGCAGTTTGAATCTGATGCCCAAAATGCCCTTTCTCATTCACCCCAATGCGATTTACCACACGGTTCCTGAAGGTTTCGCCTTAAAGCAAGGAGTTTAAACCCATCGGTTGGAAAATAGACAAGGTATGGATACGCGAGCAACGGTCTTTGTTTGCAACCAGAATCGCCTGCGACCATAAATGAGCACCGAGTGATTCGGATTGCGAGACAACTTGCGGCAAGGGCGGAGGCCGGCGGGCGATTTCTGAACGCAGATGCACGGACCCACGCAGGTCCTTGCAAATTCGAGCCCCTCCGCGTCTGAGATCAGGCCCGCTTGGAGATAGTACGTCTCAAAGGGCATTCACTTCTTCGAGCGACAATTCACGACACATCTCAAAGCGAGAGACGGTCAATCCAAACGTGAACGCGATTAGAAACGCCAACTGCTCCACCGACAACGGAATTTGTCTTCCTAATGAATCCGAACCCGCCTTGCCCCGATGCCTTCGGCGAAATCCGATAGTCCTCCCCGTTTTGGTTCCCATTGATCTCACTGCACAGCCGAAATTTCTGGTCCGTGAGATCCCCCACAAAATTCCGCCAGATACTGCGATTGCGTCCTTTGCTCATATTTCCAAATTCATCCACAGCGTATTACGAGGCTTCGCACCCGATCCCCAAAGACAGCCAGACAAGAAACACATCAAGACGCAATTATCATTTCCAGAAGGACTTAGAGACAGCGACAACTCCCCCTCCGCACGCTTAAACAAGAATTCTGCCGTCTCACCGCTTGCTATTCCGTCTCTTTTCAGATATCAAATCAACACATTGAGACTGAGTCTCAGTTTCCTCTTGGCTAAGCCAGCCCACCGAGATCTTCCAGGCAGGCCGCGATTGCTGAGGTGATGCTGTCAGACGTGAGAGACCCTTGCGGATTTTGTTCGCACGGGAATCCCCCTTCCGGAAGTTTGTCCTTCCGACGCACCATCTGAACACAGCTCAGCTCCATCGATCTGCAGCAAAATTTGTTGCCCTTCTCTGCCAAAGTGTCCAAGAGAAGTTCGACGGAGTACCGGCCAGACCGGTTCAGATCAGCGTCCCAGGCGTTCCTGAAGTAGACACGCTTCCCCCAGAACTCCATTGGTGATCGTTTCTGCATTGCTCCTTATGAACTGCAGCGATGTCACCCTCACGCATCTCATCTCAATTCGTTTGTTCGTGAATAACACAGCCAAACAAATTGACAGGAATGAGGAAATGAAAATTACAACTTCAAATCGTCGGGCCAGACAGTCACTCGCACACAATAGAACAACACGCAGGGGATTTACGCTCATCGAACTGCTGGTTGTTATTGCAATTATCGCAATTTTGATCGCTCTGCTTCTTCCTGCGGTCCAACAAGCCAGAGAAGCGGCCAGACGCAGCCAATGCAAGAACAACATGAAGCAGATCGGGCTCGCGATTCATATGTTCCACGACACGCACCTGCACTTCCCTGCATCGATCAAGAACTATGACGAGGTGGAACTGGCGAACGCCGCTGCCGAGTCACGAACTCCTATTGCATCACACAACACTGGGTTTATCCCACTGTTTCCATATCTCGAAGACGACGCCGTCGCCCGTCGCTGGGACTCGAAACTTGCACGCAACAGCGCTGTCGATACAGACGGCGATGGGTACTCAAATGCAAGTCTCCAGAAGCTCACGATTGACACCCTGCTTTGCCCAACCATGTCCATGCCCAGCGGACCACTCGGGGGAACAGAAGAACGTGCACCTTGTAGCTATATATTCAGTTCAGGCACAATTGACGCTGCAAATTATGCTTATCCCCCAACTCCTGAACCAGCTTTTGATGGAGCAATCACACCATTAAAACTGACTGCTTCCGGTACAACCAACAGCAGTCCCAATAAGCAGTATCGCAAGATTGCGGACATCACAGACGGCACATCTAACACATTTGGGCTTGGCGAAACCGACTTCTCTCCAACCGGAACTCCATCGACTTCAATGGGAGCCGTCTGGTCATATGGATACATGTATTCTGCCGGGACAACACTGCACGCATTCAACATTCACAATCACACGTCTGCGCCGATAGGAGCCTTCCGCAGTGAACACCCTGGTGGAGCTCACTTCCTGATGATGGATGGCTCAGTTCACTTCTTCGCACAGAACATCGACAATAACCTCTACCGTAGTCTGTCGACTCGTGCTGGAAACGAAATTGTGAACTGGTGACCAGAGAAAGGGAGTCCGGTTCCGATCCTCGAAATAAAGTGGTGAGAAACTGAACTATCCTCAAAGCATAAAAACTCGCCGCTACCATTGGAACTCTCCTTGAGGCGGCGAGTCATTATTCATCAGCATCTCTCATAAAGACGTATGATAATATTCCTTTTAATTAAGGAGAAATAAGGGTGCGATATCTTACGCACAGACTTTGCCTGACTGCGTTACTCGCATGGCAAATTGGGTGCGGCAATAAACCAATTGAATTAAATCAGGAACCAGTTCCAGACCTTTCTCAGGTGAAACTGACCCTCGACGTCTGGAACAAGATTCAAGATCCTGAAAAATACGATCGAGACATGCTAAGACGTCTTCGCAAGGAAGAACCGACGCTGCAGTCCAACGAGAATTGGAAGAAGTTCTACAACGAGGTCGTAATCCCAGGAATCAAGAGCGAGATTGGCGAGAACTTCGCACCAAAACCACTCTGAAGCGTTGTGTTCAAATTCCAAAAGCTGAACAACAAACCCAACTAACAGGACCGTTGTTCAGCATCTTCTCTCTTTTACGGAATCAGGAGTGGTGGTCGTAATCTGTCAAATTTTCGCGGGTCCATGTCGCACGCAGTGCATTTAGCACAGCTGCAACGTCAATAATTTCTTGCGAGATGGCACCTGCAATTGGAGAAAGGAATCCAAAGGCAGCCAGCAACATGCCTACAACGCTCAATACCATGCCACCAACTGCACTCTGCAGGGCAATCCTTCGCATCCGTTTCCCGATATGCAACAACTCGTCAACTCGCCCCAGCTTGTTGTCCATCAGAACCGCACCGGCAGCCTCGGTCGTCACCTCGCTACGTTGTCCCATCGCCAATCCGACAGTTGCGGAAACCATCGCAGGAGCGTCGTTAATACCGTCACCGACATACACTGTTGGATTACGGGCTGTTTCTGCACGAACAATCGCAACTTTTTCTTCCGGACTTTTGTTTGCATATAATTCCGTAATACCAACGCGACTTCCCAGATACTCCACTTCGGAAAGGCGATCTCCAGAAACGAGCATAACCTTTCTGAAGCCATGCATCGGCGCCAGGTGTTTAACAAACGCCTCCCCTTCAGCCCTCGGTTCATCACGGAATCTGTAGGTTGCTGCGTAACGACCGTCGACGACGATCACGCACTCCAATCCCCCAGTCTTCGGAGGCAGCTTGGCTTGGACATCTGGCTGCTCCAACAAGAGTTTCTTCGCACTCGTCACCTGAACGGAATGCCCATCAACAATCCCCCGTAAGCCTTCACCGGGATGTTCTTCCACACGCTCAACGGGAAGCAGATTGAGCTGCATGTCCTTGGCTGCTTCAATCACAGCGACTGCCAGCGGATGCTTCGAATATTGCTCCAGACTTGCCGCTAACCGCAGCGTCTCCCGAGTCCCAAGATCTGTATCAACGTGCTGCTCAATAAGTTTTGGTTCGCCGTAGGTCAACGTCCCAGTCTTATCAAAGATCATCGTGCGGCAATTGCCAATTCGTTCCAGCACAGCAGGATCACGAATCACAATACTGTGACGAGCCGCGAGAGAAATTGCTCCGATGATTGCCACTGGAATCGCAATCAACAAGGGGCATGGGGTTGCAATCACCAGGACCGCCAGAAATCGAATCACTTCACCAGAAAGCAACCATGCCGCAAGAGCAATAACGACAGCGAGTGGCGTATAGAACGCTCCCAACTGGTCTCCCAATCTTCGCAGTCGAGGACGTTGTTGCTGCGATTGCTGCATCACCTGCATAATCCGGGCATAACGCGAATCAACAGGCAATCGCACGGCCTTGATACTGATTGCCGCTTCCCCATTAATCGCTCCGGAAAGCACGTCCGAACCAATGGACTTCGAAACCCGATAAGGTTCCCCAGTCAGATAGGCTTCATCCATGCTGCCTCGCCCCTCAACCACCACGCCGTCGACAGGGCAGACTTCGTGAGGGAACACCACTAGCACGTCGCCCACCTTAATCTCCCGCACCGGGATATCCGTCATCCCTGATTCTCCTTTAAGGTGCGCCAGAGAGGGCATGCGACGAGCCAGTGCGTCAAGGACAGACGAAGCCTTACGAACAGCAAATGCCTCCAGAGCGGCACCGCCTGACAACATGAGCACAACAACTGTTCCTGCCAGGTACTCACCAAGCAGTACCGCTGTGACAATTGAAATCCCTGCGAGTAAGTCCGATCCGAATTCGAACTGAAACATCCGGAGAATCAATTCAACAACAAGCGGAACCCCTCCCACCACTAATGCAGTCCAAAGAGGCCATCGAGCAGAAGGTTCTGGAAAACCAAATGCAAATCGCAACAGCAGATAAACAGCGATACACAGAACCGTAATAATCGCAATTACGGTATACCGACGCTCCCACCACTTCCCGAGAAGTTGAGTGCTCCCGGCAGATGTCTGAGGCGATCGCGACTCAGTTTCTCGCAACTGATCGGACTCTGATCGACTGGTCATGTTGCCTCGTTATCAATTCTTAGACAGTAACTCGGGGAAAACGGAACAAAACCAACAGGAAGTTCAATCTTCAGATACACACAGGGTTACGACTCTCAATCCGTCTCTCAAGAATCCGAACATGGCATATCATAACCAATGACAGCAGCATACCCATCGTTGTCCCTCAAAGCGACGGAGCGTTTTATGCCTGATGACGGAGTTGATTAACGTGGAAGGCGAAGCACCAAGCGGCCTGCTGTTCCAGAATGCCCAAGACTCTCCCCTGCGCAAATGCCTTGAGCATCTGCGAGATGAGATCGAAACTGCAAAACAGCACCTCCTTGATCTGCTGCCAGCTCAGGCCTTTTTCTCTGAGCAGCACCACATGAGCTCTGCGGGAGATCCGACCATTGCGGCCGGAGCGGTAAGCCTGCAAAAGCATCTTGCGTTCCTGGGCTGTAAGTTGGATACTGCCATCCATGGCTTGGCTCCTCGGGAAAGGA
>JBEBTF010000260.1:0-5433 GCA_040393865.1 Planctomicrobium piriforme | reverse complement strand
GTCAACAGCTTGCTGCCTTGACCGTTATCGGTCACATCAATTTTGCCGTCCATGCTCGCTTGAATCGAACCTTCCACAAACTCAAGCCGTGGTGACAGGTTGTCGATCACTCGGAGCTTCAGCAGATCGCGTTCGCCAACGTTATCAAAGCGAATGGTGAACGTCACAATCTCCCCTGGGTGGGCAGCCGATTTGTCTGCAACCTTGACGAGCTTCAACTCACCCGGCGTACGACGATCTTCTGAACCAGTGAAGTCCTGTACAGAGAAGACTCCCTGCACCAGATCGCCCTTCACGTCCTGAGCAACGACAATCGGACGACGCCCATCGGCCCATTCTTTGGCGGCAGCGACACTCAGCCCAAGCGACGCTGTCGTAATTCGCTCGAAGCGTCCTTCCTGCAGGAAGCGGATATCTTCGAAGGCATTCACCAGTTTCACATGGTTCTGTGCACCGATTGCCTTATCCAGTTGATCGTCGGAAACACGTGCTCTCAACCCGCTGGCTCTTGTACGAGTCTGCATTCCCAGCGGTTCATCACGCTGAACCTCCTCGCTGATGACTTGTTTGGTATTCAAGCCAGCAACTGACCGCCCATCCTGATGCCCTGCTGCTTTTGCAACAGCCATGTCTTCTTTGGGAAGGGTGGCAGAACGGACTTCTCCAAAGCGTGGAGCGTAAATCGCCGCCTGAGTACTTGGTTTCAGACGAACTTTCCCAGTTTCATCCATGTACTCGGCAACAGTGTCTTCGACTTCAAGACCAGCGCGATACGAACCTTCGTAGTGCACCGGGAGCCCGTTATCCCCGCCGTCACGCACATACTCATCAGCGCGTGAACCTGGCCCTGGGTATGGATTCAATGCCCAAGGTGCAGTCCCTGGAGGACATGCTTCAATTGGGACTGTGGCCACTGGCGGATACTGTTGAGGTGCTCCTCCGTTTGAAGCATAGCCTGCCGGTGGCATTCCCGTTGGCGGTAGTGCAGTTGCGGAGACAGCTTCGCGAGGTTCCGCTTTGTGGCTGATCGTCGCTCCCTCAGGGAACGCAGCGGCACGTCGCTCCTGAACTGGCATCTCGGCAGAGACCTGCTCAACCTTCGATGAACTTGGAATGACGGCGAATGGATCTTCCCCTTTTGAAATTCGGGAGAGAGCTTCGTTCTGTTTGCTGGCTGTCGCAGCAACCTGCTGTTGCTGGCTGTCATTTCGATTGGCAATCCGAGCCTGCCCAGCGGTCTCTGTTTTCGCCAACTTGTCGGCAGGCTTCACTGTCGCAGTTGCAACTGCTGACTCTTTCGAAGCAAACGGATTGTAAGCGTACTTACCTGCGGAACTACAGGAGGTGCTGCACAACAACAACCCCACTGCCGCAGCATGGCGCCAATGCATATTCTGATGACGAGCAGAAAATTTTGTTGGTCGAGTTGCCATGGTCCGTTTCCCGAAAAGTTCAGCCGAATCCATATGACAGAGATTCAGCAGTTCAGTTCACCAGAGCAATGTTCGTAATGATCTGGTGTTGCTGGTGTGCGGCCACTTGAGAGACCGAACCAGTTTTATGGACGAAGAATTTGCAAAGGCGATCCGGAGAAGAACTCATCCGTTGTTGCATTCGCAGATGGGATTCGTCCCCCGATTCTTACGATTGCCATTGGCCGCCCGCGCCGATCGGCTGCTTCAATCAAGTTTGAAGTCGGAGGGAGATTCTCGATGCGAGCTCCCCCTTCCTGAACCACCGGAAACGCAATATCCGGCTGCTCCAGATAGACCACTTTGGTCACCATTCGATCCTGCATCACTGTTTCAATTTCTTCAGCAGTGATCTGAATCGGGATTGGGAACTCGAGTTCTTTCCCGACGGGAGGATGCAACCGGTCCAGCACTTCGATCGTTGGATAAAGCCGAACACCGGGGTACTCCGGCATATCGCTGATGCACACCCGATAAACGTAACCGACGCCCATTCCCGCCAATGCCGGAGAATTCTGGTCGATCTGAATCTGCCCCTGCTGAGAAAGCGTGAAGAATGTGATCTTCCCCGCACCAGGCAAGCTGATCCGCACAGGTTGTGGCGAACCGGCGATTCCCGGTCTGGTCAATGCACTCCAACGCCCAGCCATCCCGGTCGGCCCGCGATGATCGAGGAGTGTATAACGCTCTTCCGCCTGTAACGTGTTTGCGGAAAACAGTCCGGCAACGCACAGGCTCAGGAACAGACGATGGCGAGTTTTTTCGAACATCGTTTTGATTACGTTCTGAGAGGAGATTTGTTTGAAAGCGACGCTCTGATGAATTGAGAGCAGGCACACTTCAGAATGAATCACAGACGTGAGGGAGACAGTGTCAATAAGGTCAGCCGGGACGAACCCGGCTGACCAGAATCAACAATTCATTACTGAGCTGGCACTGCCCAAGCTGGCATTGAAGTCTCGCCTTGCTGGTAGACCGGATGTTTCTCGGTGTACTGCATGTAGCGGACAGGTTCAGGCAGGCTCAGACCTGGCTCGTGACGGACATCGATCAGCATGTGGTCAACAGGCTTTGGAATGTTGTAGTCCGTGGTGTTTCGCATGGTGTGCGATTTCAGGCCGGCTGGACGTCCCAGTGGAATGTGTGGAGGTCCTGGAAGTCCGATTGGTGTTCCGACGGTTGGGTAACCGTACATTGGAACTCCGTTCATACCGACGATTGGATCGTATGGTGGACGACCTGGGCCAGCTGGGCCGCCCATCATCATGTCACCTGGAACACCGCTTCCCAGTGTTGAGTCGAGGTGGCCGCTCACAGGAACTGGAGCAACAAACTGCCCTTGTTCACCGTTGACCAGACGAATCTGCTGGCCTTGACCGTTCTGTCCCATCAGCAGAGCCTGTGAACCTGGAACTTCGAGGTTCATGTTCCCCATGCGAAGGACAGCCATGATGGTTCCGCGACGATCTGCTTCAGCAACTGGATCGAGGCCTGGGCCAAGGCGGGTAGAAACAAGTTCTTCAACCCCGGCAATTGCCAGTTCCTGGAAACGTGCGTCTGGCAGGTAGATCACTTTGGTGACGAAGTTGTTGGTCTCGATTTGGTCGAGGTCCTCGTCGGTAATACGGATTGGCAGAGCATTGTGCTCAAGGTAGGCGGCTGTCTGAGCCTGCACTGGATACACGTGCAGAGAAGGATAGACAGTCAGACCTTCGCGACCTGGGATTCCAGCCAGTTTCAGGCGGTAAGTCGCTCCCTGTGCAAAGTTGTAGCGATCTGGAGCGATCAGCTGGTTCTCAGCGAATGATGGCCCGATCTGCCAGCCAATTGCCATCCCCTCTGGCCCGAGAAATCGAACCTGAGAAGTACGTGGTGGGCCATTTGGAATCATTCCGAATCCGCCTGGGACGTTCATCGGCATATTCATGCCCGCACCCGGTGGGCAGGCTGCCGGTGCTTGATGTGACGCCAAGGTCACATGTGGTCCCATCACACCCGGACCTGGGCCGCCCACCATAGGGCCAGGCTGTGCCAGCATTTGCGCTGGGGGTGCATGGTACTCATTCTTCTTCAACGCCTGCTGTCCATCGGCGGCGCAGCCCACGCAGACGATGAGCAAGGTGCCCAGTGCCAGGAAATACAGTCTCATCGCTTTTCCTCTTCCTTGTGGTCCCGGTGATTCGCTCCGGATTGCGGTCGACCAATCTTTCCGTGACTGGCTAAAATCCAACCGACCGGGCCGCGACGGCATGTACTGCTTGAGGTTGTTCCCGCAGGCATCACGCATTTAACGAAACGATTCTTCGGCCATCTCTGTTTTCGGATTGACAAGGCACCAATCTTTGGCAAATCCGGCACCTTCAGGACAACATGAACAAACTAACAACACTGACCGTCGCGGGACTGATGCTGGCCCTTTTGGGGGTATTTGCAACGGGAGTCCTTGCGTGGCAAGAGGTTAAGGGCGACACACAGGCCAAAACCGAGGCTGAAGCGCCTGCATCCGATGCCGAATCCGCCGTTTCCGACCCAGAGGCGGTCGAACTGTTGAGACAAGCCAGAAACCGCCTGTTCGAACGACGTTCAATTCAGGCGCAGATGTCTCAGGTCATTTCCATTGGACCACAACGGGTCAAATCAAGCGGTTCGTATCTGGCTGCCGCCGGGTTCCGGTATCGCTTTCAATATCAGATCGCTCTCGGAGATCTTCAGGGGGAATTTTTAGAAGTTTGCGACGGCCAATTGCTGCATACACGCCGTCAGATCGCCCCTGCCAACGAGAAGGTCGCCGGAGTCGCCCAACCTGAGATCGAACTCACCAGACGGGATATCCAGCGGATTCGCAGGGAAGCACTCGGAATCAAGGATGCGAATCCGATGGCAGATCTCTCCGACGCACTTCTGGAAGCAGAAGTCGGAATCGGAGGAATCCCGGCAATTTTGGCCATGCTGGAACGCACGCTGATCCTGTCCCCCATTCGGACTCAGACAGTGGATGGACGCGATTATCTCGTCATTCAAGGTCGCCTGCGTCCTGATCGTAAAGAGCAACTGGTCATGGGACTGGGAAGTGCTGCAGGGCAGGTCGAAAACTTTCTGCCGGACATCGTTCGCATCTACCTCGAAAAAGACACCCTGTTTCCAGAAAAGTTCCTGTACCTGAAACGGACTGGGAACGACCCGAATTCGTTACGGCCATTGATTACCGTTGAATTCTCCAACGTCATGCTGGACCAGCCAGTGCCGGACGGCCAGTTCATTTACATGGCTCCTCCGGGCGTCGAAGAGAAAGACGAAACGACTCAATACCTTGAGGCAATGCGACAGGCTGCAGCACAATCAACTCGACCACCTGCAACAGAACCAGCACCCGCTCAGCCCGCCAAATAGTCATCGTCGCGCGACACTGATGCCTGTGTTCATGATCCCCTAAGTTGTCTCGACTGGAGAATTCAATGGCGTTCGAGCCATCCTTGAGAACCTGCCGCTATGTGCCTGTCTGGATGCTGGTACTTGCACTTTCTGTTGTTTCGGCAACTGGAAGTGAATCCCCTCCAGCAGTGGCGAATTGGGATGGAAGTGTTCAGGTGGAAATTGGCCGCCGCGATGAAGGCGTTCCTCTGATCGCGATTGGTGATGCCAGTGTTTTCACCAATCAGGGCCCCTTGGCCTCTGCACCACGAATTTTGATTACGGTGCCAGAGACAGAGAAAGCAAATGCTGCTCGGCAAATGCAGGAGATCAATTCATTTCGCCAGCAACTTTCCAAACTGGCAGGGCGCGACCTTCAGTTTGTGGTTGTCCCTGTTCCGACCGGACTGTCATTCCCGCCAACTGGTTCCGCATACAACACAAAAGGACAACGCACAGCAGCAGCCATCTGGCGAGCCGTGGCCTGGACAGGCAGCGACGTTGTCGTCGAGTTCACTCAGGAATCGACTCCTGCCTGGGCAGAGAACTC
>JBEBTF010000259.1:0-5444 GCA_040393865.1 Planctomicrobium piriforme | reverse complement strand
CAGCGACGCCACTACGGAAGACCAGATTAAGAAACTGCAGGAAGGCGGATACGACTCCGAAGCATTCGACGTCGTTGCCGGTTACTCCCAGAGCCTGCGGTCTCGTGCTGATGACCTGAAGGCAAGGATCGACGAGCAGAAAGAGCCTAGCACACTGTCGACACGATCAGCGCAGGAAGCAATGTTCGGAATGTCGGGGCCTGGAAAGATCGATGAGCAGCTCTTGGAGGAATACAAAGAAGCTCGGCGGAAGGCAGATGAGCAGGTCGAACTCCTGAAACAGATTTTCCAGACACTCGAAGGCTAACAGAAAGAGCTTCCATGGCCACGAAAACGCTCGAAGAATTGCAGCAACTGCTGACGGAAACTCTCGATATCAAAAAGGACTTGCAATCTTCACAAACAACGCGACTCAGTTCCTTCAAAGTCCATCAGGAGCAACTGGAGGCACTGGCTGAGTTGTACACATCTGGACGTTGGCCTTCAGGGTACATTCTCAACGGACAAGATTTGTCCAATGTCATCAGCTGCGTCCAGTACGTTCTACTGGAACTGCAAATCGATCGGGCGGAGCAGGTTGCGGAGGAAATTCGGCGGTGAAAACAGGCTTGATGCGGTCAGGACGGAAGTGAAAGAGCGTCGAAGCGTCTGGCATGATCTGCACACCAAGCTGCGTATCAATAGCATGGTAAGGGCAAAGCTGCACGACTACTGCCGATTAAACTTGCGCTAATAGGCCACGATTGTTAGCGTAGATAGTCAACTCTTTATATGCCTTCTTCATTTCAGACGGGGATTTCTTAGAAAAGTCTATTGTGGCGTGCTCTGGGAATGGAACACCATCGTCAATGCAGGGGAGTTGATGTCGCGAACACTCCTCAACTGTGATTCCAGCTACCCCGCCTGTCTTGCGACCTTGCTCACGGTAATGATGAACCGCTGGTGCAGGTTCAATCATGTCTCCATTGTAAACTGACAAGAACCCATTGTCTGAATTAGTAGGTTTGAACGCACCTCTAAGTATCTCCCCATCTTTGCTGAAATACATAGGATGAATCTGCCTAAGAAGCATGGTTTCCGGAGTCATCAATCACGGCCCTTAAATTGTTTTGACATCTGAACTATCACCCTCCAAGCAAAAGCATCGTCGAGATCAAACAATCCTTCCAAATATTCTCCACTTGAACGATTCAAAAGGCTCCATTCGCCAGAATGCTCGAGAAGATTAATTTCGACGTCAAAATGGGAATCGGGGCCTATCCATTCACAGATTACCCCTCCTTCTTCAGTAGGAGACAGTTTTGGAATCGGTGCGTTAGTGAAGGCTGCAATAAGGGAATCCTCTAGCCAATCCAGTCCATCTGCGTCTAAAGATTCGCCCACACCATCCAGCCACCCCGCTTGAAGCGACTTGAGTTCCGCGATTCTCATTGAAATGTCGAGCGGATCAATGACTGACATGTGAGTCACACTCTTCAGCTCTTTCAGCTTTCCAGTTCTATTAAAAACTCCCACTCCATCGATGCGAACTGGCAGTCTGGACTTGAAATCTCTTAGAGCATCGACCAATAACATCCGGTGTTCTTCTTCAATTCTACCACTAACGGTATTTCCGAAAATGGTGAGAATTTCAAAGGACTCGCGTTTCTGGTCGACTTCTGAAACATGACCGAAAACAGTTGCGTTTTCGGTATATGTTTTCACTTGCTCAGAAACCAGCAAAAGCTTTTTTCGCGTTTCCCTGGTCAGGTGAGAAACTGCAGTGCCTCCTGGAAGTGGAAGCTCCATTGCCTCTTTTTCTCGGAGGCTTTTACCAAAACCTTCGAAATGCTTTAGCAAGTGGACTGGTATATGATCTGTTGGCGGCTCGTTCTTCTCGACGGCATGAATGGCCATCGAAATCGCATCTCGGGCCGATTTCAGATAGTTAAGTGCTGGAATATCAGGGAAAAGAAGTGATGCGGCTGTTGCAAGCTTAAGTACAGTTTTGGCACTTCCTTCTTTAACTTCCGAGAGTGTCAGCCCCATTCCGCTCCAGAAGTTTGGCGGACATCGTGTGGAATCGGGATTATTGCAGCGATATTGGTACTTCGCGACGTCGAACAAGAAGTCTTCAAATGTCGCTAGGTCGCTCAATACGTCCAGTGGAAGCGAATGATTGTCGAATCGCTTCCCGGTAAATCGTGGAACGAAAAAGTCGAATTCAGACACGGCCCGCTTCCTGAATTCCAGTTAATATTCGGACTAAACGACAATCTATTTGAAAGGACTGTCGGAAATTTAACAACTGAGGCCGAATGCTTGATTCTTAAAGTCGAACAAGTGGCGGCAACCATGTGCTGCCCAAACGACAAAATTCACCCCTCCCGCTCAACCACACTCCCACAAGATAGTGCACACGTGAACACGAATCAAACCTTGCCACAGCATTTTACCTCCGCTGCATTCAAACACCAGTGGCACAAATTACTCTGAAGCGAAACCAATACAGTTCGATCGCAGAGAATTATCGATCCACGCTTTTGTTAAATGCCCATGCTTTTGCTGAGCAACTGCGTAAGCAGTCCCTGAAGAACGGGTAGGGATACTCCTCCTGCATTTTGGGCAAGCGACATCGCTTTTTGCCATCGAGTGGGCTCACGGGCTACATCGAGAAACTCATGACCAGCCCATGTCAATCTCTGGATGCATAAGCAGTCGCCTCCCTGCGTGCTTACATCCCATGCAGTGATGAAACCTGCGTCGAGAAGGATGAGGGCATGGTGGTGAATCTGTTCCGAGTTCCACCCTTCAATTTCCAGCCCTTCGGTTTCCAATCCATGCTGCGATTCGTCTGCTTCAATCATTAGCAGGAGCGAACGAACTAGATTCATGTCGCGTTTCATACGATCGTTTCCCTGAGAAGTGGCCGTCGGAGAAATTGAGAATTCGAGGACTTTTCCCAACGATCATGATTTCTTTTTGGGCTTTTCCTGCGATCTCTCCAAGGCCTGTTCAGCTGCGTCATCCGCAATAATCCGCAACCAATCGCTGAGCGACCGCTTCGCCAGCTTGGCGGCCTGTTCCCAACGGCGTTTTTGTTCGTGGGTGCAGCGGCCACGAAACTCTCCATCCATGCTTTGTGATTCTTCTGTCATATGCGTCAGTGTGGCTACAATGTTTCCACTTGACAACCGACGGCACACTGACGTAATCTTGTAGCCACAGTGTCGGATGATTGGACAAGAATCACTGACACATGACAATCAGAATCTCCGGGCTATGTGCTCGGTTCCACACCCTGACCATTCGGCTTGTCCCCGGATGTTCAGGGTTTTCTTTTTGGAGATTTGCATGATCCCAACAGAGGAAGAGGTTGCCAGACTGGAACGCTACGTTGAAGCCGCCCGAGAACTGGTCGACCTGAAAGACGAGTTGTCCGAGTGCCTGGATACAGTCAAAGAGCTCAAAGACTATCCCTTACCAACTCAGTCACAGATTCAGGCCACTGCCCAGCATCTGGAAGATTTGCAGGCCGTTGCCGATATGGTCGATGCGTGAAAGAAAAAAGCCGGTCGCATGGTGCAACCGGCTCTCTGTTACCAAGCCTGCCGGAACTTTCTCAGGGCAACGGCAGGCCCAGCTGAAAGTATTTTCGCATGATTAGCCACGTTCATCAAGAGTCAAACGGCCAGCTCGCTTCGGAAAATGCCCAAGCGATCTATCCCCATCCTGCCACTGGCGCCAAAAGCACACTTTTACGTCCCGTCACTGATCCTTTGGTTTCTCTTTCGACAGTCCAACCTGACGAACTGGAAATGCTGCCGGAGACTCCACCGGATTCGCGAGTCTTGATCATCCGGAATCCGGAGTCAACGTGGGTTCCGAATGGACCAACCAGCCTTCCGCCACATTGCTCACTGGGAATGCCTTACGACACAGCAGCTGCATTGGCGTGCGAGTTGAACCGCTATTCGATGATTGAATCCAGCCGGGCCCATTCTTGGCACGTCGTAATCAGTCGACAGAACAAATCAGGTTATGCCGTCATGCGAGTGATGCGGTCGGCGAACTGGATTCCACAAGATGAATATGACGTTCCGCCTGACGCCAGCGAATCGATGTTCAACTGTGCGGCCCGGAAGGAAGCCCGAGACTTCAATCATCGAGAGATGCAACTGAACCGGTCTCCAGAATTTTGGGCGATTCACATTAAACCGCTGAAAAAGGGACAAAGCGACAAGCCGAAGCTGAATGTTTCAAGAAATGACACGCGTGTCATCCACATGAATGGACGCAGTGACATTCGAGTAGTTGTTCAAGGTGTCTTCAGCGACAAGGAAGCCGTCCAGAAAGTTCAGGACGAGATTTCTGTTCTGCTTCGTCGGTAACTCGTTCACAGCCTATTTCTTGCCTGTCCCTGCGGCCTTGTTCCCCAGGCTGCGGGGCTCTCTTCGCACATACATCACTCAGATTAGGGTGTTTCTATGATTCAGAAGTCGAATCGTCGTAAGTCTCGTGTTAATCGTGGCCAGTTGCTCAACCCTAACGATCCCCGCTGGGACATTCAGATCGGTATTCCAGTCTCTCGGCTGGTTCAGATTCTCGCCTGCGAAAAAGGACCATCGCAGAACGCTGGAAGGGGCGAGAAATCATGAACTCAACCCAACAACATTTCGAGCCGTTTATCAACAACACCGTATGGAAATGGCTTTTCAAGAAGGCCCTGCGCATGGTTGATTTCAACTGGCACAAAGCGGAGGACGCTGTTCAGCAAGTGTTTCTGCAGCTGATTTCTGATACACGATACGACCCGTCGAAGTGTTCGCAGTTGCACTACGCCTATCGCAGGCTTCAGAACGTCACGTACTGCCTGGAAGATCGAGAGCGACGCAATAGGAGGAAGATTTCCGCGATCAGCGAGGTTCGGCTCCCGTTCTCCACTGGCAGCAACTCAACGGAAAACCGAGAGGAAGCTGATCGAGTCGAACAAGTGATCGACACACTTTCTCCTGTTCACCGCATGGCCATCAAACGCCACCTTCGAGGGGAAACTCTGCAGGAGGTCGCAAAGAAGATGGGAAGAAGCCAAAACACCATGCAGCAATTGGAGAGCCAAGCCGCCAATGCCATCCGAATGGCACTATCCAATTCATAGCCGATTCGCTCCCCCGGTGGCTTTCTGCCGGGGGACGTTTTCTAGAGCAATTGTATACTTACCTATCAACTCAACTGAACGTGCGTACCGTAAAATTACACTACCATGACCTACCCCAAATGCTACCAAGACCTACCCTCACACCGCAGAAATCATGCGGTAGGACGCGAAAGGGTAGTAAAGGTATTGAAACAGGATGGGAATTGTTTAGACTGCAGAAATTATGCGGTAGAACGCGTGCAGGCGGTTGCTTTTAGGGTTGCTTTTGGTACTGTTCGTCAAGGTTCGAATCCTTGCCGGGTAACTT
>JBEBTF010000258.1:0-5490 GCA_040393865.1 Planctomicrobium piriforme | reverse complement strand
GTCAGGTCAGACAGTGGCCCACCTTTGCAGTGGTCTGGATTTCCGAACGTCTCGATATGATGCCCCATGCCGTGTGCCAGTGACATCAGCAGACGATTGTGTGGGAGACGGTTGTACTTCAACGCCCGTCCCATCTTGAAATCCAGTCCGTTCCCGACCAGCACGAATGGAATGTTTTCCAGCGTGTGAGAGTTTCCTTCTCCCAGTTCGTTGGTCCAGACAATCGTTGTGTTGTCCAACAGCGAACCATTGCCACCTGGCTCTGGAGTCTCATCGAGACGCTTCACCAGATAGACCAGTTGCTCGCAGTACCATTTGCAAATCTTGGTCAATTTGTCCTGAGCGTCCTCATTCGAGTTCGGCTCGTGAGACAACGTGTGGTGCGTTTCGTCGATATTCAGCCACTTCATTCGAGCCTGACCGACCGAATGAGTGAACTGCAACGTCGCGACGCGAGCAAAGTCTGCGGTGAAGCTGTTCACCATCAGATCAATCTGCATCTTGGCCAGCTGAGGCAGACTATCGTTGGCAACAACAACACCTGGATCGAGTTGTGGGACCTCGTGTGTTACCGGACTCTTGCTGGCGGCGTTCAGTTCCTGCTCCATCTGTCGAACAAAGGAAGCATGCTCTTCGAGCAACTGACGGTCGTTCACGCTCACCAGTGATTCAACACGTTTCAGGTCCTTCGAAATAATGTCGAGGACGCTCTTCAGACTCTCCTGATCTTTAACGTTCCCATATAGCTTCTGGAACATCTGATAAGGATTGTCGATCGGAGTAATTGGCTTGTTGGGACCGGAGTAACACATCCGGGTCCAGGTATCAGCTCGCTCTGGAACGACAACCCCGAACTCCAATGAACCGAAACGAGTCTGCGTTTCAGCACGGCTCTGCAGATAGTTCTTGATCTCCTGATCGATGGAAATTCCACTGGCCCAGCCAGCCGGAGTATGCGATCCCCCCTGAATATTCCCAGGGAACAGCTCGATCCCGGTCAGCAGACATCCCATCCCGCGCATATGGTTGTCACCATCGCCACGGATCTTATCGCTGAGACCGTTCAGAATGAGGGTCTTGTCTTTATAGGCATCCAGCGGAGACAGAATCTCTTTAAACGCCTTCAGCTCACCTTCTTCGTCCGGCCAGAAGTTCTTACGAACAACCCCGTTGGGACTGAACATAATCACCAGACGCTGCTTCCGTCCGACTGAGTTCGCAAACCCCAGACTCGGAAGATTGCAGATGAACGGAAACGCAGCAGCACTCAAACCAAACTGCTTGAGAAAATCGCGGCGATTTGTTGCATGAACCATGGAAGACCTCGTGATTTCGTTCCGTTGTGAGCCTTACAGAATGCCTGCAAGATATCTGCAAGACTGGGGTTATGGCCCCGTTGCACTGACCTGTGCCCCGTTACCGGTTGACGATTTACTCAGTTCCTGAACGCCCAAGGCGGACGTCACGACGATTTCCTTTAACAGCCGTTGAACCTTGAACTGATTCTTTTCAAAACTTGCGGAAAGTTCCTGTAATCGATTCTGTCCAAACGCCCGAACTGGCTGTTTGATTGTAAATGTAAATAGCTGCTCAGTGAATGCTTCATGGGTTTCTGGTGATTCAGCGAGGAACTTTGCCAGTTCCTGCGATCCAGTGAAGGAAATCTCCTTACCTTCACGGTTAATGTAGTTCCCAACCGCGTTGACCGGCTTTTCCTTGTCCAATTCCCGATATCGACCAGCGGCGTCGAAGTGCTCCAATGGAAATCCGAGCCCGTTAATCATCACGTGACAAGTCTGGCATGCACCTGGACTTGTCTGCAAAATCACACGCTCGCGCGTGGACAATCCCTGATGGAGATCCGGAGCCAAAGGAGCAACCGCTTCTGGCGGAGCCTTCAAACGCCGTCCAAGCAACCCACGAGAGACGAACACTCCACGATGAATCGGTGAGCTTTCCTGATCGTAAGCCAACCCTGAGAGCATCAACGGATGAGTCACCACCCCGGCGCGTCCCTGGCTGGTGAGATCCACCTTCTGGAAATCAGAATCTTCCGGCAGATCGACCCCGTAAAACTTTGCCATCCGGCCATTCACATAGAAGGATCGGTCCGTCAGCAACTGACGGAAATCCGCATCTTTCTCTTTCAATATGTCTTCAATCGACATCTCTAGAGATGACTTGAGATCACTGACCAATTGGGGATTGAAGTCCGGGAATGAAGTCTGATTCTTCACAATCTCCGGGAAGTGATTCACCTGAAGCCACTGTCGATAGAACTCCTGCAGTTTCCCCCGAGCACGAACATCACCGACCATCCGGTCGACCTGACGACGAATCTGCTCTTCCGTATGCAGCTCATTCTTTTTCGCCGCTTCCAGCAGTGCTTTGTCTGGCATCGAATCCCACAGGGAATACGACAGCCATGACGCGACCGAGAAATCATTGAACGTCCCGATTTCGCGGTACAGCACATGAGGCGACATCAATGTGATCAAGACAACGCGTTTGATGCCGGTTTCAAGCGGAACATCTTTCCGGGGGGCAACGACATAGGCCGCCACTTCGTCCTCGGTCAGTGGACGGCGAAATGCACGTTCAACAAAGTTTCTGCAGAACTCATCCTGCTTCTTGGCCTTCTCTTCACCAGCCATGTCATTCTTGATGCCGGCGAGTGAATTCAACTGATCAATCACGTACTGAGACGTTTCCAGGGCGGACATCGTGACCGCATCCTGCCACGCTTTGGAAACAGAGCTTCCACGTTCGTAGCCAATGCTGCGATCGTCCGGGGGGAACGGGGTCTGAAGAACAAACGTTTCTGGCGATCCCTGAGGAGTCAAAAACCGCTGCGGAATCACCTCTTCGACATGGCCTGGCCGCTTCCACTTCAGCACAACGGAAGCAGACTTCTCTTTATAGCGGAAGAAGTTCAGCCCCAGTGGATAGCTTCGTCCACCAATCAATTTGACGGTTTTGCGATAGACTGAGTCATTCCCGGAACGCACCCAGGCATCGATGATCGGGGTCTTCCAGTTATTGACGCTCAGACGAATCCCGTTCTCTGACTCAACGATGAACTCATAGTCACCGGTCTCTGGAATCAGAATGCTGCCGGTCCACTTGATCGAGAATTCGGCATTATCATGGATGTCGTCTGCCTTACGTTTTTCCATGTCAGGCTCCGTCGGGAACCCTTCCGGTTTCTTCTCGCCAAATTGAAAACTGACTGCTGGGTCAACCCGTTCGATAACAAGTTTGTCCTTGTTGAACGATCGCAGGTTGTAGTACTCGGCCTTCAGACCAAACTCTTTGGGGTAACCTGCTCCCCACCGAAATGACCCGATCAGGTCTGCAAGCGTGTTCTCATACTGGCGCACAGTCAGGCGCGACAATTCCACTGTTGCCGGGCGATTCCGCTCCTGAGCAAGAATGGAATAGAACTTCTCGTGCATGAACGCAGAGATCAGCTTTGACTCTGCTTCGGACACCTTTTTCTCGGTGTCTTCTGGCATTGTCTGAGCAATCACATGTGCCAGTTCCAGAACGGAGCGATCCCCAGTCAATGGAGTTGAATAGTCCTCGGTCCCTTCGCCGTTAGCACCGTGACAGCGTGCACATTTCTCCTGATAGAGCTTGGCACCAGCAGCGATGTCGTCCGCCCAGAGGTTCGCCCCGCTTAAAACAGAGACCAGACTCAACACCGCCAGCAGGACCGGAGATTTCCAGCGAACAAATGCGCAGGGTGAGATAACAGCGAGTCTCATGGCAAGGCTCTCAATACAGTCGGCTGACGCGACGCAGGGCCACGACGGCGGGTGCTTCTCTCCAGTCTCAATACGTCCGGAGACAAGCTGTCGTGACGAGGTGGGCATACTTGAATACATCGTCAACTGTTTAATGGTATTGAATTACGAGTGTTGAGTCAAATTTCAGCGTCTGAAACAACCCGCTGTCCCACATCGCTTTTTGTCACAACTCTCCGGTCAAAATAACGGAACCATACGTTCCGAAAAGACGTCTCGCGTTCCAACAACTCCTCCTGGCGAACATGGGACAACTCTTCCTGTCTTCCGGATTACCGAAAATCTCCGCAACAACACAACTATAAGACGAAACCGGGATTGGAACGTCTCTGCTTCCCAAAACACGCGAAATAAAAATTGCCTGAGAGCATCTGGGAGGCAAGCTTCAGAAAACTTCGCAAAAACAATCGTCACAACAGGAACTCCTGCCAAAAAGCTCGACTCCCACCCAGAAATTGGTCGAAACGGTGATGTTCATCTCTTTGAAATCAAATTTCAGAAGCAGTGCCGCCGCGTTGGCAGACGGTCCCAGATCCCGCTTTGAAACAAGAGTTTTTTCAAAAGCAGAGAGAGCACAGATGAAACATCGGGGCACAACCGGCTGTTTGCTGCTGCTGGCGTTCTTTTTCGTTCAACGAACGACTTGGGCGCAACCGTCTCAATCCGCCAAATTCGGAAGCACAACAACCAGCACGCAATCAGTCTGGGCGACTGGCGAGAAGAGTGCAGGCCAACGCGATATTGAAGTCGCCCGATTCGGGTCTGGAGACCAGTACGTCCTGATTGTCGGCAGCATTTCCGGAAATGACCCTGCCAGCATCAATCTGCTCGATGCCACATCTCAATTGGCGAAAACATTTCCGCCACCAGAGCCCGTCACACTGCTGTTTGTCAGAACCCCCAACCCGGACGGCATGTTTGAGCACGTTCATACCAATGCTCGGGGAGTGGAACTCGATCGAAATTTCCCCACCCGAAACTTCACCACAGCTCCAAACCGCCTGACAGGTCCTCATCCTGCAAGCGAACCTGAAACGCAATATCTGGTTCGCGTGCTTCAGGAATTCAAACCTGTTCGCGTGATTCATGTTCAATCCGGAAATGCGTCCAAGCCCCTGTTCCTGCTGAATTCCATCTGGCATTCCAGAACAGGCATGGCCATGCTCCCGAAGGACATTCCTCAGGACGGTTACCACTCGGCATTCAGAGCAGGCTCTCTGGAAGAGTTTGCCAGTACCGAAATGAGAACCTCCGTAGGAACCATCGTTCTTTCAGCAGGCCAACGGCAGGTTCAACCAGCGGAATTGCTGAGACTGGCCGTCGGTCAAATCGCAAAAGAAAAGACACAGGAAACCAACTCTCAACTCACAGCAAAGCCTGAGACACCACCGGCGAATTCCCAACCAGAATCGCCAGCAATGTCTCCCGGCACAGCGTCAGAGGTCCTTCCGTCAACAACGATTCCGACCAGTCCATCAGCGGAAAAAGCCCCGCTGATACCGACATCAAATCGAGCAAGCGAAGTTGAACTGTTGCCACCACCCCCAGAATTCCTGGCAACTTCAACTTCGACGCAGAAGACGACCTCAACCGATGACGGGCGGTTCATTGAATTGCCGCCACCACCTCGCGCTGCAAAGTGAATTCATCAACGTCAGAGCAGTTTGCTCTACCGAGTGCCCGC
>JBEBTF010000257.1:0-5525 GCA_040393865.1 Planctomicrobium piriforme | reverse complement strand
CTTACCTCCAGGCGTTGAACAAAGTGCTGGTGGCGAATCGTGGACGGGGCCCGCGCTGGGATAAGGGGGGCGTCTAGAGCAGTTTGCTCTACCGAGTGCCCGCGCAGCGGCCATTTCGATTAATGAAACGCAACTTGCCGCGTGGCGGAAGCTTGGCAATGATTTTTCAAGGTGTTCTAGAACGCTTGCGGCTCTGAATGGGACTGGACAGAGCCGTCCTGATGGCTGACACTTAAATTCTTCAGAGTGGGCTGGGTGATCGCTCTTGGTCGGTGCTTCGGCATTGATTGGGGGAGGAAAGTCCGGGCTCCGCAGGACACGGTGGTGGATAACGTCCACCGTTCGTGAGAACAGGGAAAGTGCCACAGAAAAGATACCGCCGATGGGGTTGAAGCGGATTCCTCGGAATCCGTCTCAGCTCACAGGTAAGGTTGAAATGGTGCGGTAAGAGCGCACCGCGGAACTGGTGACAGTTCTGGCAGGGTAAACCCCACCGGGAGCAAGACCAAGCAGAAAGGATCTCGCAAGAGAACGAAGCGGTCCGTTTCGTCTGACTTTCGGGTCGGTCGCGTCGAGGCGTCTGAGCAATCAGCGTCCCAGAGAAATGATCATCCTCGACAGAACCCGGCTTACAGGCCCACTCTGAAGTTTTATTCTTCGCATTCATGAATCAGAACGAGAGCGTCCAGCGAATCGCGTTGTCCGCTCGATTCCTGAATCTCAATGTTTGATCAGGCGTTATGTCGCAATCTTCTGCAGAGCCTGAAGCTGCCCCAGTGAGGAAAGCCTCGCAACATCTGCTGGTTTCACGACAAACAAACGGGAAGTGAAGCCGAGTTGATCGGCAGCAGTTTGATAAGCTGTGCTCAGGTGTCCGGCGGCCGCGAGAACAACCTCGTCACTGCGGTTCAATCGGGAATTGAGAGCCTGCAACTCGGCTCCGATGAGGATTCCGCTCAGCAGTGCGCTCGATTGTGATGCGTTATTGCCTTTCAACAATTGGCCAGTGCGAACCTGAAAAAGAATGCTGCTCAACTGATCCTGCTGTGCGAGTTTCACTCCTGATTCAAATGCATCCGTCCATTGAGGATGGCTCGAATCCGGCAGTTGAGTGGTGCCTGTTGCATCCTTGAGAGAATGCTGCAGCGAACTCTGATGGCCCAGTACGTCAAATAATTCGCCGGTCATATATGTGCGGAAATCGAGGACGATTCTCTTTTGAATCTGAACATGCTTGGAGTGCGTCCCCGGCAGGATTACCCAGGTGTCCCCTGCTCCATCCAGAGGAACATCAGAGAGTTTTGTCAGGCCCATGAGTTCCACTTCCTCCCCACGCATGACATCGCGATCACTGCGGAGCCCGGAGAGAAGATACGTTGGGTGACCTGTTTGCGTGCCGCCATCGAGACGTTCGAATGAGAGGTTACCTCCATCCAGTGCGAACGGGACGACGGCATAGGGAAGATTACGCCAACCAATCGAAGAACTCGCCATCCCAGAGATGACGACCGGAGTTGCTTCCAGATCCGTGTTCACTTGCTGCTTCATCGCCGCGACGGATCGATTGAGGACTTCGCGGAAACGCTCTTCCCGATGTGGTGGACTCGTGGCAGAGGCGGAGAGGATCGCGGCGCCATCTTCTGACCGGCACTCGGTAACGATGGCCCCATCGCTTGTTCTGACAAGGCGCAGTCGAAAGTTGGTCGTTCCCCAATCGCAATTAAAGAAATAGTCACTCATCGGCATGCCTCGCACTTACACGAGTCTTTCTGTTGCGTTCGGGGGGATTCGTGGAGTCCTCAGTGTGTGACTTGTATCCAGTGAATCGCGGTTTTCGTCAAGTCGCACGTTCGAAATTCTGGTTCGACCGCACTTTGCTACTGCTGAAAACGAAACGGCCCTCACTTCTGAGGGCCGTCTGTAGGTCGATCTTGTCGACATGCATCTGCTGCCGGATCAGATCAGCAGCGTGTGGAACTTACATTCCGCATTTGCTGCCATGCGAGCATTCTTCGTGCTTGTTGCTGGCGAACATCGCTGACAGTTTTCGCTGGATTCGGCTGGAGAAGTACAGGAAATTATCTCGCATTGCGTTCTGGCCGATTGGAGTCGGCTTTCCGCCTCGCGCACGGATGGCGGCATTCGCTTCATAAAGAGCACGGCGACGGTCGAGGTCAGGTGTGCGGAATGTGATGCTGAATGAAATCGAGACTTCGTTCCCGTTTTTGACCCAGTGTGGGAATGTGACCGGGAAATGCAGTCCTTCACCTGGCTGGAGCGTGTAAGTCCAACCGGAGGCTTCGTGTGCGGCACTCAGTCTCAGGTTGCGACCGCGATCAGAATAAAAGTTTTCGAGATCGATGTCTGAGACAATGTTGCGGTCATTTCCATTCAACATGCGGACTTCTTTTGTGCCGCGAATTTGCAGAAGGAAGTTGTGTTCCGGGTCAATGTGATAAGGCGTCACGGAACCCGGTGACGTAATGAAGATGAATGCCTGTGGGTGTGTCATCCCCGGTGTGATCGGTTCAGAATACGGGCGAATTTCTGACAGGCAGGCATTGAGCAGCGCTGAATACTCTGGATCGCGCTCAACATATTTCAGCACCAGCCATGATCGACATTCGGAAATACGACGAATGGTCTCTTCCGGAGTCAGTCCATTTCTGGGAGTGAGTGCGCTATCGAGGCTGATCGGAATGTTACCTGCATTGTATTCAATGCACGATTCCGGAAGTCGTTTCGACAGATCCAGCAATCGCTCGATTTTGAAGAGCGGATGATTGCTGAGATGGTGCCCGATCAGAAACGGTTGACGGCTGAAATTCGATTCGAATTCAATCGGGTGAATCTGCAGCAGTGAACTGTAATAGTCAGGATCTTTCACCTTTGGAAGAACGTCTGTATCGGTCTGGCCCATGGTTATGGTCCCTGTTCAGGCGGAGTTGTGATGAACTCGCTGTCTGTGTTTGATGGTGACTTTGGAATATTCTGAGGAAGGAAATTCGAATCGCTCAGAATCTGTGTTAGAGCACCTTGCGAAATAATTTCCACGTTTCCGCCACGCGGCGAGTTGCATTTGATCAGTCGAAACGGCCGCTGCGCGGGCACTCAGTAGAGCAAACTGCTCTAGGTCGGGATGACGTTGTGTGAAGTGGCGTCGCCTTTGGGCTTCTTCGATTTGAGAAGTCGAAAGAGTCGACGTTGTGTTCTGCGGAGGACTCTCAGAAACGGAAGCGCGCCGATGATTTCGTCACTCAATCCATATCCGGTAGAGATCAGCAGATGTTGAATCACTCTCCGGTCACGCCAGACACGATCAATCATGGGGTGTCCCGGTGCTGCACAGGAGTCTGCCCAATTGATTTCATCTGATTGCAGGAAGTGCTGGAGACTTTCGAGTTCCAGTTGAATCCCTGGTGACCACTTACGAAGTGTTTCGTCAAAGGCGATTTTGAAGGCGAATGCTGCAGGAGGTGTGAACAGATTGACCTTCATCGCAATGGGGTCACCATTCAGGAACAGGCCTTCCAGTTTGATTTTGTTCTCTGTCAGACCAGTGGTCACCATGTCGCGAAAGAATCTGGTGTCGGCTTCGGCCTGTTGCAGAGCCGTTCCCTGTCGCGCCTTCCATCCTGCTGATTCAAGTTTCAGAAACCAGTCGAGCCAAAGGTCAGTTGTTCGAGGGTCTCTGAGGACGCGGTATTCCAGTTGCCCAAGTGATTCGAGTTTGCGGCGTTGGCGTTTAAGTTCTCGGAGGTGATGACCACCAATGCCGAGAATTGCTGTTTCATCGGTCTCTGTGACGTACGGGGTCGTCGCGCGAAGATACTGATCTCTGATGAAGGTTGTTGCGAGTCGTTCACGCAGACATTCAACCATGCCCTGATGAAGTGCTCCTTCACCTGCAAAGAGTGGGAATTCAACGGCGTGAACTTTGGAGTCCGTTGCGAATTTCAACACGCATTGAATGACATCGGCCTGCAAGCCCGGTTCAACAAGGGGAGTCGTCAGGAAGCAGTATGGGTGCTGCCATAAGGTCCACTGACGAATGCGAGCGAACCCTCGCGATTCCACGAACGGAAAGAATCCACAGAGTCGCTGAGTTCCTGGCTTGGATTTTTCTGATTTCCAGACAAGGAGGATGTGCCAGTTTTCTTTATGGCAAAGATGTTTCGCTGCAGACTGAAAGAACCACGGAGCGTAATAAGCATTGGGTTCGAGAGACGATTCTGCGAGTTGCGACCACGCATGCACGTGAGGGGACAGATCGTTGATCGATCTCAGGTGTTGAATGCTGAACGAAGAGTCTCCACGCAGGTCAATTGTGATGCGACTGGCATCACCCTGTTGAGTGGTTAATTCGGACGGCATCAATTCCAACTGAGCCACAGCCATCAGTCTAAACATTCGCAAGGGAGAGAAATTTACTCGTGTAATCAGATCAGATACGAACGTGTCTAACCGCTCTGTTCACGATACGTCCTGCACAATTGACGCGGTGAACTGACACGGCGAACTGACACTGTGAACGAACCGTGGGCAGGTGCCATCGACAGCGAAATACTGCCCTGTGACCACCGAAACGGGATCGCGCATTTCTGTCGCATCACTACTGATCCTGAAACGGTAGATCATTCTGAATGATCGGGCTGAACTGATTGTCGAAAAAAGCAGACTGAGGAAGACTGGAGAGGATTTAACGGCAGCACCCCGAAAACCGCTACTTTCGGTCCGTTCGTCTTATGCAGCAGATCGAAGCATGTCGATAGAACCGATTAATGAGGATTCGTCATCACTTCGGGGGGATTCTGTGATGAGCCCAGTTCGGTCTACAGTGCGGAACCGCGCTTTAAATGTGGCACTGGTTATGAGTTGCGCATCAAGTATGCCACTCGCCGGTTGCCTTAACAGTCCATTCCGCTCGGAAATCACCAAAGAGGCTGATCGGGTCACTCAGCAGGTTGAGCTGGCCTCAGCACAAGAAGCTGAGATGGATCGGCTTCTGGATGCTGGTCGGGTCGAGTTTGCTGGCGGAGTTCAACCAGTTGATTCGACCGGGATCGTCCAGGTGAACGGCGAAGAGGCGGCTGCAGCGAAACGCTCGCGGTGGATGTTCTGGAAGAAGAGCACACCTGAAGCGAGTGCACCTGAGAAGGTTCAGGCGAAGACGGAGAAAATTCAGGACAAGATTGAGAAGTCCGACTCTGTCGCTTCTCGTCCAAATGCTCTGGCGGGAAGTAAGTCGTCCACAAGTCGTGTGTTGGCAGCTGAACCGGCTCCGACTGCGAATCCAATTAAGGATTTGTCGCCAGAGAACTGGTTTGAAAAAGAATTTGCTGCATCAGAAAGTCGTATTTCCGGTGAGAAAGCGAAAGCTGCGAAACAACCGGTGATTGATTTCGACGCCAAGGAAACAGTCCCGGCGCAACAGCCAACCGCAGTGGCGAAAACGCCTGCGAAATCTCCGGCGACCACACCAGCGGCCGCGTCTGCTGCTCCTTCGTTCGCTGCAGCTCCAGGGA
>JBEBTF010000256.1:0-5550 GCA_040393865.1 Planctomicrobium piriforme | reverse complement strand
GAGCACCTTGCGAAATGATATCCACGCTTCCGCCACGCGGCGAGTTGCGTTTCATAAAACGAAACAGCCGCTGCGCGGGCACTCGGTAGAGCAAACTGCTCTAACTCTCGTCATCAGTGAACTGAAAGGGCTGGCCAGCCACGTCGAATGTAGGTGAGATCGCAATATTCAACAGAACGCCAAGACTCACCGCGGTTGTCACCAGACTGGAGCCGCCATAGCTGACCAGCGGCAGCGTCAGGCCGGTAATCGGAGCTAACCCGACTGTCATTGCAGTATTGATCAGAACTTGAGCGGTCAGAATCGCAATGATCCCAGTAGCAACGAGTCGCCCGAAGGGATCGCGAGTCGTGGCTGCGACGGTCATGCCTGCCATAACAAAACACGAAAAGACAATCAGCAAACCTAGCGTTCCCCACAGCCCCCAACGCTCGCCAATCAGAGAGAACACAAAGTCGGTGCGTCCGGCGGGCAAACGATATGCCGCGAGGTCATCCACCGGCATCCCATTCATCTCACTTCCCCAAACCCCGCCCAATGCGAGAAGTTGTTTCGATTGATAGAGATGGTAGCCGTCGCCGGTCTCAGGCTTCCCACCATCAGTCTGTTGAAACACAGCAGTGACTCGCGATTTCTGTTCTGCCGACATCACGCTCCAAAGGACAGGCAACAACACAACGCCGGCCAGAACAGTGGCGATCAGATGCCAGCGTTTTGCTCCAGCAACAAACAGCATTGCATACAGCACAGGGAAGAAAAGCAGCGCCGTTCCCAGATCAGGTTCGCGGAGAATGAGTAGAACCGGCAAAGCTGTCATCAAAAATGGAGGGATCAGTCCTAACAATGTGCGATGATTCTTGCGGAACATCAGGTAATGTCCGAGCGAGAGAATCAGTGCGAGTTTGGCCAGCTCAGATGGTTGAATGGAAATCGGCCCGACTGGAATCCATCGTCGTGCCCCATTCTTTGGTGGGAATGCGAAAACCAGAATGAGCAGTAGAAAAACAACTGCATAAAAAGGGTATCCCCACGGCTTCCACCAGCGATATGGAACGAATGTCACAGCCGTTCCCAGCAATCCCCCGACAACAAGCCAGACAACCTGCCGGGAGACATAAGAGCCCCCTTCCAACTCGTCGCCGCGCTGAATGCCAGACAATCCCAGCCAGATCAGAAGAAGGGGACAAATCACCAGCATGATTGCGGGGAGAGAGAAAGCGAATTTTGAATTCATGTCGCAATCTCAGTCAATAATGTCATCCAACCCACAGCGCCTGCATCCTTCATTCGCAATATTTCGTCGAGGTATTTTAGAAGGAATCTTTCATTCCACGGAAGGGCAAACCTGCGATGGGACGTCAAACTCCACTCCCAGACGATAACAAAACCAGCCCGGCATTCCGTTGAAGATGGAACGCCGGGCTGCGGAAAATGCGAGAAGTCAGGCTGAAAACTCAGCTTCTGTCCTGATGAAATCGGTCTCGATTAGAGATTCTCAACCTCGAAACCTTTGCGATAGTTCTTCCTCAGCAGAGCGTCGGCCTCTTTATTGTTGGTGATCTTGAAGTTCTTTGCGTCCCATTCCAGTTTCTGCTCAGGGAAGCGATTTCCAATAACTCCAATCAGCAGAGCTTCTGTCAAAGGACCACCATAACTGAAGCTGGCACTGGTTTTGGTTTTCCCGAGGCAGGCATCAACAAACTGGTGATAGTGGCTCTGGGTTTCGACAACAGGTTTCTTGTAGTCCTTGAACTTGTCACCTGCCCCAAACAACTGACTTTCTGCAATATGTGGCAGCAGCAGAGATCCTTCTTCACCAACGAAGAACGAACCTGTACTTGGCAACTTCACATCACTTGGCACCCCAAGTTCTGCGTTCGATGGCAGCCCTTGCGGACCATCCGACCAGAGCCAGGTCAGAGTGTCGGTGGTGTACTTCGTGCCCGGGAACTCGAAGACCACTTTGTTATGTTCTGGATGACCAAACCCGGTTGGAGCCCGACAGGTTGTCGTCACAGCCGTTGGAGCCGTCAGTTCCAGAGCGTCATACGGCGTATCAAAGACGTGTACGCCCATATCTCCCAAGGTTCCGGTTCCAAAATCGAGGAACTTTCTCCAGTTGGCCGGATGATAAATTTCCGGAATATATGGACGATCGGAAACCGGACCAAGCCAGAGGTTCCAGTCCAGATATTCAGGAACTGGCTGATAGTTGGTGATCGCAGGTCCATCATAGCCCCAGGTTCTTGTTGCCCAGGCGTAGACCTTCTTCACCTTTCCGATTGCTCCAGACTGAACAATCGCATGGGCCTGACGGTAAACGGGATAGGAGTGGATCTGAATTCCCATTTGAGTGACCAGCCCCTTGGCTTCGGCCACCTTCTTCAGTTGTCGAGACTCATAAGCATCATGAGTCAGCGGCTTCTGGCAATAGACATGCTTGCCAGCGTTCATTGCCGTCATCGCTGCCGGTGCGTGAGTATGGTCAGGTGTCGAAACAACCACGGCATCAACTTTGTCGCCGAGAACGCTGATCATCTCACGGTAATCGCGAAACTTCTTGGCATCTGGCAAACTCTTCGCAGCAGAGTTCAATCGATTTGAGTCGACATCGCACAGGCCAACCACTTCGACCAATGGGTGTGATTTGATCGAATTCAAATCAGACAGTCCCATCCCCCCGACACCAACGTGTGCGGTTCGAAGTTTCCCGTTTGGAGAAACAGCTCGTGCGGTCAATGGAAAGGCAAATGTTGCCGAGGCGAGACCACTGTACTTAAGAAAGTCACGTCGATTGAAACGTTGCGGCATTGTTGTCACTCCAGAGAGTTTGAGAGACGGATGGGATCAAATCCACAAACGGGCACCAACCTGACGATACGGTGATCCTGCTTCAACAGAAATTCCCGGCATCATGCAGATCAACAGACTTGTGAAATCCGATTCGGGCATCCTACCGATAAAACGATTTCAATGCCATATAACTCACATCCTTGTCGCGACTTCGATAGACTCAAAGAAGATTAAGAGCGCGAACACGAGAAAAACGGATGGCTGATCCCTCAATTTCTTTGAACGACCCCACTGCCTTGTCCCGACTGGGGCAGTTGGAAGTGGTTGCGCGACAACTCGTCGAAGGATCAATGATCGGCCAGCACGACAGCCCCTTCAAAGGGTCGAGTGTTGAATTCGTGGAGCATCGCCAATACACCACAGGCGACGAGATCCGGCACATTGACTGGCGGGCGTACGGGAAGACCGGTCGATACTACATCAAAGAATATGAAGAAGAGACAAACCTTCATGCCTATCTGATCGTCGATGCTTCAGGCAGCATGGCATACGGCAGCAGTACAGCCACGAAGTTTGAATACACACGAGTTCTTGCGGCCGCACTTGGCCATCTCTTCATTTCACAACGAGACTCGGTTGGACTCATCACATTTGACGATGCCATTCGTGATCGCATTGAGCCGTCGACGAACCCGAAAAAACAGCAGTTGATCTATTCGACTCTCAGCGCACGAAAGCCGGGCGGGGAAACAAGTCTAGGGCACTGCATTCAGCAGATCCTGCCAACGTTAAAGCGAAGGTCGCTCGTTGTCATTCTCAGCGATTTCTTCGACGATTTCGAACAACTGCAGACTGCACTGCAATCATTTCGCCGCCACCGGCACGAAGTCGTTCTGATTCAGGTCATCGCCCCGGAAGAAGCCGATTTTCCGTTCGACAAGCCGACTCAGTTTCGCAGTCTGGAACAGGATGGAGTGAAGATTCTGGTCGACCCTCATCGTTTGAGAAAGATCTACCTGGAACAATTTCAACAGTTTCAGAAACGACTCAAAGAGATGGCCGGGACATGCGGATTCGATCTCGCACAACTCAAAACGTCTGATCCGTTCCAGATAGCGATTGGTCGTTATCTCGACTGGCGAAAACGCCGCGGGAAGCAAGGAAGCCGATAAGATCGCCTCGCAAACTCGATCCGGAACTCCATCGTTAAGGCACACTCTCCCGGCAAATGCCAAGACACACGCAAGACAGGGTGTCCGGCGTGTGCCTTGTGTTCATCTTAAACTAATTGAATAAACCGCGAATCCCGTTGCGAACCGGTCTATTTCAGATTGGCGATTTCTGAACGCAGGAACTCAGGGCGGTCTGTTGTGATGCCCTGCACGCCCAAAGCAATCATCTGCTGAGCAAGTGCCGGATCATTGACAGTCCAGACGTCCAAACGCAAACCGGCATCCTTGACTTTCTTCGCCAGTTCCGGAGTGATTGCCGGTCCTGCCTTGAGATCGAGTCCATCCGCCTGAATCTCTCGGGCAGTCTTGATCAGGCTTTCCGCGGTGACGTCCTTCATCCCGTGCAGGAATAACGCAGGAATCTCAGGGCGCTGCTTCTTCAACTCCGCAATCACCTTCGCATTGAAGCAAATCACAATCGTGTTTTTGACAGGCAATTTGGCTTCATCCAGATCGCGAAGCAACGGCGTCACAATTTCCGGACCGCACTTCACTTCAATATAGATCTTCTTGTCCTCAGGAATCGCTTTCAGCACTTCGGCAAATGTCGGCATCCGTTCGCCTTTGTACTTCGGCGATTTCCATTGCCCCACATCCAGCTGACGAAGCTGTTCTAAAGTCGTTTGAGCCACTGGAAGATCAACGCCTCCGGCTGTTCTCTTGGTCGTCTTGTCATGACAGGCGACGATATGTCCATCCTGAGTCACATACAGGTCGACTTCAGTTCCATCCGCTCCCTGTTTCCATGCAAGTTGAATTGCAGAAATCGTGTTTTCCGGAGCATCGTACGACGCGCCTCGATGGGCGATGTATTCCACCCGAGGAACTTCCGCAGCGGCGACTCCACAAACCAGAGTCATCAGAAATGCAGTTACAAGATGTTTCACAACGCTCCTCTTCTCTGCCTGTAAACGAAACCAGATTGACTGACGGGCGCCTGTCTGCCCGACCAGACTTTCTCACCATTCAACGTTCTTATTCTGCCTCATCCCGATGCGTTATCCACCAGGAAAACAATTGACGATACGGCGGAGTAAAACGCTCCGGTTCCTTCTGTATCATCGATTGAATGGCATCGGGGTGAAGGTAATGGACTGACTGGATTTCTTCCGGATCAGGAGTGGGAACATCATCCGTTTTCAAAAAGTAAAGCACGGTGTGTTCGTAGGCCGTCTCTGGTCCTGCCGGTAATTTTGTCACCCAGGTCAACTCTCCAGCGAGTTGCAGTTCCTCTTTCAACTCGCGATGTGCTGCTGTTTCATAAGTCTCACCGGCATCGACATGTCCAGACGATGAAGACGTATAGCAGAGAGGGAACTGATCCTTTTTGTCGGAACGGAGGTGAATCATTAGTTCACCTTTGGTATTCCAGACCCAGATATGCACAGCGCGATGAAGCAAATCCTGTTCATGCACTAACGTTCGAGGAGCCTGCCCGATGACATGATCGTGTTCGTCGCAGACATCAAAAATTTCGTTTGCCATCACATCGCGTTTCAATACAGAATCGAACAAGTAACTCATG
>JBEBTF010000255.1:0-5555 GCA_040393865.1 Planctomicrobium piriforme | reverse complement strand
TAGTTCGGGTGGTGTCGGGAGACTTGTTGCGCGGCTTGTTGCGTCGGCGTACTTCAAGTGTCCCATGCGGAGCGATCGGATGTCGACCTTTCTGTCGAGTTTGAAATCTGACTGGAAGAAAGAGGCGCCTGCCTGGGGCGTTAGTCTGTTCTTGAACCTGTCAGTCCTCGCTCTCTTCAATTTCTTCGTGATTGAAGCGTCTCGAACTGAGAGTGTCAGCACGATTGTTGGCGACATTACTGATCTGGATCGTCAGGAACAGTTTGAATTCTCTGAGCGAATCAGTGATGACCAGGTCGGTTCTGTTGGAGCAGTGAATGCGCTTCCTCCAAGTCTTTCGGCCGCGACTTCTGTTGGAAGTGCCGATGCGACATCTCAAGAGAAGCTTGAAGAGATGTTGAATCCAGAGATCGCTCAGATCTCTGATGCCTCAATGCCACGAATTGAAGGCAATATTAGTGCCACGGTCGCTCTTAAAGGGGGAACTGATAACGTTGGTGGCGGTTCCAATGGCGTCGAAGGGGCCATGGATCGGGTCGCGTTCGAATTGCGTCAGTCCCTGAAAGAACGCAAAACACTTGTGATCTGGATGTTCGATGCCTCTGGGTCGCTGGACAAGCGGCGCGAGGCAATCGCTGATCGGTTTGAAAATATCTATAAGCAGTTGAATGATGGCGGTCCAACCGACGGTCTGCATTCAGTGGTGGTTGCTTATGGTGAGAAGACTGAAATTCTGACGCCGGAACCGCTGCAGGATACAAACACACTCAGCGAGATCGTTCGAAAGAAAATCAAGCGAGACGACTCTGGTAAAGAAAATGTCTTTGCAGGGCTTCGACTGGTTCTGGAGAAGTTTCGGAATTGGCATCGTTCGGCTGGCCCATGGAATCGCATGATTTTTGTCGTCACTGATGAAAAGGGTGACGACGCGGTCCAGCATCTCGAAGATGTGATCTCGCTGGCGAAACGGTCGCAGACGAAGGTTTATACGATCGGGAATGCTGCAGTCTTCGGGCAGGAAAAGGGCTATGTCCGTTGGGTTTATGATGATGGGACCGAGGACGACATTCCAGTTGATCAGGGGCCTGAATCTGCGTTTCCCGATGGATTGCAGCTCCCGTTTGTTGGAAGTCCTCCGGATTGGAAACTCCGTCAAATGTCTTCCAGTTACGGCCCCTATGCTTTGACCAGAGTTTGTGCCGAGACTGGCGGGCTCTATTTGGTCACTGAGGAAAGTAAGGGATATGCGTTTGAACGGTCCGTGATGCGGCGCTACGCTCCGGATTATCGCCCAATTCGCATCCAGGAACAGGAAATTTCACGCAACCCGGCGAAGGCATCGCTGGTGAGTGTTGCCGGGATGACCTATCAGAATACCCTTCCGACCCCGCAACTGGTGTTTCGAGGGTATAACGACAACATTCTTCGTACTGACCTGACAGAAGCTCAGAAGGGGCCTGCGGAAGCAGTCTTCGCGTTGCGTCGGATGTACGATGCGTTGAAACTGGGTGAGCAGGCTCGTGATTCATTGAAGGAAGATCGCTGGAGAGCCGCTTATGATCTGGCGATGGGGCGACTTCTGGCCATGCAGGTGAGATATTTTGGTTACAACCAGATGCTTGCCAATATGAAGGTCTCTCCAAAGCCATTTGAAAAAGAGACTGATAATATGTGGCGTTTGGTCCCTTCCGATAAAATCGAGAGTGGGCCTGAAATGCGGAAAGCAGCGGAACAGGCTCGCGTTTATCTGAAGCGGGTTGTTGATGATCATGCAGGAACTCCTTGGGCGTTACTGGCGGAGCGGGAATTGAGCACTCCACTGGGGTGGAGTTGGGTTGCCTACAGTGAACCGATTCCAGGGTCCAATCAGTTAAGGGCCAATGAACAGGAAGTTGCACGACTCCTGTTGGCTGATGAAGAACGCCGTATGGAAGCAGCAAAGAAACGCCCGGTTGCTCCAAAGCGAAATACGCCAAAGTTGTGATCGAGATTTGCCTTCGGTAAGAGACTGAATGGCTAAAGAGGGCCGTCGCGTTGCAAGGCGTTTGATCCTTGCGGGCGATGTTTATTCCCTGAATTCACGGACGAAAATTTATTCCGTTTTTTGTGTTGTCCTGTTTCAGGATGTTTGACAATGTTGGAATACTTTCGCTCTGGAAATGCCTCCGCGCTAGCGATTTCAGCAGTGATCCATGGCACGGCACTGCTGGCGTTTTCCTTCTATAAAATCACATCACACATCATTTCTAATGACCATGTGGTGGTCGAGACGGTTCTGGCCGATGAGCGGGCACAACAGGAATTTGATCAGGACCTGAGTCTGGACACCCGGGTTTCTGAAAATCTGTCGATGCAAGCTGGTGGGATGGTCAGCACTGGCATCGGTGGAATGGCAGGGGCTGGTACTGCGTCCATGGCCCAGGCCAAGATTTCTGAATCCGAGGTCATCAAAGGGGCTTCAGATCTGCGCATTGTCACGATTGGGGATATTTCGATTCCCGGCGTCGGTGAAATGGGGCTTGATCTTGGTGAAGGCCATGTGAAAGGGGAGTCCGGTGCCCGTGTCGAAGGATACGGCGTTGCCATGGGACGTATTACCCAGGAACTCACGCGTATGATGCGAACGCAGCCAGTGATCGTGGTCTGGCTCTTTGATGCTTCCAACAGTCTGAAAGACGATCGCGTCGAGATTCGGGATAACGTCAACAAGATCTATGAAGAATTGAAGATTGCGGCGAATGAAGCCAAAACGAGAAATCTGAAGCACTCCTCATTGGAGACAATGATTTGCAGTTTCGGCGCTGACGTGAAGGAACTGTTGCCTTCACCAACAAGCGATTTGCCTGCCATTAAGAAGGCGATTGATTCCGTTCCTGACGATGAGTCCGGGGAAGAAAAGACCTTCGGGGCGATCCAGAAGGTGATCGACAAATATGGTCCGCAGGCTGCACGTACCGGCCGAAAGCTCGCTGTGATTCTGGTGACAGATGAGACA
Organism: Planctomicrobium piriforme; assembly: GCA_040393865.1. Taxonomy (GTDB): domain Bacteria; phylum Planctomycetota; class Planctomycetia; order Planctomycetales; family Planctomycetaceae; genus Planctomicrobium; species Planctomicrobium piriforme_A. The sequence goes on along the minus strand of JBEBTF010000255.1, from coordinate 2,560 downwards.
GGAGATGATGCGAGTCAGGTTGAAGAAGCTCTCGCGCGAGCGACCCGCTTTAAGACACCGGTTTACTTCATGGGACGCGAAGCGATTTTCGGTTATCCCTATGCCAGTCAGGCATGGGTAAGTCCAAACACGGGTTTGACTCACTGGATTCGTGTCAGCCGTGGCCCTGAAACTGCTGAACCGGAGTGCTTGCAGTATGACGGGTTGCACGGACGCTGGGACGCGGCTTCCAGTGGATTCGGTCCGTATGCTCAGGTTCGAATCGCTAAAGAATCAGGCGGAATTTACTTCATGCTCGCCGGTCAGGAAAAGAGCTTGGCTGGGCGTGACGCTCGATCAAATCGACGGTTTGATGATCTGGCAATGAAAGAGTACGAACCGCCGCTGGTTTCTGCGCGAGAATATGTTCAGAACAGGGATAAGAGCGAGTTTCGTTCGACGATCTGGCAGGTGATTTACGCGTTGAATCCGCACATCGACACTCAGTTGAATCTGAAAAGAGAGCACTGGTCGCCTGATCCTGCGACATTCGTGAAGCAGAAAGACGAGAATTTCAGTCGTTGTCTGCGATCGCTGGTGAAGTTGAATGAGGGGATTGCCCGTCTTCAGAAGGTCGAAAAGTTGCGTGAGAAGGAGCGTGAACCACGCTGGCGTGCCGCGTATGACCTTGTTCTTGCTCAGTTGATGTCCTATCGGGTGAGGCAGTTCCAGTATCTGTTGTTGCTTGATCAGCACGCGAAGAATCCACCTCAGTTTAAAGACGCAAAGTCGAATGAGTGGAATGTCTGGCACACCACGAAGTTGTTGGAGCCAACACCAGAACAGGTGCGTGCTACGAAGGTTGACATGAAGGAGTTGGAGGAGCAGAAAGCTAAGGCCACGGCAATGTACGATCAGGTGATCAAGAATCATCCTGGGACTCCATGGGCACAACGTGCTGCTCGCGAAAAGGCGGACGGGTTTGGATACCACATGACCGAACGGTTCTGGGATCCTCGGTATAACAAACCGCCCCCAGGTGAGAAGATTCCAAAGTTCTAGACCGGTTCGGTCTAGCACGTGGCCTCACAGAAGCCTTCCCTTTCGGGAAGGCTTACTTTTTGGGATTGCAGAGAGAGTGATTCGGAGAGACCGCACTCTCTCTTGAATTGCTCATACGCCGCTGCCAGTTTTTTTATCTGGCTGTTCATAAGGACTGGCGCTCACAGGTTTCATTCGTCAGTGTGCGGGGGGACTGTGGGAGAAGTGCTTTCAAAGAATTGAGTTCACTTTGGCTGAGATTGGTCTGGCAGAAGTGAATTTGCTCGTTCAAATATATTGAACTTGGTTCTGGTTGCCTTGTGTTGATTAACTCAATTTGAACGGTGCAGTTGCTAGCTGTTGAAAGGCTGGCGGTGTGGCTTCCTGTCTGACATGCTGCTGGTGTGGAAGGCAGCGTTCCCTGTGCGGGGGCGTCGGATTTCCGTTTTTTAAATTGCGGTTTGTGATTGGCGACCAGAACAATTCTGGTCGTTTTTTATGCACAAGGATTCCGAGGATCGGTCGATGTCAACGTTGCAGCAGGACTGGGGACGGAATTCAAATGGAGATGTTGTTTCGTTGTTCACGTTGGAGAATGCGTTTCTCCGAGTGCAGGTGACGAACCAGGGGGCTGCGCTGGTTTCGGTTGTCTGCCCGGATCGCGACGGGAACTCGAAAAACGTTGTCGTTGATGGCAACGGGCCTGAAACCTACTTAGACAACTCGTCGTATTTAGGGGCCACGGTTGGTCGCTTTGCCAACCGGATTCGTTCAGGCAAATTCTGGTTGGATGGCAAGGAGTTCACTCTTCCGAACAATAATGGACATCATCACCTTCATGGTGGATTGAAAGGGTTATCTCGTCACTTATGGGCGTCCCAGTTGGGTGAGAACTCTGTGACGTTTACGACTTCCAGTCCCGCTGGAGAAGATGGTTACCCCGGAAGGCTAGATGTGTCCGTGGCCTATCGAATCGATGATCATGTGTTGTCGATTGATTACTGCGCACGCTCCGATGCTCCGACCGTTGTGAATCTTACGAATCATGCTTACTGGAATCTGGCGGGGACCGGGAGTGTCCTGAATCATCAACTTGAGCTTTGTGCAGATTCTTACCTTGAAGTTGATTCAAATATCCTGCCTACCGGTAACATTCTTGAAGTTGCAGGAACGGCTTTCGACTTTCGCGTCCCTGAATCTCTGGGGCGATCCATCGATCAGACCGGGGGCGGGTATGACCACTGCTTCGTTGTTCGCAATTGGGATGGGAACCTGCGGCTCGTGGCTCGTGCTGCTGAGCTTGAGTGCGGTCGGGTGATGGAAGTTCATTCAACGACGCCGGGCGTGCAGCTCTACACCGCGAATCATTTCGACGGTTCGAACGAATGCGGGAACCATCAACGGCACGAAGCGTTTTGTCTGGAGTGCCAGCATTTTCCCGACTCACCTAACCAGATGGAGTTTCCGTCGACGGCGTTGCGTCCTGGCGAAGAGTACCGTCAGCGAACCGAGCATCGATTCTATACGGTTCGGTAGAACG
>JBEBTF010000254.1:0-5560 GCA_040393865.1 Planctomicrobium piriforme | reverse complement strand
GGGAGGCGGGTGGTGTCGGCGCCGGGATCGTTTGGAGAGTAGCGTACTGGCAGGGCGTCGATCTGGAGTTTTGGACGCCCGGTCTGGCTTTTGTTTGGCTGTTCGAAACGATAGCTTCCGCTCAGCAGGCCTCCGACCATCATGTCGTCTGAGTTGAGTTCTTCAACAAGCTGTGTCGCCGGATCTTTGTAGATCGCCAGAATCAACTCTTGTGGTGTGACGATTCCTTGGGCAGCGATCTCGATATGCTTGGTCGAGTTCTCTGGGTAGCTGTTTCCACGAAATTCGATGAGTCCTTCACCGATAGCAAGGTCGACCAGACTGTCGGCCCCTTGAAGGGAAATTCTGCCAGAGGAATCGAGCGTCTTGCCGGTTGGGAGTCCGACGACTGGCCCACAGTTTTGCAAGGTGCAGGCATTCAGCATCAACGGAACACGCAGTTGAGACGTGGCCCCGTGTCGGATCTGCAGCAGCGTTCGAGTTTGTGCTGCGAAGACGTTTTCAAAGAGCGCAGCGGTCAGTGTGCCATCCAGATGCATGACATCGGATGGGCCAACGAACTCGCAGTCTCGCACAAGCAGACGACCAGAGTTCGGCTGAGAAGGATTGGCTTCGTTGTTGACGGCCTCACGAGACGGTGTCCAGTGGAGCAGGGCGGTTTGTTCTGAGGTTTCTTTCCTCCCGATGAAGCAGTGTTCCAGCAAAAGCGTTTCTGACCAGATTTGCACCGGTGGCTGTTGAAGGCTTTTCGTAACGACAACGCGAATGTGTTCCAACTTGATCTGTCCGGCTCGGGCGATCAGTGGAACGTCTTGAATATGGATTGTCGCCGGCTGCTTAGAGTCGGAAGTGATCAGAAGTTGTTCAACTGCTTCAAGCGTGCCAGCAGCATAGTTTCCCCCAGGTTCGAGGGTGACGCGGCCATCCTGTACCGGTGGCAACTTGAGCAAGGCCGTTGTCGGTTGCAGAGTCGGTGTTGGTGACTGGGCTTCACTTGGTGTTGCAGATGTTTCTTGAAGTGCCGCAGCAGAGGTTTCTGGCCCAATCTGAGCAGTGACCTTTGGGGGCGCAAACTTGGTTTCCGTCGCTTCAACAGAAGAGAGGCGTGGTAAACCGAGATGTTCGCGCTGCCATGCAACCAGCCCGAGGGTGATTGTCAGGAGGACAGTCGCGGCCATTGCTGCGACTCGCGACTTCGCCGGAGTGCGTGTCGTTGTCTGGGCAGGGGCAACTGATTCGAAGGATCGTGAGAACTTCTGAAGTCGGGCTTTCGGGCGAGATCCCCCAGCTAACTGCTGGCGAACTTCCGAATAGCTTTGCAGGCGACGGCTCGGTTCCCGAACAGTCATGTTGCGAATCAGTGTTGCCAATGATTCGGAGGTCTCTGGGGAGATCGTACGGACGTCAGGAATTATTTTTGTGCGATGTGCTGTGATCTTTGCGAGGGGATCGGCGAGTGTGAATGGAGGACGCCCCGCCAGAAGCTGCCACAGGATGCAGCCCACCGCGTAGATCTCACTTGTAATCAGTGCTCGCCGCTGAAGCTCAACTCGCTCTGGAGCCAGGCTATCACCGCTGTCGTGTGGCAGCGGAGTATGAATCGTAATGACAGGCGAGACGGCGTTCAGTAAGCCCCAGTTCAACAGAACCAGTTCCCCGGTTCGCGTGAGCCAGAGGTTGCTGAGCCGAAGGTCCCCATGCAATGCAAAGGGTTCTGCGGCCTGAAGCTGTCTGATCAGTTCAACAGCAAGGTTCCGGACAACGTCTTCAGGGAAACGCCCACGACGGACGAGAAGCCTTGCGAGGGAGTCTCCTTCAAAGTTCTGACTGACAAGACAGATGGAATTCCTGTCAGTCAGAACATCAATTGGGAGACCGGGAACTTTGTCTTTACATGCGGAAAGGCTGCGAATTGTGTTCGTTAGCCTGGCCAGCGCCTCTTCCGTTTCGGCCGTTGTCGTTGCCGTGCGGTGGCAGGAGACGAGGTACGCTTGTTTACGTCCAGTATCCTGAGCTTCATAGAGACTGAGGATTGGATCCAACAACCTGGGGCTTTGCAGTCCATATTTGCCTCCCAGAATGAGTTCGTTACCGTGGTTCTCTTCCAACTGGCGAGCTTGCCAGAGAGTGAGTCGCCGCGTAGTGACAAGCGCGTCGATCCAGACGGAATCTGTGGTCGGCAAACCACGAGCAATACGTCGCACGGCACCAGCACAACGTTTCAGGTCGGCAGGGATTGCCAGACCGATCGTTGCCAGCTGTTGCATCAATCCGTGCGAAGGGAACTCCATTCTGCCGACATCCTGTCTGCATCATCTTCAGCCTTTTCCTGATCCCCAGGCTTTCCGGAGTTCGGACGCTTCCATGCGACCATCCCTGCCGAAAGGGGGAGACGGATCTCTGAATGAGTCTGTCTTCCCATCCCCGGGGGAAATGTAGGTGTGTTATGGCATATTCTGCCGGTAGAAATCAATGTCGAATTCCAATGTGGCAAAATAGAACGACGGAAGACCGATTTCATCGTCCGAATCTGGAATCGAGGTTTTGATTCGCAAAGTTAGGGAAGATACGGTTGCCGATAACCCCCAGCAGGGGGCAGCGCCTGCAGATCGCCTGTGGGTTGCTGCGCATGCCAGGGGGAAAACGTACAAATCATGCGAATCGCATTGCTGATGACGCTGCTGATGACGTCAGGCTGCCAAAGCATTGGCGGCTCGGTGTTTCATTCATCGCGAGCATCCACACCTGCACGCGATTGTCCAGAAGACTGTCGCACTTGCAGTTCCTGGTCATGTGTCTCCGAAAAGTTTCTGCAGACGACGCTCGGGTGCTTTGGTCGTCATCCTAAATATTGCTCCACCCACGACAAAATCCTGACCCAGCATGATGCAAGGCATCTTGCCAGAGCAGAGTTGAGTCGATCCCGTAGCAAGATCTGTTCTGACTGCGATTATCGACTGGGATACGAACAGGCATTTGTTGATGTGGCGCAGGGGGCGAAGGGGGATGTCCCGGCATTGCCTCCTGCAAACTTCTGGACGAACTGTGCCAGAACGCCGAATGGTCACCGCCGAGCAGAGAACTGGTTTAGTGGTTATGCAGCTGGAGCCACCGCTGCAAAAACGCTTTATGAACCATACAACAAAGTCGCAGCATCTCAGTTTTATAACGAGGTCTGGACAGAGAAAGATGGAGTGGCTGCTCCCAATCCGACATGGCGGGGCAGCACTGATTCCTATCAGTAAATCAGCATCTGTCATTCAATGGGTGAAACGGAATTTCATTCAGAGATGGCAGTGATCGAAATGGTTGTTGCCCAGTTTGGGACAGCAACAGATTTAAGTTTGTGGATTTTTGTTGAGCGAAATTCAGGGTGTGATTCGTCACACATTGGCTTCGCTTTGGGGCAATGGTCAGAGCCGAAAGTTCTGATCAGGACCGCCTTGTCCTGAAGGATCGGGACACATCTGCCATGGAAGGTAAGATGAGTAATCGTAATTGCAACACGTCACAAAGAGCCGGCCATTCCTCATCAAAATGGGGAAGGGGGGTGTGCTCATGGGCCGTTCTGGCGTGTGCTGTTTTCGTTGCCGGATCACATGGCTGCAGTGCCCTGCATCCGGTACGGGGAGTTCCGGCAGCTTACCTCCCTGATCAATTCATCGGGCCATCACGCGACAATAAACGCACGATCGATCTCAGTCTGCTTGTCAGAACGCCTCCGGATCAGTATCGCGTTGAGGCCGGAGATGTGATCTCTGTCTATGTTCCACGTGTGCTTGGCGTCGAGACAACAGATGTGAATTCGGTGGGACTTTCTCCTCCGATCAATATGCCTGCGTCTGTCGAAGATCCTCCAACGGTCGGCTATCCGATTCAGGTACGCGACGATCACACCATTTCGTTGCCGCAGATACCGCCTCTTCTTGTTTATGGGATGACGCTCCATGAAGTGGAGCAGGCGATTCTGAAGGCATACACCGTTGACAACAAGATTCTGAATCCATCTGAAGCCTTGGTGATGGTCAGCTTGCAGCGGCCTCGTATCACCCGAGTTCTGGTCGTTCGCCAGGAAGCAACCACTTCGCTGAGCGCTCCTTCAGGTGCCGGTTCCGTGAACATTGGAACGACTGGGAAGGGAACAGCCAGAACAGTAACGTTAAAGGCGTATGAAAACGACGTTCTTCACGCGCTCGCCCGATCTGAAGGTGTCGACGGTCTCCCCGGATTGAATGCCGAGAATGTGATCTATGTGATCCGTCGTCGGGCAAGAGCAGCGGCGCCTCATCAGATGTTGCCGCCAGCATTGCCGCCAGTGCATGGACCAATCATTCAGCAGTCGGCGGTTCAGGACCCGAGTGAGAAGAATGGCGTTATCTGGGCATCAGGTGATCAGCCTTATGATCGTCGAGTTCAGCCTGTTGCTTATGAACAGCCATTGCAGCAATCGCAACAACCGCTGGCTCAGCAGTATCAACAGGCTGGCTATCGTTCCGACAGCGGACATTCGTTTGCTTCACAGTATTCACAGCCGGTTGCGGCGCCTGTCGCAAACGTTGGTCATTCCTTGTCTCCACAGAAGGTGTCCCCAAATGCGTCCTATCGCTCACGTGCCGGTGCAGCACGTTCGCCAGTTGACTATGTGAATGCGATGTCGAATGCTCAGCGTCCAGATTACGCGATGCAGCCCCAGATGATTCCTGCTCAGGCCGGACAAAACCAGCCTGTTCAGCAGCAAGCGTTGGAACAGGTTCGGTATCAACAGGGAATGATGGGCGGTCAGCCGGTGCAGGGGGCAAGTCATGCAATGACAATGCCTGCCGATGTGGCTCCGATGATGGCACCCATTGCCGACCCCGCCTACCAGTATCCGCCAATGCAAGCACCGTATCAACCTGGCCTGCCGCAACCGGGGCCACCGATGAATGGTCCAGCGGGCCCAGCATCCGTTGAACAGAATTGGGCATCAATGTTGAGTGGTTTTGACCCCACCATCGATAACCCCAATGTGATTCGAATTCCGATTCGATTAGGCCCAGGAGAAGTTCCGCAAATTACAGAAGAGTCCATTACTCTCTACGACGGCGACATTATCTTTATTGAGTCACGCGAAACGGAAGTCTTCTATACGGCCGGATTGCTCGGAGGCGGCCAGTATACGTTGCCTCGTGATTACGATCTCTGTGTGCTTGAAGCGGTGTCGATCGCCGAAAGTCGACAGATGGGCGGCGGCCAGGTGATCAAATCGATGGGCGGGGTGTCTGCCCTGAATCAGGATATCTCGGCCAGTGCCAGCCGATTGGCAATCATTCGGACGCTGCCAAATGGCAAACGGGTAACGATCGAGGTCGACCTGAAGAAGGCGATGCGGTATCAGGAAGAGAATATCCGGATTCAGCCGGGTGATGTGCTGGTACTGCAATACACCTTCCCGGAATCCGTTGCCGCCTTTACTCAGCGATACATTCTGGAAGGGGCCGTCTTCGGAATTGCCGCTGGTCTCGTGACCGGAAACTAGAGCAGTTTGCTCTACCGAGTGCCCGCGCAGCGGCCGTTTCGA
>JBEBTF010000253.1:0-5563 GCA_040393865.1 Planctomicrobium piriforme | reverse complement strand
AAGTCGATTCAACAAGAGCCGGAAGGAAAGTCTCCCTCCGGCTTTTTCATGGTCTGCTGAGCTCTGTTCGCAATCATCGAAAAAGGGGAGATTTCAGAATTTTCAGGCGAGACCACAATCGGGTTTCTCTCTCTCCGGTTGCTATCGTTACAATCGCAGCAGGGAACTCAGGATACGATTTCCCATCTGAGTGCAGTTTGCGTGAGCATGTGAAGAGGAGACACACTTGAACCAGGTTTGGCGTCTCATTTTTCGGGAGCGATACGCTCACCCATGTGGCCGTTCAGTGGCGTCTCGTGAAAGCGTCGTGCTGGATGCTGCGTGCCGAGTACGCCATGGTGTTCTGCTTACTATCGCCGTGATCGGTCTGGCAGGCATGAGTTCCCTTGTCGTTGCCGGGCCTCCTGCAACGGTGACGATGTTGACCGGCGACACGCTGTCCGGGGATCTGGCCGGGCTGACGCTCGATCTGGTCCAGTTGGAAACAGAACAGGGGCCGCAAGAGATTGACGCGAAGTCAATCATGCAGATTGAATTGAATGCCAGCGCGGTTGAGACCGGAGACGTCAAGTTTCTGACTGTGACCGGAAATGACCAGTCCCAGTTACTCGTGAATTCGTTTACGAGTGATGGAACAAGTGCCACTCTGGAGACCCCGGCATTTGGGACAATGACGGCGCCGCTGCGGCAGATTGGAGACATCTTGCTGGGGACGTTGGATGCCAAGGTCACAGGCAGCTGGCAGGATCTGCGGACGCGAAATTCCCGAGATGACCTGCTGGTCGTGAGGAAGGGAGATGTTCTCGATTATGTCGGAGGCTCCATCGCAAAAATTTCTGCTGAATCTGTGACGATGCTGGTCCGTGGCCGTGAACTTTCTGCTCCGCGTGATCGTGTCTTTGGAGTCATCCTTGCAACTCCAGCCGCTGCTCCGGCCGCCCGTCGCGTGGCAATTCGGACCATCGCCGGTGATCTGATTCAGGCTGCCAGCTTGCAACTGGATGGAGAAGTCTTGAAAGTGAAATCGGCTTCTCTTGGCGATGTCAACGTACCGGTGAATCGGATCTCAAACATTGATTTTGGTGGAGGACGAATCCGGTTCCTGACGGATCTTGCGTTTGATGCCAGTGAATCGAAATCGCCTGGCCCCGGCGATCCTGTTGTCTGGTTTGTCAGTAAAAATTCCCCTGCCGGTTCTGGTGGAAAGTCGGTATTGCGAATCGGACAGAGTGAGTTCAAACGAGGCCTCTGGCTGCATTCCGGGGCGGTCCTGCGATATCGATTGAATCGTGAGTACACTCGCCTGAGAGCGACGGCAGGCTTCGAACTGACGCATGTCACACAGATGCCCCGATTCGAACCCAAAGTTCGATTGGTGATTCTGGGGGATGGAAAAGAGTTGTTCAGCAAGGAATTTGCCTGGGACGATCCATCAGTCCCGGTGGACCTTGAGATCGCAGATATTCGTGATCTTTCCATTCAGATTGAATCCCTTGGTGCGTCTCAGGGAATTCTGGAACACTTCGGTCTTGGTGATGCTCAGGTGATTCGGTGAACAGAACACAGTTTGACCGACGGCGGATGACGTTCGTTTTATCCGGGATGCTGGTGTTTTGCGTCATCGCGATGAATGGCGGACAGAATGTCTGCTATGCGAACTCTATTGAAGTTCCTGCTGCTGTTCAGCAATCAGAGAATCAGCGCATCGAGACAATGGCTCGGGTGGCCCCCAGTGTCGTTGCTGTCTTTGCAGGCGACGGAGCTGGTGGGGGCTCTGGTGTGCTGATCGAGTCCTCTGGATTTGCGGTCACGAACTTTCACGTGGTTGAAGGTTCAGATGGCTTTATGAAGTGCGGACTGAACGACGGAAAGCTGTATGACGCGGTCCTTGTCGGGATCGATCCAACGGGAGACGTCGCGCTAATTCAGTTGCTGGGGCGCGATGATTTTCCTCACGCCAAGATTGGTGACAGTGACGATGTTCAGGCGGGTGACATGGTGTTCGCGATGGGGAACCCGTTTCTTCTGGCAACCGACCTGCAACCGACAGTGACTTACGGCATGGTGAGCGGTGTCCATCGCTACCAGTATCCGGCTGGAACATTTCTGGAGTACACCGACTGTATTCAGGTTGATGCTTCGATCAACCCGGGGAATTCAGGTGGCCCGTTGTTCAATATGCAGGGAGAATTGATTGGGATTAACGGTCGAATCTCCGTTGAAAAACGTGGTCGGGTGAATGTCGGAGCCGGGTACGCCATTTCCATCAATCAGGTGATGCACTTTCTGGATCACCTGAAAAGCGGTCGTGTTGTCGACCATGCAACTTTGGGAGCAACCGTTTCCGGCACCGCCGACGGATCTGTTGTTGTCTCCAGTATCCTTGAGAATTCTTCTGCGTTTCGACGAGGTCTGCGTTGGGGGGATGAAATCCTCTCGTTTGCCGGGCGTCCGATTCGAAGTGTGAACCAATTCAAGAACATTCTGGGCATCTATCCCAAGGGGTGGACTGTCCCGTTGTCTTATCGTCGGGATGGTCAACGGTATGATATTGAAGTCAGGCTGATGGGGTTGCATCGTCGTGCTGAACTGGCAGGCGAGGAAGAAGACCCGATGGAACCCACTCCCAAGGCTCCGCCACGTGATCCGGGAGAAGGGGAACCGCCCCCGCCTCCAGCGCATCCGGGCATGAAGAAACCGAAGAAGCCGGTTGCTCCAGAGAAATATGCTCATCTCTTTGTCGAGCGTTCAGAGTTCGCGAACTACTACTACAACGAACAGGCTCAGAAGCGTTTGCTCCCCGGCATTCAAAAATGGGGAACCTATGCTGGCAAGCCAAATCGCTGGATCTTGACGGGGACGTTGACGGATTCCACACCGATGGATGTTCGCATGTTTCCTGATGCAGTTGCTGCGAAAATTGGAACCAGTTTCGTCGTTCAACCGCTGAATGAAGAGGCTCGGGATGTCCCTGAGAAGAGCGGGGGGCTGCTGACCGCTCTGGAGCAACTGAAACAGATGTTGCTGAATCGTGATGGGTATTTTACTGAACTGTATTACCTCGGAAGCGAGCCACTGGCAGGAACTCAGGAACGGGTCGATGTGCTGGTGACGACCAAATCTCTTGTCACGTGTCGCTGGTACTTCCGCCGTGAAACCGGAGAGTTCATCGGGTTCGATTCCGCGATTGAAGAAGATGCCGATCCGTGTGAGATCCGGTTCTCATCAGAAATGAAGACATTTGGAGACGTCACTTTTCCTGCGTCACTCAAGATTCGTTATGCGGATCAGGACTTTGGGACGCTGACTGTGACGGGATTGCAATTTCAGGCTGCAGCGGAAGGAGGACAGAAATGAGTGTTGTTCCATTCCGATTGCTGCGGAGCATTTGCCTGCTGGCTGTCACTTGTGTTGCGTTGGTTCAGAGTGTTCAGGCTCAGGACCTGCGCGAAGTGTTTGATGACGTTCAGTCTAAAGTCGTCAAACTCTATGGGGCAGGCGGACTGAAGAATCTGGCGAGCTACGGTTCTGGATTTCTGGTGTCACCAGATGGCCATATTGTGACAGTCTGGAGCCATCTGCTGGATTCGGACACAGTCTCGGTCGTGTTGTCTGATGGACGCCGATTCTATGGTCGCGTGATTGGCACCGATTCCCAGCTTGATCTGGCAGTGCTGAAGATCGACGCCAGTGAGCTTCCTTTTTTCGAATTGGGACAGACAGCAGTTGCTGGACCAGGGACGCCTGTTTTGGCTTTCAGCAACGTGTTCAAAGTCGCTGTCGGTGATGAACCGGTCAGTGTGATGCACGGGATCGTCTCTGCGAAAACAACGTTGAATGCACGCCGTGGGCGATTTCAGGTTCCTTACAGCGGGGCCGTCTATTTCATCGATGCTGTGACCAATAATCCCGGTGCCGCCGGAGGTGTTCTCACAGCCTATGATGGACGACTGCTCGGAATTCTCGGTCGAGAAGTGCGTGGAGATCAGAATCATGTCTGGCTGAATTACGCGATTCCGATTGGAGATCTGAAAGAGGCAATCGACGATATTGTCGCTGGCCGAACCCGTCGTCGCGACCCGTTAGCTGACTCGATGCCAGAGAAATCAGGTGGTGTTCGCCCGATTGATTTCGGGCTGGTTCTGGTGCCTGATGTCGTGTTTCGAACGCCAGCGTATATTGAAACCGTCGTTGAAGGATCTCAGGCGGCAGCACAGGGATTGAAACCGGATGATCTGATTGTGTTTGCCAATGGAGAGTTGATTCATTCGTTGCGCAGTCTGGATGCTGTGTTGCGACAATTGCCACCGGGGGATGATCTGCAACTCGTGGTTCGTCGCGATACCGAGTTGATTTCCGTGACATTTCGGGTGCCACGGAAGACGCCTGAGTAAGGTGTGTTTCTGGGCTGATTTCTCGCTGCTGAATGATTGGCGATGCATTTCGCTGTAGGACTCGACGGACCACTGCTCATGAATTGCTTCTCTCTCTCTTCGACCGTCTTTCCTTCGTGGCGTCGTTCGCTGAGTGTGTTCATTTGTGGGCTAATTGTGTTTGTTTCGACAAAGACACATGCGGAAGACGCCGCGCAAATGCAGCAGGCTCTGCAACAGGCCGTTGCGGCAGTCGACCCCAGCGTGGTCCGCATTGAAACCATTGGTGGAGTCGATCTGGTCGGAGAAATCTTGACCGGAACTGGGCCGACCACCGGGTGCGTGGTTCGGGAAGATGGCTACATCATCACCAGTAGCTTTAATTTTCTGGCGAATCCTTCGTCGATTGTTGTAACGACCTGGGATGGACAGAAACTCGCGGCAGTGATTGTGGCGAGCGATGAGTCCCGGATGTTGACGTTATTGAAGGTCAATTCGACTGGACTTGTCCCTTTGAAGCCTGTTCCTGCAAATGAAGTTCGTGTCGGACAATGGGCAGTGGCGCTTGGACGGACTTTTGACCTGAAGTTCCCCAATATTTCTGTGGGGATTGTGAGCGCTGTGAATCGAATCTGGGGGCGGGCGTTGCAGACGGATGCGAAGACATCCCCTGTAAATTATGGCGGCCCTTTGATCGATCTGTCAGGTCGCTGCCTGGGAATTATTGTTCCGCTGTCACCGGATGCGCAGGGGAAGACCGCTGGTGTGGAATGGTATGACAGCGGGATCGGGTTTGCCGTTCCGTTGACGGACATTCAAACCGTGTTGCCGCGATTGATTGAAGGGGAAACCTTGAAGCCTGGCCTCATGGGAATCGGATTTCCTGATACGGGTGCTGTCAGTGGTGATGCAAAAGCGGTTCGTGTTCGTCCTGAGTCTCCAGCGGATCTGGCCGACATTCAGGTGGACGATGTGATTGTTGAAATCAATGGAAAGCCGGTTGAGAAACTCAACGATTTGAAGCATATCCTCGGCACGCTTTACGCAAAGGACGTTGTTCATTTGAAGGTGAAGCGGGGTGAAGAGATTTTGCAGAAAGATGTGACCCTGACGGATGAACTCAAGGCATTTGTGTTCAGCTATCTTGGGATTTTGCCTAGCCGCAAAGTGACGCCAGCCGAGCAGACAGG
>JBEBTF010000252.1:0-5566 GCA_040393865.1 Planctomicrobium piriforme | reverse complement strand
GCGCATGTCCATTCGCTATCGCTGTGAAGAGTGCGGAGCAGCAATGAAGATTCGGGATTCCCTCGCAGGAACCCGAGGTCGTTGCCCGAATTGTCGCACGAAATTCGATGTGCCGGCTCAGTCGACTCTGAGTGAAAGTGAATACGCTGCGCTCATGGAGCAGCAGGGGCAGGGCAATGTCACGCAAGAAAGCGGGACTGGTCTGCAGCGGTCTTCCGAAGCCCCGTCCGGCACGTCACTGGAGCCGGTTTCAACTCCCAAATTGCCAGAGACCTCGCCACCAGCGAAGCCGAAACAACCATCTTCTGTCAAGATTCCCGCTCCTCCCGCTCAAGCTCCTGCTCCCCCTGCGGCGCCCCCAGTTGCACCACCAGCTCCGGCTGCATCGTCGCCAGTTGTTCCCCCTCCCTCTCCGCCAGATGTGGAAGCGGAAGAGCCATTGGAACCTGCGGACGAAGATTCCTTCGATGCTGCAGAATTTCTTCTCGATGACAGCGACCCGAATGCCAAGAAAACCGCAGGGCTGGCCAAGAAACCGTTAGTCGAGGACACCAAACCGGCGACCGATGCTTTGGGACGCCGTTATTTCGGGGCTGGTCCGAAGAAGGCTGCTGCTGCGGCTGCTGAAGAAGATGATGCTGTGGGTGCCAGTGTGACGACGACGGCCACCCTCCCGCCAGTGAAGGAACGACGCAAGATTGACTGGGTGGCTCTGCGGAAGCAACTCGTCAAAAAGTCTCCATTCATTGCGTTGATTCCCGTCTTGGCAGTGATTGCGTACTTCGTTGCGAATCGGTATCTCGTGCCGGGACTTCCAATGCCGCGATTGGCGTTGATCCAAGGGCAGGTGCAGGTGAATGGGAAGCCGCTGGAAGGCGTGACCGTTCATCTGACACCGCTGAATGCAGCTGACGCTCGCAGCACTCGGGATTTGCCGATCCGACTGACAGACGCGGTGGGCGTGACGGATGCGACTGGAGCCTTTCAGATCACTTATCTCGGGCAATCCGGCGCCCCGCTAGGAAAATCCCGTATCTGGCTCGAACCGATGAACCCTGCAGATTTCAAGAAGATTCCGGCAAAGTACCAAAGTGCCGGGTCGGATATTCGGGATGTTCGGGAGGCTGGGAATGAAGGGAAGTTTGATTTGATTTTGAAGACTGAGTAGCAAGAGACCAGGGATGGCAGGCGTTTTCCCACACGCATTTATTAGTTGTGTCAGGGAAAACCTGAGATTCGGCGTTGAAGCGACTCTGATTCAGGTGGAAACACTTTTAGAGCATTTTCAGAAATCCAGCAGCGTCTCTGGCGCGCGGGATCACTTTCTCTCACTGAAAAGACTGCTGGGCGGCCACACGGGAGTCTGATACGGTCCGAAAGTGCGTCATTCCCGGGGGGAATCATTGACGACATGCCATCTGGCACGTTCCAATGTGTAAAGACTTTCCCCAACCGGTGATGTGGCATCGACATGCTTTGCGAAGTGGATCTTCCGAACTATCTCTCTGCTCTCCGTCAGCGAATCGAACAGCAACTCGATAAAGACACGCATTTTGATGCAGATTGTCCCGAGCGGCTGGCTGAGTCGATTCGTTATAGTCTGCTCGCACCCGGGAAGCGGATTCGCCCTTGTCTTGTGCTGATGGCTTGTGAAGCGGTTGGGGGAAATATCGAAGCCGCGCTGCCGGCTGCCTCGGCACTGGAAATGGTGCATTGCTATTCGTTGATCCATGACGACCTGCCAGCAATGGACGACGACGATCTTCGTCGAGGACGCCCGACAAATCACAAGCAGTTTGACGAAGCGACAGCCATTCTCGCTGGCGACGGATTACTGACAGAAGCGTTTGCGGTGCTTGCTCGTGGTGTTCGTCCAGTCGAGATCATTGGCGATTGCGTTCTGGAACTGGCTCAGGCAGCAGGTGTCAGCGGAATGGTGGGGGGACAGCAGGCTGATCTCGAATCGGAAAGTCTGTCTTCGATTACAATTGAACAACTGGAAGCAATCCATCGACGTAAGACAGGGGCATTGTTGGCCGCCTCGTTACGTCTGGGGGCGAGAATTGGTGGGGCCAGCCCGCAGATTTTGCGCAGCCTCACCATCTACGGTGAGTCCATTGGATTAGCGTTCCAAATTGCGGATGATCTCTTGGATGTTCTCGGACAACAGGAGAAAATGGGAAAAGGTGTTCGAAAGGATGCCACCCTTGGAAAACAAACCTATCCTTCGCTGCTCGGCGTCGAAGAAAGTCGTCGGCGTGCGAAGGAATTGATTGATCAGGCCTGTGAAGCAGTCGCTCCATTGGGGGCGAATCGCGGCCCATTGACGGCGCTGGCTCGATATCTCATCGAACGGGATCATTAAATGGATTACCAGTTACTTCCGCTAATCGGATCTCCCCGGGAGTTGAGAAGTCTTTCCAACGAACAACTTTTGCAGCTGTCCACCGAGATTCGGGAAGCACTCTGCGAGGTTGTTTCGGATCGTCCTGCGCACTTTGCGAGCAATTTGGGCGTTGTCGAACTCTGTCTGGCGCTGCATCTGGTCTTCGACTTCTCTCAGGATCGATTGATCTGGGATACAGGTCACCAGATCTATCCTCACAAGCTCATTACTGGTCGTTTCCCGGAGTTCAATTCAATCCGCCGCAAAGGAGGATTGATGGGCTATCCGAATCCGGAAGAAAGCCCTTATGACCTGTTCATGACAGGACATGCCGGGGCGAGTGTTTCGACATCGCTCGGGTTAAAAGCCGGGGACGATCTGCTGCGTCCGGAAGAGAACCGGAAATCCGTAGCCGTGATCGGCGACGGTGCGCTCCCTAGCGGTGTCGTCTTTGAAGCGTTCAACAATGCTGCAGGTCTGAAGAAAGACATGCTTGTCATTCTGAACGACAACAAGATGGGAATTTGCCCACGTGTCGGCGGGATGGCCACGTATCTGGATAAAGCCCGGGTTGCTCCATTCTATAACGGTTTGAAACGGGACGTTTCCTGGCT
Source organism: Planctomicrobium piriforme (assembly GCA_040393865.1). Taxonomy (GTDB): domain Bacteria; phylum Planctomycetota; class Planctomycetia; order Planctomycetales; family Planctomycetaceae; genus Planctomicrobium; species Planctomicrobium piriforme_A. The sequence continues at coordinate 2,566 of JBEBTF010000252.1, read as the reverse complement.
GTTGAACAAGGTCCCGCTTGTCGGGGGATCGGCAGCGGAAGCGATTGGTCACTTCAAAGATGCGGTGAAGAACTTTCTTCATGGGGGCGTTCTCTTTGAAGAACTCGGGTTCCGCTATATCGGCCCTGTCGATGGTCACGATCTGCTTGGGTTACGCAAGACTCTGGAAATGGTGAAAGAAGTGCGTGGGCCAGTGTTGCTCCATGTCTTCACCGAAAAAGGGCATGGATTCGCGCCTGCCCGAGAGAACCCGGTCAAGTTTCACACTCCATCGCCATTCTGTCGGACATCAGACGACGGGGAAGTGGTCTTCGTCAAGAAGGCATCGGCACCGGCGTACACCAATGTCGTCAGCGATGCCATTCACGAGGCCATGCAGAAAGATCCTCGGGTGTGCGTGCTGACAGCGGCCATGTGTGAAGGAAACAACCTCGGCAAGATTCGCGATGATTTCCCGGATCGCTTCTTTGATACCGGGATCTGCGAAGCCCATGCAGTGGCATTTGCAGGGGGGATGGCCAAGGTCGGAATGCGTCCGATCGTGGATATTTACAGTACCTTCCTGCAGCGCAGCTTCGATCATATCTTCCAGGAAGTGGCTCTGCAGAACCTGCCTGTGACGTTCTGTCTGGATCGCGCCGGACTGGTCGGAGCAGACGGACCAACGCATCACGGTGCTTACGATAACACCTATATGCGCGTCTTCCCGAACATCGTCGTCATGGCACCGGGAGACGAAGCCGATGTGAAGCCGATGTTGGATTTCGCATTGAAGTACGAAGGCCCAACGTCGATCCGCTATCCGAAGACCAATGCGGAAACGATCGCTCGAACAGTTGCTCCGATTGAGCTTGGCAAGTTCGAAGTCCTTCGTTGGGGTGAAGACGGAACATTCATTGCATTCGGCACGAGTTTCTCAACGTGTGTCGCTGCAGCCGAACGTCTTGCTAAAGATGGGCTGGATGTCGGGGTCATCAATGCGCGTTTCCTCCGTCCATTGGATACAGAAACGCTCTTCAAGGCGATTGAAACAGGCTTTGTGATTACTGTTGAAGAGAGCACCTTAAACGGCGGGTTTGGCAGTGCAGTGCTGGAAGCTGCAAACGACGCCGGGTTGCCAACGCAGGCGATTCGTCGCCTCGGGATTCCGGATCGTTACATCGATCACGGTGAACGTCATGAGCAGTTGAGTGAACTGGGGCTCGATGTTGCCGGACTGATGGCAGCAGCTCATAAGCTGGCACAGAAGAAAGCACTGGTCTCTGAATAGTCAGTGATGGAAAGTCGATATGGCTTTCCGATCGATTCAAAAAGTTGCAGCCGTGTTTCTCACTGGGAAACGCGGCTGTTTTCGTTATCAAAGAGATCGAGAGCGAAGGCTTGAGAACAACGGCCTATGAAAGTGGTCGTTTGCGGTGGGCGCTGGGAGAGGCACCGGACCAGCGTTTGAATGCGGTGCTGAATGCCGACACCGATTGATACCCTGTTCTTCGGGCAATTTCTTTCAGGTGCTGGCGGTGTTCCCGCATCAGTTCTTCCGCGAGTCTCATGCGGATATTGAGCAGATAATCGTTGGGCGTCTGGCCGGTCTGGTCTTTGAATTTTTGAGCCAGTGCTGACCGAGAAATTCCTGCTTCGAGTGCCAGTCGTTGCACTGTCCAAGCTGCAGCAGGCGAATTTTCCATCGCGGTGATTGCCGCAGCGACTTCAGGATCGATCCCCGGGGCTCGATTGCTGGAGCCCCCTGTTGATGTGGTTGAGAGTAAGACGGAAACAAGCAACCGCGAGACGAATTTCAGCAGGTTTTCTGGTGAGGTATCACACCCTGCAGGAGAGAACGCAGCACGCAGATGCAGGAGTTGTGGCAGTCCACTTTCAGAGGGCGTCTCGTTGTCTCCTGTGAAGTATTTAATGCACAAAACTTTTGGAAGAGCCTGTGTATTCGTGTCGGATTCGGCGTGGAGTCGCTGTTGGCCGGACGTTCCGATCAGGATGAGATCACCGGGATGCAATCGCAGGTCTGGCTGCTCGTTCTCGGGGCTTTGTTGCTCCTGTTGTGGATACTCGCGGGCTGACGTGAGCAGCCAAGACCCGGAGATGACCGCCAGAAACATGGGACGTGAGACGAGAAGACCCTCTTCGGAGTGGGGCCCGAAAGAAAGGATTTCTACCGAATCAGTATTAAGTGACGGAGCGAGCAAAACGACGGGCCTGAACTCAAACGATCTGCATTGATGTAACTTCAAGAATACGACAGCAGTTCCGCCTCGCGAGAGCAACTTCCCTGACAGGAAATGGTTCTGCTCAGCCAGCCATGGGGGAAACCTCTTCGAATGCGTGGGGCGAATTTCTGATTGCCCGCATCGAAACCCATTTCTGTTTTACGTCTAACCGCGTGTGAGCGAAATCCGGCCGCAGGAATCTGCGAAGTTTTCAAAAATCCGCGAGGTTGTGTCGCGGAACTGTTCGTAAGCAGCGCGAATCGCCCCGATCGGCGAGGATCATGGCAATTAGAGCAGTTTGCTCTACCGAGTGCCCGCGCAGCGGCCGTTTCGATAGATGAAAC
>JBEBTF010000251.1:0-5592 GCA_040393865.1 Planctomicrobium piriforme | reverse complement strand
GAACAACTCGCGGGCTCGCTTCACGCCACTCTCTTCGAGAATTCCAATGAATGGATTGGATTCTGGATCGTATCCAGCGGCGGATTCATTTCGCTGGACATAGTTTGCCATGTCATCCGCGACTGCAACCAAGGCGACCAGTTTCTGAAATTTTCCTGCCCGTTTGGGGAAGTGGTGATATCGGACGCTGGCGACAATCGCTTCTGGCAATCGGTTTTCTGTGGTGAACCAGGCGCCGACTTCCGTGTGTGTGGTTGACCAGCAGAGTTGTTCCTGACGCAATTGCGAGGTGAGATGTTCCTCGAAATTCACAGGGTCGGCTTCCAGAAACTGTTCTGGAAGGGCAACGGCGACAAGGAATCGGCCGATGTCATGAATCAATCCGGCGGAGAACTCTTCCCCGTTGCAACCGACCTTCAGTGCTCGGTTGATATTGGAGGCGACAACGGCAGTGACCAGTCCATGTCTCCATAACAGGTCACGCACCCATTCCTCTTCGAGTGTGAAGCCTTCAATCAGGCTGGCAAAGCTGGATGTCAAAATCAGATTGCGGCATTGCTGCAGACCTAATCGGACGGTGGCATCCGCCAGGCTCGTGATCGGGCGCCCTTGCGAATAGATGGCGCTGTTGGCCACCCGAAGCATCTCCGTCGCGAGTTTCAAATCTTGTTCGATGAGCTTGGTGACATCGCGAATTGAGCAGTCTGGATCGCGCAACATCTCCAACGCCTGCTGGGCAATTGCAGGCAGCATCTGAATTTTGGAAAGGCGGGTTCCGAGTCGTTTTCTGATCTCATCTGGAATCGAGATCAGGTCGTCTTCGTTCCGCAATGACATATCAAGAACCATAGAGAATTTCTCATCCTGATACATAAGTCCCTGCGACCTTTGACCTCAAATTTGTCGTTCGATCTCAATTAAAGCCCAACCGTCTCGCGTCTGGATTGGTTCCTTAGACGTGTTGCGTCGTCTTGCTGGCTCGACCTTGGGATATGAACATGAGTCCATTGAGCCGACGATACATTTGGGCAGGAAGTTGCGACGGTTAGGCAGGCGCAACTCCACTTGAACTCTAGATCACGTTGCGAAAAATGTCGTGGTCTGTCGCCAAATTGCAGCATGATCTGGGTGCGGTCACACCGATTGATGTGATTATGCCGCCGTGAAACGCTTCCTGATGAGTAATTAGGGGTAATCCGGTGTTTCACAAATGCGACACGATTCTCGGGGGATGCTTTGGAGATTGATGGATTTGTGGAGTGGATACGCTGCGACGCGGCGACCGCTTACCAGAATTTCCGTCAGAGGATGGTTTTTACCCCATCTTCGCTACCACATTCTTTCCAAGTTCGAGACGATCATCTGGGCCGTCGTGCTGTGAATGCCAGGTGGAAGAACGTGCATTGGCCAAGCCCACCTGTATAAGACTTCTGGATCTGATTCAATGACGCAATCTCTTGTCAGAACTGCTGCTCATCCCGCCGAAGAGATTCGATTTGAGTTTGGCCGAAACTGGCGGAACTTTCTGTCTGTCATTGATGAAGAGAGAATTGCCGTCGCGGTCGAGTCGTTGAAAGTCATGCTGGATATCGATCGTCTCGACGGAAAATCCTTCTTGGATATTGGCTGTGGCAGCGGATTGTTTAGTCTGGCGGCGGTCCGGTTGGGAGCAAATGTTCGCTCCTTTGACTTCGATCCTCAATCGGTCGCTTGCACGGAAGAAATGAAACGGCGATTTGCGCCCGAGGCAGACTGGATCATCAGTTCTGGCTCAATTCTCGATGACGTATTCGTGGCGACTTTGCCAAAGTTTGACGTCGTTTATAGCTGGGGAGTTTTGCATCACACTGGGAAGATGTGGGATGCAATCGATCGTGCGATTTCGCTTGTTGCGCCGTCCGGTCAGTTGGCGATTTCCATCTATAACGAGCAAGGAGGTGCGAGCCGACGCTGGCGGGTGATTAAAAAGATCTATAACCACTCGCCGTCCCCGTTGAAGTCGCTCATCGCACTGGGATTTGGTCTGTCACACGAAGTCAGGCAGGCGTTGATTCGTCTTGTTCGATTTCAGAATCCGCTGCCGTTTGCCGACTGGAAACGAAAGAAGCAGGATCGAGGGATGTCCCCTTGGCACGACATCGTTGACTGGATTGGGGGATATCCGTTTGAAGTCGCCCGGCCGGAAGAAATCTTTCGCTATTGCAGATGTCAGGGATTTGAACTGACTCACCTGACCACTCAGGCTGGAGGGTATGGGTGTAATGAATTTGTCTTCCGGCGTCGTTCCACTGTTTCTGAGTGACTGTCTTCTGCCTGACAAATAGATTGAGCAGACTCGCAGATTGACCAGACTTGTTCTGTCGGGGTCAGTGGTCGCCGGGGTAGTACGGTTCGACGTGGACCACGACTTCTCGCACAAACGGCCAGTCAGTCTGAATCTGTGCTCTCACTTTTTGAGCGATTTTATGCCCATCGGCGACAGTCACTTCAGGGGCGACTTCGATATCGATATTGATATGAGCATCAGGTCCAGCGTGTTGAATTCGCATCTTTTCCACATCAATCACCCCTTCGACTTTTGATGCCGAGAGGCGAACACGTTCAAAATCGTCATCGTGTGGAACCCGATCGAGCAGCTGATGCAAATTCTCGTTGGCGGCTTGCAAACCGACTCCCAACATCACGAGCGACAGCAGAATTCCTCCCAGGTGGTCAAGAATCGCTCCGTATTGAGGCAATAGACTTGCGGCCAATAACGCGACTGCAGCGACGATACTTGTCAGGGCGTCGACCAGAAAATGCATGGATTCGGCTTGAAGGGCAGAGCTGCGAGTCCGCTTTCCTGCCTGATAGATGAACCATGTCACGGTCATCAACGCGATCGTGGCTGCAGCAGGAATCAGCCAGGTCCAGCCGGGAATGTCTCGGTGTGAGGCTGATCCCGCGACAGCGGTTGCGTTACTCCAGCCGAGCCAGACGCCCGAGCCGCAGAGTAATAAAGCAAGTTGAAACCCTGCCAAAGGCTCGACGCGACCATGCCCAAACGGATGTTCGAGATCCGGCGGACGCGCGGCAAAACGGATGGCAGCCAGCAAAATGATACTTGAAACAACGTCGAATAAACTCGAAACCGCATCAGCAAACAGCGCAGATGAATCTGACCACAGGACACCAACAGCTTCGACAACAACGATGGTCAGTCGAACCCAGATTCCGATAAGCGTGATATAGGTCAGGTCTGATAATCGCTGTTTGCGCGCACCATCCGCATCGCAGTCCGCTGGGATTGGATCGGGAAAGGTGTCATTTTCCTTCACTGAGCAGCCTTTAAAAGAGGGCAGCCTTCAAAACAGGTAACTCGCCTGAGCCGACCGGATCCGATCTCGTTTCCGAATTTCATTTGCCTGTCGTCTTAACTGTACTGGATCTCGATCTCTGGAAGACAGGGGGAACTGTTGCATCGCCCGACGTTTGCAGGGGATCGCAGCCGGAATGCCAGCGGCTAGGAGGATTTGAGATCCCAGTAAAGGAGGATTATACCAGACGGCACCGACAATAATGGAAAGTGAATTCCATCAAAATTGAATCATATTCCAGACAGGCTTGAATCTCCGTCTCTGCAATTTGATGGCGGGTCTATTGCCAACTTGAGGCTGATTCAGTCTGATGCGTGAATTGAATCACCGTCGAGGCCCTCTTCAAACGCTCTGCTGATTGCTCTGCATGAGAATTATTGCTGGAAAATACCGCCGTCGCATCTTACTGACCAGTCCAGGGCAGACGACTCGTCCGATCACAGATCGGGTGAAAGAGTCTTTGTTCGAGAATATCGAGAAACGGCTGGTTGGTGCTCGGGTTGCCGACATTTTCGCGGGGACCGGGACAATCGGTATGGAAGCTCTGTCACGCGGTGCCAGTTGCGTGACGTTTATTGAGAAAGACCGCGTCGCATTGCAGTTGCTTCGTCAGAACATTGCTGCATTAAAATGCGAAGCTGAAACAATGGTCTGGCCTGCAGATGTTTTGCGGTGTTCATTCCGACCAAAGGGGAAGAAAGCGCCAGCGTTCTTTCCGTTTCAGGCGATCTTCTTTGATCCTCCGTATGCCATGGTCCCTTCGATGGTAGAGGGATCTCCTTTGTGGCTCGCTCTCTCACGACTCGCCCGACCTGATGTCAGCTCAGAAGGAGCGACTCTTGTTCTGAGAGTTCCTGAACGGTCGAAGTACGATATCCCACCACAATGGGCTGTTGATTGGTCGCTTGAGATGTCAAATATGAAGATTGACATCTGCCGTAAGGTGTCCGATGCAGTCTCGCAGGAGACAGAGTCTGTTGAAGAGATTGCTGATGGGACTGGCGAGGATGTCGGCGACGAACCCGGTTCCGATGCGAATTCGTAACGATTGGTCGAGTGCCAGTTCAGTCGGCGGTGTGTCGAGGGAATATCGCTGTGCAATTTCCGACAGGCCGGATAGGGCCCTTTGGCTTCTGTAATTAAGTTCCTTTTTCAATCTTGAGAGTCATGGCTTCCGAAACCACTCAGGACGTTTCAGCCGCTCCGATTTTACTCGCAATTGAATCGTCGTGTGATGAAACGGCTGCGGCGGTTGTTGACCGAGATGGTCAGGTTTTAAGTAGTGTTATTGCCTCTCAGGATGAGTTGCACGCACGTTTTGGTGGTGTCGTTCCAGAGATTGCGTCCCGGGCCCATCTCGAACGCATTCTGCCTGTCATTGACGAAGCACTGCGTCGCGCGAATGTGAAGCTTGCCGATCTCACCGCCATCGCAGTGATGACCGAGCCAGGCCTGGTGGGATCGTTGCTTGTCGGTGTGACAGCGGCCAAGACTTTGGCCATGGTGTTGGATCTTCCTTTAGTCGCGGTAAATCATATTCACGCCCACTTGTACGCCTGTCGTATGCAGGCACAGCGTGACATCTTCCCGGCCATCGGGCTGGTGGTCAGCGGAGGACACACGAACCTGTACGATTGCCGAAGTGCAATTGAATACGAACTCCTTGGCTCGACCATCGACGACGCTGCAGGTGAGGCGTTCGATAAAGCGGCAGCATTGCTTGGGCTTCCTTATCCCGGAGGCCCATGGATTTCAAAGGTGGCACAGAACGGGAACCCGAAGGCGTTTGATTTTCCTCGCTCATTCTTACGAGACGAACGACTGGCTTTCAGCTTTAGCGGGCTGAAAACGGCGGTTCGATACGCTGCTTTGGGGCAGCCCGGTGCGCTGGTCTCGCCTCCTCCACTAACTGAGGAGCGAATCGCAGATCTCGCTGCAAGTTTTCAGGAAGCGGTTGTTGACGTCCTTATTGCAAAATGCCGTCAGGCGCTCAAACGATATCGCCGAAAGACTCTTTGTATCGGTGGCGGAGTAGCGGCCAATCAGCGACTGCGAGAACGGCTCGACGAGCTGGCTAAAAAAGATCGAGTTGAGATTGTGATTGCCCCACTTTCGCTGTGCACCGATAACGCCGCTATGGGAGCGATTGCCTGGGAATTGCTGGATAACGGTCAAATTGCCAGCCTGGATGTGGACGTCGTCCCAGGGCTAGTCCGCCACACTTAGAGCAGTTTGC
>JBEBTF010000250.1:0-5662 GCA_040393865.1 Planctomicrobium piriforme | reverse complement strand
AGGGCCCCTCCGTCGATTCGGTCATGCGTAGTACGACTCAGCGGGAATTCCTGTTTGCTCAATCACTTTCCGGCTGATGGCGTCGACCTGTTCATTTGAGAGGGAGGTGACGAAACTTTCTGCAGGCTGTCTGGCAACGGTATAGACCTGAACCAGTTTCAATTGACCACCTGCCTTCACGATGTCGTTTAATCGTTGGATATACGCATCGATTTCCGCTTCACTCGGAGGGACTCCCTCAACATTCATGAACAGACTTTGAATGACCAGCGGGCGTACCGAGGCTGCTGCGGTGATGTTGTCCAGAATCCGTTGAAAAGGAATCTTTGTCCGGTCGATTAGCTGATAATATTCCGCTGTTCCTGCATCGAGCTTGGCCCAGATCTCGCCTTGATTTTCATCGAGAATCTTCAAGCCTGCCTGAACTCGCTCGCGATGAAACATGCTGGCATTTGTGATCAGCACCATCTTGACGGTATCGAGTTTGAATTCTCGTTTCAGTGCGGCCACTTTTCCGATGATGTCATCGAAGTTCCGAAAAGTTGTCGGCTCTCCGTCGCCAGAGAATGCAATGTCATTCAGACGACGCAGATGGTGGGGAACACTGGCAAACTTCGGATCTTCGAAAATTTCTCCGGATGCACACAGCATCAGCATCTCGCGAATCTCACTCAGCAACCGATCAAGTTCAACGAAACGTTGCTCGGCTTCGCTCCGTCGATCGACCTGACAATAGATGCAATCGAAGTTGCAGACCTTGTCTGGATTCAGATTCACGCCAATTGACAGACCATGACTGCGACGTGAAATCACCGGATAGACGAACTTGTTGTGTTCGTACTTCCGGGAGTGCAATCGGTGCTGTTCAATACTTTGCTGAGCCATAGAGCATCGAATGGGTGAAGATGATGAATACTTTCGCAGGCTGATTTACTGCAGGTTTTCGTCAGTGAGTTGTTGGGATGCCGTAAATGGTTCAAATGCGCGGTACTGAGCCCAGAGTGCCCACAGTTCATAGTGAGACACTGTGAGAGGCGATCAGGATCTGTTTTTTGAGGAATACGGTTCTGCTTTGAGAGATCTTGTCTTTCGCAACAATTTGAAAAGAATCACGTCCGAAACATCCATCATATTCCAGCAACGGTCAGAGTCGACGCACAATCAGAAAAATTGCTGGCGTCAGAGGGGGCGTCCTGATTCGAGGGCGGGGCAATTCCCAAGACGAATGAAGACTGGAGAACTTCCGATGTCCCGGAACTCAGGGGATTTCTCATCCATTTGCGACGAGTTTTCTTTCTGGGGGATTTCCGTCTTTGATCTCTTCAAGTTCCTGATCAGTGGACTCGACGGCAGGGGCAAAACTCGAAATACTTGCTGTTGGAATTCTCCTGATCTCTAAGTTCAGGGAAAACCGGATTCCGAATTGCTGAGCCAAATTTCTTCTTAACTGCGCCCGAATTCTGCCTGTTATTAAGAGGTTGCGTTCGTCCTGGGCTCTTCATTCAGATTTGATGTTTCAATCGTTCAGTTTAAAACGATCTCTGTCGAGGTATTGAATGTCTTTTTCTCTGAGTAGCCCTCCACGTATTCTCGCGATTCATGCTCACCCGGATGACATTGAATTGCAATGCGCAGGAACTTTGGCACTCCTGAAAGAACGTGGTTGCGAAATTTTTCTGGCGACAATGACTCCCGGCGACAAGGGGAGTGCGGAACTCGGGGCAGACGAAATTGCGGTTGTTCGTCGAGCTGAGGCCAAGCGGGCTGCTGACTTGTTGGGGGCCTCCTATACCTGTCTGGAATTCCGGGACCTGGCGATTGAGGTAAATAATGAAGGTCGTCGTAAGGTGACCGAAGTCCTCCGTCGGACTCAGCCAGACATCATCATTACCGCGCCGCCAGTCGACTACATGAACGACCATGAAGCGACTTGCAAACTGGTGCGCGAAGCGTGTTTCTCTGCAGCGGTTCCGAATTTCAGAACCGAACAGTGGGATCCGGCTCCACTGACAAAGCACATTCCAGCGTTGTACTTTGTTGACCCGATTGAAGGGACAGACTGGTTTGGTAATCAGATTCCAGCCGATTTCGTGGTCGATGTCACCAAGACGATGGATCTGAAACTTCAAATGCTTGCCTGCCACGAAAGTCAGCGAGAGTGGCTCCGTCGTCAACATGGCATGGATGAGTACCTCGATTCCTGCCGCCGTTGGTCAGAAAAACGTGGGGCAGAGATTGGTGTGAAATACGGAGAAGGATTCCGCCAGTACCTTGGCCATCCATATCCACACGACAATGTGTTGCTCGAACTGTTGAAGTAATCTTCAGTCGATTCCAGCTGTGAAAACGAGAAAGCCCCGGCCGGATTGGTCGGGGCTTTCTGTTTGATTGGGGCGACTTGGTGGTGATCAGCGCTCTGGAATCATGTTGCCGAGTTCAGGAACTGCACTCCAGCGTACATTGTTGACGCACACTGAATCACTTCGAGAATTTGTTCCGAAGTCAGTCCCAACTCCCGGGACTTCTCCACGTGACCAGAGGTGCAGGGCTTGCATGCGTTAATGTCACTGATCGCGACATTTAGAACTTCAACCAGTCGGTCCCCGAGCGATGTGCTGTGAAAGGTATGGGCTCGTAAACCGACTCCCATCCCTTCAAACAGGCTTGATCCGCTGAGATCCCTGAATTTGAAGAATGTGTTGTACATGTAGTTGGTAGCGGAGACGGCAAGAATTTCTGCGACCTGTTCCTTGCTGAACCCCAAGGCTTCGCATCGGGCTGCGAAGAACTCCAGCCACGGTTTGCATTTCCCATGAGCGGCGACTGCAAGTCCAATAGCGGCTTTGGTTTTCGCATCTAAAATGCCATCCTGATAGACGAACTTTTTAAAGTTCATATAGAAGTCGCGGAGAAAGATCTCCACGTTTCCATAGATGAAGAACGGCTCTGGAATGGGGGCCTCGCCAAACATTTCAGCGATTCGGCTGTAGTGCTGAGCCACTTTCTCTGAGGCTGATTCAACTGGGACCGGGGAAAGCAAAGCCATTTCAGTTCTCCGATATCGAAAGCGGTCTCTTGTTCGCTTGGTGTTTACGCTGTGAAAGATCAGTTATTCGCTGTGTCTGGATTGAATTTCGCAGCACACCTGTAGGTGATCAGTGGGATGACTGCATTGAAGCAGGCTGATGGGGCCCGGTGTTCAGGCGCCGTATAATAGACCGAACCATTTCTGAGTAAAAGACTTCCACGTCGTCTGGAAATTCGTCAGAGGGCGAGGAACCTGCAACGGGTTCATCAAGGCAGCCGGTGAGATGCGATTACAATCTTTATAGATCTCTTACGAGTAATTTCATGCAGATTCTTTGTGGGAGACTGTGGAAACTCTTTGTTTCAATGTGAGGTCTCGTGCGCGGATATAAAAATCACATTGCTGCAATTTGAGCTTTCGAGCTAAATTTCTGCCCTGAAGTGACTTGCTCTTGAGCAAGTCCAGAAATTGTTTCGCGTTTCTGTCGCGCTGGGGTAACGCTTTCTTCTGCCGAGAAGGCTGCAGCGCGGCCACATAATAGATCGACCCGGTCTATTGGAGATCTGACAGAGCAGGGAACCTGACTGTCAGGTGTTGCGGTCAGGGAGAAGACATGCTGCAGTTCGTTCGTTCCAATTGGCGGTCGCTTGTAATGCTGACTGCGTTGACGTTGGGCGTCTATCTCGGAACGTTCAGGAATGATTTCGTCGACTATGACGATGACCGTTTCGTGACACAAAACCTTGCAGTGCTTCACGGTCTCAGTTGGAGTGGAATCGGGTACGCATTCACTTCATTTGATACGGGAACATGGATTCCGCTTACTTGGCTGTCCCTTCAGCTCGATTCCACGCTGTTCGGACTGAATGCGGCAGGATTTCATGGGACAGGCCTGTTGTTGCATATTGCAAATGTGTTGTTGTTCTTCGCGTTTCTGCGAGTTGTCGGCGTTTCTGAGTTTGTTGGTCTTTTCGCCGCAATGCTCTTTGGGATTCACCCATTGCATGTTGAATCTGTTGCTTGGATCTCAGAGCGTAAAGACGTCCTCAGCACATTCTTCCTGCTCCTGACACTGTTGGCCTATGTGCAGTATTCAAAGCAACCTACTCTGAAACGGTATTGGGGAGTGTTTGGTCTTCTGGTCTTAGGACTGCTATCCAAGCCGATGCTGGTCACGTTGCCGGTGTTAATGCTGATTCTGGATCTTTGGGTGCTGAATCGATGTGATGGGTTTCGAGAGTCTGGTTTCTCTCATCAGGCAAACAGGGCATCATTCTGGCGTCTTTGTCTGGAGAAGATCCCGATGTTCGCCATCGTTGGCGTATTTGCTGTGGTGACGATTCTGGCCCAGAAAAGTGATCTTGCCGTCATGGATCTGGCCCATCATCCGTTCTCCGCTCGTGTTTGTAACGCATTGTGTTCTTATGCCTGGTATCTCAATAAGACATTTTTGCCTTGGAATCTCTGTGCTTTTTATCCATTAGAGCATGGGCAGATTGATTGGCCGGTTACGGTCTGGTCGTTGTCTCTTTTGCTATCGACTTCCGCAGGAGTCTGGATTTGGGGACGAGAGAAGCCTTATCTGATCGTGGGCTGGCTATGGTTTCTGATTTCCCTCGTTCCTGTCATCGGTCTGTTTCAGGTCGGTGGGCAGGCACATGCCGATCGGTTCTCTTATGTTCCCCACCTTGGACTGTTTTGGGCTCTGACTCTGCTTGGTGCCGATCTTACGAGCTCCTTGAGATTTGCTCGCCCATTACGAATGGGAATGGCGGCAGTCATCGTCACCGTTTGCGGTGTCAGCACGCTTTATCAGGTGTCGACATGGAGAGATACGCAGTCACTGTGGTCCCATGCAGATCGAACTGAGCCTGGGAACTGGATGGCGAAGTTCTATCTAGGGCTCGAACAGTTGCGGCAGAGAAATGTCAACGAAGCGCGTGACTATGCAAAGCAGTCATTGGATATCTGTCCTCACAATACCGATGCATTGGCTCTGCTTGGAAAAACCTATCTGAACGAGGAGCGATGGGACTATGCGGCAATCCCATTTCAGACAGCCCTTGAGATCAACCCGTATCATCGGGATTCTCTTATTGGGATGGCCGCTGTAAGCCACGGCACCCGAAGATTTCGAGATGCAGAGAGTTTTCTCGTCTATTCTCTGGAGAAACGTCCGTTAGATCCTTACGTCCGAGTCCAGCTTGGCTCTCTTTACGCTCAGATGGGGCGGGAGACGGCAGCGTTTGAGCAGTTTGCTGCAGCAATCAAGGCGAATCCAAGATATGCCTTGGCCTGGAAAATGACAGGACAGCTTCAGGCACGTGCCGGTCAGCATGAAGACGCGCTCCGGTCGTATCTCACTGCGATTCAGTGGAACTCTGAAGATCCTGAATGCTATTTCTGCGTCGCAAAGTTACACCGAACCTTGGGGGACGCGGAGTCTGCAAGGACTTACCAATCAATGGCAGAGAGCATGTCACAGGGGAAAGCCGCCCCAAACATCATTCAAGCTTCAGCAACTGTCGTTCGGTAGAACAGACGAGAGCTGCACAATCCAATGATTACTCATTCCCGGTTGATCTTCTCATTAAGGTGAGGTCAACCGGGCTTCTTTTGCGCTCAACTTCTCTG
>JBEBTF010000249.1:0-5720 GCA_040393865.1 Planctomicrobium piriforme | reverse complement strand
AACAGGAATTCCCGCTGAGTCGTACTACGCATGACCGAATCGACGGAGGGGCCCTAGAGCAGATTGCTCTACCGAGTGCCCGCGCAGCGGCCGTTTCGAATGGTGAAACTTTACTCGCCGCGTGGCGGAAGCGTGGAAATGATTTCGCAAGGGGCCCTCTTTAAGTGAATCAATGGGAGCAGGACGCCACGCAGGAATCGTGTTGCAAAGGAAAACGAATGAAGTCGGTGTCCTTTCTCCCTTCGCATCAGCCTGGTTAATTCACGGAACAGACCGCAACAATACGGAATTTTCTCCTCGCCGAATTCCGCTGTATGCTTGTCGAAATCACTACTCTCCCGACATTTCTTCTCCCTGAAGTTGATCAACCAAAGCAGTTTGGCCTCCACCGATCTCAGCTTCTCTGATAGGAGGCGTGTTCGGTCTCTCATCTGGCCACACAACCGTCGTCTCAACAGGGAAAAGACTGAACACCCCGTTCCGGATACGCTATTAAGTTTCTGGAATTGCTCTAGACCGTATCGGTCTATCATGTGGCCGCGCAGCAGCCTTCTCAATAAGAGAATCATTGAATCCCGCGTGCCAGATTCGCCTCATAATTTCTGGAAGTGCTCTAGAAATGCGACGCCTGAAATCCCGATGGTTCTGTTTTACAGACGACGAAATTGGGCCGTTCACCCTGGCGGAGGTCGTCAAAAAATTCTCTGATGGTGATCTTCAAACAGGAGACCTCGTCAGACGAGAATCAGACGCCAATTGGAGACGAATCGAAACCGTCGCGGAAATTCATCAGGCTCTCTCCCGTCGGGAACTCCGAAATCGTCCCCTCTCGGCCCGCCTGACAAAAGCGAGCGTGCGACTGATGCAGCGTTGTCTCTACACGTGTGGGAGCATTGCACTGCAACTGGCAATCTGGAGCCTGATACTGAATGTGATTGGCAGATTGTTCACATCCCTTCTCTGGCTCTTTCGGTAAGCCGCTCACGACTCAAACTCACCACCCTCCATTCTGTCAGTTCGGGCGGCATATCGACTAACGACTCGAATCCGCTTTCGAGTCTGGCGAGTCATATTCCCCATCGGCGAGCTTCATCAGAAACAGAGCGGAAAGTTTCGCCCTTTCCACCAGACTTTCCAGCAGAACGAACTCTTCTGAACTATGAATATTTCCTCCGCGAACCCCTAATGTGTCGACGTTGGGCACGCCATAAGCCGCGAGTCGATTCCCGTCGCAGACGCCCCCGCTGGAAGTCCAGTTCAATTCCAATCCAAGGTTTTTCCCGCAGGTGTGAATTCGCTTCAACATTCGCTCCAATTCTGGAGTCATCAGCTTGGGAGGAGCCCGAAACTCGCCGTCCAGTGTCATCTGTACGCCGATTTCTCTGGAGATCTCCGTCATGATTCGGTCGATTGCTTCACGAATCTCTGCCTCGTGCTGCTGACGGGCATACCGAATGTTAAACCGAACGACTCCCAGATCAGGGACAACATTGTTTGCTCCCCCTCCGTCAATCCTGGCGACATTCAACGTCAGGTCAGGCCACCGCCCATTCAAGGCGTTAAGTTCCACTGCCACTCGGGCGGAAGCAACGATGGCATTTCTTCCAAGATGAAAGTCACGTCCCGCATGGGCAGGCACTCCGCGGACGATGATTGCGAAATTCCCACTTCCTTTTCTGGTCGAAATCAATCCTCCATGTGGAAGACTCGGTTCGAAAAGCATGCCGAGTTGAACTCGCTTCGCAGCGGCCGCAAACAGGTCCGCCGACCCAGGGGAACCGATTTCTTCGTCGCTGTTCACAATAATATCCCAGCCGACACTCTGCTGGTTATTCGCTTCAACGAACCGTTCAAATGCCTTCAGCGCAAACAGCAAGACAACCAGTCCCCCTTTGGCATCTGCCACGCCGGGCCCGCGTAATGTCGCCGCATCAATCCGTTCAACTTTCTGGAACGAGGATTCCAGCCCGTAGACGGTATCCATATGAATCGCGAGCAATACCCGCTTCGAAGCGGACGCTCGTTTTGCAGCGACCACATTTGGTCCTAGATGAACCGGAACCAGTTTGCCGAGTCCATCGATCTGTTCATAAGGCGACGCACGAACGATCTGAACCTCATCAGCTAGTTCAGAAAGCGTCTTGGACAGAATTTTGGCGAACTCCTCAAGCCCTACAGGGTTAAAGGTCCCTGTATTCAGATTCCCCCAGACTTTCAGGAGATCGGCCATCTGGTCGGCTTGCGAATCCAGCCATTCGAGCGCATCGCCATAACGCCCCATTTTCTCTCCCCGGCCGATACACAAATGTTCACAGGCAGTACCAATTCAGATTCCGCTACGAAAACTGTTCTGTCTGCCTCCTTAGTTCTAGCCCATCAAAAGAATTGTAAAACCAGTTGAGGAGAAGGAACGGCGAGATTCCAGAATCGGAATTCGGAACGAACGGCCCGACAATGCAAACCATGAATATGTGACCCAATTAAACCTGAACCATGAAATCACTCCCCAACACAAAACACCCTAAACACCACATTTACCCCAAAACACTGAACCAAAAGCACCGGCACAACCAGTTCAAACGAAAAACACAGAATAACTCATTCTCGAGGCGAGAGTTTACCGATGACTAAGACAACATCATTCGATCGATTCCGCTCCGGGCGACCGGTGTGTCCGGCTCAAGCAAACTGGTCGGGCGACGGAACACTCACATGAAAACGACTGAAGGAGTGAGTCCATGCTTCTGCCACGGAAATGGGCACTGAGCTTCGGACTGCTGGTTGCAGTACCGAGTGTCACAGTGGCTGGCCCGATGGAGTTCCGCAAAGGAACCGCGGATGCCGCTACGGCGTCACAAGATCGCGGGAACCAGGAAGTTGCCGATGAAATCGGAGCTGCCCTTGGTAAAGCCCGCCTGAGTTACAAAGACGTACAGATCGAGTACCAGGGTGGTGTTGCCATCATCCGTGGTCAGATCAAAGACGCGTCTCAGCGAGCAGCTGTCACCCGAATTGTTTCGGGCGTCGCTGGTGTTCGCAGCGTCGAAAATCAATTGACCGTCATGGAAGCCGGTGCAACAGCAACTCGCCCAGTTGCTTCCGCCAGCCATGAAGCCGGTGCAATTCACTCTGCAGCTGCCCCAATGGCAGCTCGTGGACGTGTTCAGCAAATCAGCCATGAAGCTGAAGCTCCAGTCAGTAATCAGGCTGTTGCTCAGAACATTGCCGATGCCCTCACATCCGCAGGATTGAGCGGCTACGACATCGAAATTCGATACAAAGACGGCGTTGCCAGCCTGATCGGTCCAGTTGAAGCCCGTGAACAGGCCATGCTCGCTCACCGAGCCGCAGCCAGCGTTCCAGGCGTTCATCAGGTCCTGAACCAGCTGACCGTCAATGGCCGCCCTGCCATGCAGCAGGCACCAGCTGGTCCAGGTTACGGTCCAGCTCCTGGTATGCCACAACGAGCAATGCCAGTCAGCCACCAGCAGCCAGGCATGCCACCACAAATGGCAATGGCTCAAGGGATGCCACCACAGGGAATGCCGCCGCAAGGAATGCCACCACAAGGCATGATGCCACCGGGAATGCCTCCTCAGGGCATGCCACAGTACGGTCACATTCAGCAGACCGGGCATCACCAGATGTACAATCAGCCGAACATGCCGAACTACGCATGGCCAAGCTATGCTCCGTACGACAACTCGGCAGCGATTTCTTACCCAACTCAGTATGACGCCAGTGCATTCCCATACATTGGTCCATACTATCCATACCCACAAGTTCCACTGGGATGGCGTTCGTCCACCCTGGAATGGGATGACGGTCAATGGAGCCTGAAGTTCAGCTCAAAGACCGACCGCTGGTGGTGGTTCCTGAATCCACACAACTGGCACTAATTCAAGTTGTTGATCGTGAACTGGCGGCAGATGCAGTTCCCTTAAGAACAAATCGTTCTGTCGCCTTCTCAAATCACGATCGAAATTGAACTTTAGTTTCCAGTTGATGCCCTCTCACTGCTCCTGTGCTTCAGTGAGTTGTGAATGCGGTCTCCGTGTCGAATGATGAAACACCTCCCGGGTCTCCTCGGGAGGTGCTTTTCTATAAGGACCAGCCTTTGCCAGAATTCATCCCGATCTCTTCTCAATCGGGGTTCAATGAATTTCAGCAATCTCAAACTCAATCATCGCGAACACCAGAACATCCAGTTCCCCTTCGTGTCGTTGGCTCTCTCCCGTTTCTGAACGAAACCTCAACGACGATTCGACATCCATCCCCAATCATAAAATAGGACTCGCCCTGATCTCATTGCCCAACCATGTCCAGTGAACCATAAACTCCGTAGCGACAGTGGCATACGTTATCAGTCCAACGTCACTATTTTCTCGATGAAGCAGCGAATCCGGTCTCAAAAAACCGGTCTTTCCGTGAAATGGACCGGAAAGTAGACTGCCAACCCGTCTCCGTCTGCAGAGCACTCCCTCCGCATTGAATGGCTCACCGCCATCCTCCCCAAGACGGAACGCATCGACATCCAAGGAAGGAATCTGTCCCGATGTACCTAAATTTGAGTAAGGCCGGATGGGTAACAACCGCGCTGACTCTCTTTGCGTGCGTCCTCTCGCAATCTGTCAACGCACAGGAAGTGCGTTCGGCGATGGCTGGTGGATCAGGCGCTCAAGTCAATGGCCGCCCTGCTCCAATGGATGCCTCGGCCACCGTCTCGCCTGAGCTCGAAAAAATCCTGCAGACCTGGGAACAGAAATCAGGTCAGGTCAACCGGATGAAGGGTGAGTTCACCCGAATCGAATATGACCAGATTTTCACAACAGCAAAATGCGCCGTTGGAAAGTACTGGTTCGAGAATCCGGATAAAGGTCGCATGGATTTCATGCCAGACCCGAATGCCAACGCCACACCAGCACGGCAAGTCACACGGGGCGACAAGACCTACAGCGTTCAGGCTGCTGAAGCTCACTCGTGGATCTGCGATGGTGAACAGATTCTTGCGATCGATCTGGTAAAAAAAGAATACAACCGGATTCGTATTCCAGAACACTACCGCGGCACGAAAATCAGCGATGGCCCACTGCCGTTCCTCTTCGGGATGCAGGCTGCAAAAATCAAGGAACGCTACATTCTCGAATTAGGTTCCCTTCATAATCCGCAAAAGATTATTCACATCGTTGCTTATCCAAAGATGCCTGCGGAACAACGTGAATACCGCGTTGCAGAAGTGCTGCTTGACCCTGTCGAATACCTTCCAAAAGCGATTCAGCTGCAGGATCCGACCGGAAACAAACAGACTGTGTATGTGTTCACAAAGCACGATCAGGTGACACTTCCGTTTCTGCCACCACCGGGCCCGTTTCGCCCTCACATGATCGGATATAAGGTCATTCTGGACGAAGAATCCACTTCATCTCAGGATCGTGAAGCCAAGAAGGAAGGCATCCTGATCAGGTAATCGATCACGGACTTTCGCCATAATTGAATCCCAAAAACGCAGGCCGGAAAGACATTCTTTCCGGTCTGCGTTTTTTGTTCACTCATCGCACTGAGACCACTTCCAGATGCAGAGGAAATAGGATTCGTAAGATTTCAGAATCGATTGCAGTCCACACCTTTTCTCAGTGGGTTGAACCTTCTAAATTGTGCGAACATAAAACGACACTGATTGATCAATCACTGACACCGATCATCACGCATTACGAGCCTGC
>JBEBTF010000248.1:0-5737 GCA_040393865.1 Planctomicrobium piriforme | reverse complement strand
GTTTACGATCCGATCGCAGCCGGAGCCGGGACGAATGCCAACGATCACGTCGCGCACGTGACTGGGGTGAGTTCATTCCCACCGATCGACAAAATGCTTGACACGATGCAACAGCTGATTCCCGACCTGAAGTCGATCGGGGTCGTTTATAACGCCGGAGAAGCGAACTCACGCAAAGCCATCGAGATCTCGCGGGAGAAAGTCGCCAAACGTGGTATCAAACTGGAGGAAGCACCAGTTTCAAACACGAGCGAAATTTTACAGGCGTCGCAGGTCCTTGCACAACGCGGGGTGCAGGTTCTCTGGGAGCTCGGAGACAACACCGTTACGCAGGGATTGGAAGCATTAATTAAAGGGGGGCTCGACGCCCAAATTCCGGTAGTGAATAGCGATGCCGAATCGGCTGCCCGTGGCAGTCTCGTGGGAGTGGGAATCAGCTTTACCGAAAGTGGTTACGCCGCCGGTGATCTGGCAGCGAGAGTATTACTTGGTGAGAATCCCAAGCAGATCCCATTTGAAGAAGTCGCCGAAATCCAGCTTGCTGCGAACTTTGACACCGCAAAGAAACTGGGATTTGAATTCAAACCGGCGTTTCTGAATGAATGCAGTCGCTACTACAACGTGCGAGCCCGACTGGATCGGCCATTACAGGTGGCCTTCGTTCAACTCGTGGAAGGTCCAGCTATCGATGACGCCACTGAAGGCATCATGAAAGGGCTGAAACATGCTGGACTGGAGCCGGACCGGGATGTTGTTATTAAGAAATACAATGCTCAAGGAGACCTGTCACAACTCCCGCAAATCTTTCAGACAATTGAAGGAGCGTCCCCTGATCTCATTATTACTTCCACGACCCCAGCGATGATTGCGGCCGCTCGGTCCACGACAACGGTTCCCATCGTCTTCACTGTCGCAAGCAATCCACCTGATGTGGGAGTCACTGCCGCCGGAGAAACGCGGCCGAACCTCGTCGGCGTCTATGATGATCCGCCGCTTGCAGAACTGATAGCCCTGGCAGAGAAACGCCGGGGGAAGTTGAACACCGTGGGCACAATCTGGAATCCGGCCGAACCCAATTCAGAGATTTCGGTAAAGCGCCTGCGTGCAGTCTGTCAGGAGGCGGGAATCAAACTGGTTGAGCGGAATGCTGCTGCGGCGAACGAACTTCGGGACGTCACCTCCGCGATTTGTCTGACCGGCATCGATATTCTTGTGCTCTCTGCGGACAACGTCACCAGCGCCGGTTTTCCAGCAATCTATACCGTCGCTCAGGCGCAGAAGATCCCCATTTACTGCACGGAACCAGATTTGGTGCGAAAGGGGGCGGACGCAGCCATCGGAGTCGACTTTGCAGACTGGGGCTTTCAGTCTGCACGACTCGCAGCACAGATTCTCGCAGGAATCCCTGTACAGACTCTCAAGGCAGAGAAGGTTCGGATGATTCATTCTCTCACAAAAGAAGATGTCGAAGCCAAGGCGTCAACCGCACGGTGAATGTGCCAGCGAGACCACTCGCGTTCCACTTAGAGCAAGTTGCTCTTTCCAGTGCCCGCGCAGCGCGTGTTTCGATTGATGAAAGACTCAATTCCGCGTGGCGAGAACGGGCAGATCAAAAAGCAAAATGGTCTAGTACAGCTTGCTCAGTGATGTGGTCATGCAGCGCGCGGTGCAGTAAAAACGCTGTTCGTTCGATGGCGTGAACGAGTCGTATTTTGTTTAAGCAAGTTGCACAGAACACGCGCTGCGAGGTGGAGGAATTGACTCTATTTCGCGGGGCTTGTTTGGGCGTCGAGAGTGACCCCGAGTAGCTTTTCTTCCTGCTTTTGCCGGAAATTAATGACGCTCGCTCCCATGTCGAATCCAGTGACCTCGTTGTCCTGATTCAGTTGCTTGCTCACAAGCAGGCCACGTTGGGTGTCAATGACGACAGTTCCCTGCGGGCGGCGACGGAGAAGTTGCATCTGTTCTTCCGCCTCTTCCAGCACAGTGAGGACCTTGGTTTTAATTTCAATCGTGGCGAGGTTGTTTTCGTGCGATTTCAGTGTGTAAGTGCGTTGAACCCGGACGGGCTTTTGCAGGCCGGGAGTCCCAGGGATTCCGATTTTTACCGTGAAGTCTTCTTTCCAGCTTTCACCCACAGCAACGTTCTTTTCTGGCAACGCAATCAGCACGTCGAAAGCCGCAGATTCTGGATCGTTCGGAACCTGATCTTTTGCGACCAGAGGGGTGTAGTTGGAGATCTCGCCCCGTGGTGAAATGGTCAACTTCAGGTGCGGTTTGCCAATCAGTCCTTCCAGTGCAAGAAAGACGGGCTGCCGGTCCTTGGTCTCTTTGTCCTTGCTGTTGAACTTCAGCCGTTCGCCATTCTGAAAGATCTCAAGCGCGATCTCTTCGATGGTGAGTTCAAGCACCGCTGAGCCATCTGGATTGACGGATTTGACACGATAGGACTTAGTTGAGTTCTGGTGAGAATAAGGTTCTTCGGTCGTGACTCCGACGTGAATTTTGTAGTCGTCGTTCATGACCACGGCGTATCGCACCACCTGTCCCGCTTCGAACCGATAACGTAATTGCACAGGCTCGTCGGCATGAGAGACTCCGGAATAACCTGTAAACAACGCAGTCAGAACAAGACTTTGGCAGATCGTTTGCAACCGCATGGTGAACTCCCTCCTGGCGTAACCACCCTGATACTGACAAATTGACCGATGCTGGAATTCACAATTTCTGTTTTGCGATTCAATTGGTCTTTAATCTGTCATCTGAACCTTCCGGCGCATTAAAGCAGATTGTCGCAGAATTCCGAAAGATCGAATTTGAAAGAACTTCCATCCGGAAGAGCGGCAATCACTCTGGCGTGCGCTGTTGCTCGAGACCATTTCCCATTTTGATTGGCCCAGATGGTCGCGCAGGCACCCGCGTTTTTCTTGAAGAGGCGCGATCGGTCTGGCAGGCGGCAGATTAACCTTCCTTAAAATCTTGCTTTGCGTTGAGACAGGTATTCGATGAGAGCCTTGTCGAATCTCATGCTGGTGTCCAGCTCGACGAAATCGATCCCCATAGAGCGGCTCGCGGTCTTGTATTGATCCCGCATTTGTCGCATGGAATCGATGTATTCAGCCCGCATTCCCGCGGCGTCGACCGTCATGATCTCGCCTGACTCCGGGTCACGCAGTTCACACATTCCATCAAAGGGAAAGTTGACCTCGGCCTCATCCAGAACATTGAACAGAATAATGTCGTGACCTGCGAATCGGATCATTCGCAGCGCTTCAATGACCGGTTCAGGTTCCGTCAGCAAATCAGAAAAAAGCATGATCAGGCTTTTATGCCGAATCATTGGAGCAAACTGGCGCAGCGAACTTGCGATACCGGTCGTACCGGATGGCTTGGCCTTCGAGAGGATCGCCAGGATATTCGCCAGTTGAGATCGGCGACTTCGGGCAGGGAGACTCGCCCTTAACTTGTCGTCAAAGGTGACCAGCCCGACTGGATCTTGTTGATGAACCATCATGTAGGCCAATGCAGCGGCCAGGCAGATGGAATAATCGAATTTAGTGAGATCCTGCCGGTAGGTGTAGGCCATGCTCTCCGAGAGATCCATCAACAGGTAGCCTGTGATGTTGGTCTCGGCTTGATACTTCTTGACGTAGTACCGGTCGGTTTTGGCATACACCAGCCAGTCGAGATTCCGAGGGTCGTCTCCCTGCGTATAACGGCGGTGTTCGCTGAATTCGACGCTGAATCCCTGAAACGGAGATGTGTGAAGTCCGCTGAGAAATCCCTCGACGATGAAACGGGCGCGCAAATCGAGCCGCGCGACGTTTCGGATCACTTCCGGTTTCAGATAACTCTCGACTGTAGCCATACTCACCTGACTTTACGGCATTTCGCTCCCAAGGGAAATGGCGAGTGCCTTTCTCAAAGTGTCAGTCGTTTGCAAATTCTGCCAAGCTGGCAGAGTCAAAGGGGTGCAATTAAACTGCTTGCCTTGTAACCTCTTTATGAAACGCCACTTGCAGCATTCACTCTGCTTCGGCATGGCGGTTGCTCTAGTGTACGGCTTAGTCGGAAATCTGTCATTCCCGGCAGTCGCTGAGATTGTTGGGAGTCCATGAGGTCAGATCTGGCAGTGTAGTGCTGGATGAGGAGCAACCGTGGCAAAACTGTTGAGTTTTGATGAAGACGCACGTAAGCAACTGTTGTCGGGAGTATCGAAGCTGTCGCGCGCCGTCGCGAGCACGCTTGGTCCCCGCGGCCGGAATGCCGTGCTGGACAAAGGATGGGGTTCCCCCAAGATCACCAAAGACGGTGTAACCGTCGCTCAGGACATCGAACTGGAAGACAAGTTCGAGAACTGCGGTGTTCAACTCGTTAAAGAAGTTGCCAGCAAAACTGGTGATGTTGCCGGTGACGGAACAACCACCGCAACCGTTCTGGCAGAAGCAATCTTCCGCGAAGGGTTGAAATTCATCGCTGCCGGCGCTGCTCCAGTTTCACTGGGACGTGGCGTTCAGAAGGCTGTCGACGCGATCGTCGAAAACCTGAAGAAACTGGCAAAGCCTGTTGACGCCACGAATCGTAAGGCGATTGAAACTGTCGCCACGATTGCTGGTAACAACGACAAAGAAATCGGCAAGATTCTGGCTGACGCACTGTTGAAGGTCGGCAAAGACGGCGTCATCACGGTTGAAGAAGGCCGTGGGATGGAAACCGAAGTTGAACTCGTCGAAGGGATGCAGTTCGAACGCGGTTACCTTTCTCCGCACTTCGTCACAAACGAAGATGAACAGGAATGTGCGCTGGCAAACTGCTTCATTCTCATTCATGAAGAAAAGATCAGTAACGCTCGAACACTGGTTCCAGTTCTCGAAGCAATCTCCAAAGCCGGCAAGCCATTGCTGATCATCGCTGAAGACGTCGATGGTGAAGCTCTTGCGACGCTGGTCGTCAATAAGCTGCGCGGAATCGTTCAGGTTGCCGCAGTGAAGGCTCCAGGTTATGGGGATCGTCGTAAGGCGATGCTGCAAGACCTCGCGATTCTCACCGGTGCCAAGCCATTCTTCAAAGACCTTGGCGAAAAGCTGGAAAACATCGAACTGAAAGATCTCGGCACCGCCCGCAAGATCATCATTTCGTCGGAAAACACCACCGTCATTCAAGGGGGTGGGGACAAGAAGGCCGTTGAAGGGCGTGCAGCTCAGATCCGTGCCGAAATTGCAACGACTGAAAGCGATTACGATCGCGAAAAGTTGCAGGAACGTCTCGCCAAACTTGCTGGGGGCGTTGCTGCGATTAAGGTCGGTGCAGTTACCGAAACCGAAATGAAGGAACGTAAGGACCTCATCGACGACGCATTGGCCGCAACCCGTGCTGCGATCGAAGAAGGAATCGTTCCCGGGGGTGGGGTTGCCCTGCTCCGTTCAACAGAAGCAATCGAGAAGCTGAAACTCAAGGGAGATGAAGCACTCGGAGTTCAGTTGATTCGCAACATTCTCGAAATGCCACTTCGCAAAATCGCAGAAAACGCTGGGCTCGACGGTGCCGTCATTGCGAACAAGATTCGCAAGAACGCCGACAAGAGCTTCGGCTATGACGCCCTGAACGACAAATACGGGGATCTGTTCGATCTCGGTGTCGTTGATCCGGCTAAGGTTGTTCGCACAGCACTGCAGAACGCTTCCAGCGTCGCAACACTGCTGATGACGACCGATTCCATCATCGTTGACGAGCCAAA
>JBEBTF010000247.1:0-5738 GCA_040393865.1 Planctomicrobium piriforme | reverse complement strand
GTTTCCTTACGCGACTGATTCGGGCGGAAGTTCGCTTTCTCTTCAATGATCGATGTTGCGTCAAAGCGGCGACCAAAGTATTTCGCCTGTGCTTCTGGATGATTCAGCACCGTTTCGACATCGCCACTCACAAGCACTCGACCATCACAAATAATGTTACTCCGGTCTGTGATCGTCAGAGTTTCACGTTCCCGGTGGTCGGTGAGCAGAATCGAGATTCCGCTGTTTCGCAACTCTCCAATAATATCCTGAATGTCGTTAATCGTCGTCGGATCGATCCCTGTGAATGGTTCGTCCAACAGGATGATCTTTGGTTCGCTCGCCAGACAGCGGGAGATTTCCAGACGGCGGCGTTCTCCCCCTGACAATGTGGAAGAGATCTGCTTACGTTTCTTTTGAAGTCCGAACTGTTCCAGCAGCGTGTTCGCCCGAGCTTTCCTCTGCTTATACGACAGCGGAAGGAACTCCAGAATCGCATACAGATTCTGCTCGACCGTGAGCTTCGTGAAAATGCTCTGATCCTGCGGCAGATAGCCCATCCCGTTTCTGGCCCGTTTGTACATCGGCCAGTTCGTGACGTCTTTGCCGTTCAGAAAGACGCGGCCTTCGGTCGGCGCGATCAACCCGCAAGCCATGCGAAACGTGGTTGATTTTCCTGCCCCGTTCGGACCGAGCAATCCCACGATTTCACCGGGGTTCACGTCGAATGAAACCCCATCCACCGCGCGTTTGCCCGTTGAGTAGGTCTTCGCCAGTCCCTGGCATTCCAAAATCGACATCTCTCGTCCCTGCCGAGTCCTTCGACACAATTCGTATGAATGAAAAGTGTACGAAAATAGAGACTTGCGTCTCAAGACGAAAACCGGTCAGGACACTTTTCCATTGCTGACCAGACTTCCCAGAAAGCCGATGAGATCCCGAATCTGATTGGGAACCACGTAAACTGCAACAAACAGAATCGACACAGTCGCAACCCACAAAAGGAGATCCGTCAAAACTCCCGGCTGCAGTCCTGTGTGGACCTTCCGATATCGAAAGTACATCGCGGCGGCAGCGATCATCGGCAAGGTGGATGCCTGAGCGACGCCCCCGATCTTGACCATCAACTGAGGGTCCTGCAGAAACAGATAGAACGTGAAGGCGAGTGCCGGGAAGAACAGGCAGAGTTTCCGAATCAATTTGAGACGCTGTTCAGGCGAATCTCCTCTGGCAAATCCGGCGAGAATCAGGAAGTCTGCCGCAAGCCGACTGTTCGCAGCACAGGCGAGATAGAGCGTCTTAAAGAGAACAGCTCCTGCCCCAATCAGAAACAACACTCTGGTCCAATCGCCAAATGGTCCGACATACATGTGGGCCAGCGTGTCTACCAAAGCTGTTCCCTTAGGGTGCATCCCCTGTGGGTGAAGCACTGCCGCCCCCAGGATGTAAAACGAAACAGTCGAAACCGTGAAGACAACCATGCTGACCCAGGCATCGAGCTGCATCACACGAATCCAGCCTCGTGCACGTCGTTGCCACGCTTCCGTTCCATCGTCACGACCAGCAAACCGTGCATACCCTTTTTCAAGACACCAGTAAGGGTAATAAAATAGTTCCGTTGCCCCGACACCGGTGATTCCAAAGACGGCAAATGCAGCCATTTCTCCTTTCTCCGGAATTCGCATGACCAGACCGGAAAGGAGTTTGTCGACATGAATCGGGAAGTCTGTCCATGCCAGTGAAAGAACAGCGATCATCGTGATTGTTGTGACCGAAACGACGATCACAGTCGTCAGGAACTCAATGCGACGATAACCGCCACGATAGATCAGCGCCATCGTTGCCAGACAGGTCACAATCGCCCAGGCTAACTCGGGTCGAGACGCCAGAACTTCACTGAATGTCGTCGACGATGCCTGAATCTGCCCAAAGGTGTTCGTAGAAAGAGAAGGGACAGCCCGATGCAGAACCTGCCCGACTCCGGCTGTCATGCCTCCGAGCTGCATCACAGTGCACAGCATCATGAGAAACCACCACCAGCAAAGCCAATGAACGCCACGCCCTTTGCCTGGCAGATCATTCAAGGCGCCCAAGGTGGGGCGACCTGACGAGATGGCATAACGACCAAGTTCAATCTGAACGAAGACCTTGATGACGCAGCTGAAAAGAATCAACCAAAGAAAGAAGTAGCCGTACTCAGCTCCCAGTCCAGTCGTCAGAATCAACTCACCGCTGCCGACAATCGTTCCAGCGAGAATGATCCCCGGCCCGATTTTGCGGAGCGCTGCCCAAAGCGATTCTGGCGGCTCCTGAATCTCTTCCGGAGGCAAGGCATAGGGATCATATGAGACGATTTTTTCAGACACAGGCACCACTTCCAAGTTCAATCAACAGTCAACACCGAAATATATCCAATTGTTGATCCAACTTGAAACCCGACATTTCGTCTGATGTTCTGAACAACGCGGACTTCATTTCCAGCGAAAACGAAAAACGACTGACATGGCAGTTCACTTGCCACATCAGTCGTTGTGTTCAATGGATCTCAATCACCAACAGAAAGAGACTCAGCGATGATTACCGCAGGGTCCAAGTATACGTGTTGTAGTTACCATGAACGTGACTTCGCCAGACGTTTCCATTGTGATCTCGCGCGAGCAGGTCGAAGTAATCCCCATGGTCATGAAGGGAAAAATGTCCGTGACCATGTTCATCAAGACACCCGACATAGTCACCGTTGTAATAAATGTCGACGTGACTATGGGTATGGTTGTTGACGATCAACTGACCAAGAATTCCCCGAGAGACTTCTCCTGAATCGATCTCGGCTTTTCGCTTTGCCGCCAGTTCGTCAGCTTTCTTCGCTGCAGTCAGCAATTCTTTGTTCGTTGCTGGAGCATCTGTCATTTGGGCCAAAGCCTTCAATTCAGCTGATTGTCCTCGGAGCAGTGCCAACTTAACAGCTTCTTCCTGAAGTGCCTTTGAGGTCACAGACGCCTGCTTTCCTGAGACCGCCTCTGCAACAGCCAGTTCTCTGGCAGCCGAATATAATCCGACCGGGTCTGGTGCCTCACGTCCCTGCTCGATCCGGACTCCCAGTGTTTTTAATGAGCGAAAGTTCAAGTCGAACGCTTTTCCGAAATCAACTGTGGCAGCCGAGACTTCAGGAACAGCTTTTGTCTCTTCCTTCAATTCCTTCTTGGGACTAACT
Organism: Planctomicrobium piriforme; assembly: GCA_040393865.1. Classification (GTDB taxonomy): domain Bacteria; phylum Planctomycetota; class Planctomycetia; order Planctomycetales; family Planctomycetaceae; genus Planctomicrobium; species Planctomicrobium piriforme_A. The sequence continues at coordinate 2,548 of JBEBTF010000247.1, read as the reverse complement.
CCATCGGCAGCGACACCAACTTGAGCAAACATTGCCAGCACGAGAGCTGGCGTAATAGCGAACCGTAACATCTCATGGCCCTTTACATCGCATACTTACGCGCCAGACAAAGCCTCACACCATGTGTAAGCCTCTGACGATCGTTCAACAAAACAACAATCCCGCAAACACAAAACAAGGCACAGCAAGAGGCACAGTGCAGGAACCCGAACAAGCCGATCGCATCAGCACGATCAAGGAAGGAGTTTCATGATCGAGCACTGCCCCCATTAAGAAATACGGTGGCCCAAACGATTCCGGACAAAAATTTGTACTTAACAGCGAAACACAGGAATAAGCACTGCTCAGAATCGGGTTGCTCTCCCTGACGGCAGCGTAGAAGCCTGCTAACAGGGCAGAGACAATATCCCACTCAACAGGAAGAAGCTTGAAATTCCAATGCCACAGTAATTCGAGAAGTGCAGCATTTCAAGTACATACTTTCGTAGTTCAGCCAAACGAAAGCGTTATCTTACCGTTATCATTTTCTCTCAGGATCTCTGTTCGTCTCTGCTGGAACAGATCTCTCTTTCTGCTTCGCATCAACAAGAAAACTCTCGAACACGCTACACCTCAGCAGCACATTCGAGAGTCGAAACCCAATTTTATAACCGAAAGCGTCTTTCAAATTTTGCTACTTCTTTTGAAGTGCAATTTCAAATTCATTCTTCCCTTTATCTGACACAGAGTACGCAAGTCCCGACTTAGAAAAGTCTGCATACTTCGGCGGCGTCAACAACTTGGGAGCTGGCAGCGGCGGGCTTGTATCAGAGTTGTAGCCTTCCGGCGGAATCACTTCTTCATACTGCGTCACCGTCACCACAAAATCACCTGCGGTCGCTCCATCGTTTGAGTCAAATGTTGTCAGGCGGAATCGTCCTTCATGATCTGTTTTTCCGGTGGCAGCATCTGTTCCATTCTTCGGTCGAAACGTCACGATGGCACCTTCCAGTTTTTCACCATCCAGCGTGACGACTCCCGTCACTGGATAAACAGGCGGTCGCTGTTTCTCCCATTTATCTTTGCTCCCGCCTCCTCCGCAGCCGGCCAACAAACTGACAGAGACAAAACAATACAAGGCTAAGCCGCGAACACTCATGAACAACTTCTCCGCGAGTTGGGTTATCTGGAACGAGAGATAATAAAGTGATTGACCTTTCCTAAAACTCTCCAGTCACTTCGCCACCAAGACGGCTTCCAAGTGCTCCCCAGACTCCATATGGACTGGCAATACCTGAGTTGTAGGCGGGAGAATTTGCCGACATGTCGCCAGCATGAATGTTTTCACTGACAAACCGTACGGCGCCATCCGCCATTAACACGTGGCATCCTCCAGTATGTCGACTCGACAACGTATAGTAGCCGTCGCTATCACCACCTTGCTGACAGGAAGGACCATTAGGAGGCAGAATGGTATTCACGGCCGAGTACTGAGAGCGACCATCCGGCCAACGGGCTCCTGACGTCCGATCCCGTGAGACCAGTGTTCCAGTGTATTGCCCGTTGACGAATTGAGAGCGACAGGACGAGGGCGGATTTCCGGAACCTGCGGTCGTTGCCTGGCCCAGCTTTCCATCTGCCTGTGGACGAACGAACTCTCCCATCATGATTGTGTTTGAAGTTCCATCCAGAATATCGGACATGCCGATCTTTGTCTGATATCCAAAAATCCCGCGTGAGTTTGATCGACCAACATGGGGAAACGTCCCTGATGCCCCTGACGCAACCTCACGCGAATCACCCCCACTGAAACCATAGTTCATCTGGGAAATCCCGCCTGCAATGTCTGCAGTCGACGGATCAGATGGACAAAGCAGAATCGCAATTTGGGTTTTCCAATGCGCGACGTTCGTGTTCCAGACATGCGCTGGGGCTTCTTGAATACGGTTATAGAGAGCTGCCTGCTCGATGTAAGGAAGCAACGAAATCATCACGCTGAAACGCGGTGGCAATGTCGTCGATGTAATCGGATCGTTGCCGGACCAGTGAGGCCCATGGTGTCTGGGAGGAAAGACCGAAAACACATCATGATAATTGTGCAGTGCAAGGCCATACTGCTTCAGATTATTCTTACACTGAGACCGCCTTGCCGCCTCACGGGCTTGCTGAACAGCTGGGAGCAACAACGCAATCAAAATCGCAATAATCGCGATGACAACCAACAGCTCAATCAACGTGAATCCAATCCTCTGGCCCCTTGCGCGCATCTCATCTCTCCGTTAGTTGGCCCGTGTCTACAGCGGTCAGATCGTCAACGAATCAACAAATAAAAAACCGACGATCCCAGACAATATCCCTGTACGGAGTATTGAGCAATCCGATTTCTTCACTTCTGGACGATCGCGAGGACATTTGCGGAGTCGCAGAACAGCGCACCAACAATGAACCACAACGTTTCCATAAGGAGTTGCAGTTCAGAACTGCGATGTGCAGTCATAATGCAATTGATTAGAAACCATTCTGCAGGCTAAGAACTTTGCAGGACTGCGTCACAGAAATATCACGTCGC
>JBEBTF010000246.1:0-5776 GCA_040393865.1 Planctomicrobium piriforme | reverse complement strand
GCTTCCTCTGGAAACCCCGCTTCTCTCAGATTGTCAGCGGCAATGTTCAAGGAACGAATGCGTCGCATCAGCATGTCAGCCGACTGATCCCGGGAGTTTCGATTTTCAGTGACAGGCGGCACCCCATATTCAAGGATGCGGTAAGAACCTCGTCCCGGAACCTGAGGAACAGCTTGATGACCATGTAGATAAACGCCAGGGCTCTGCTGGAAGTTGGGATCCTGGTTTCCTCTGTCATCCGCTGTGGCCACGCCTGCAAGCAGGACAAGAACCATACAGGGAATCTGGATACGGCTTAGGCTCATCGTCACTCCCTTTTCCGGTACACTATTTTCAAGCTTGCATCAGCTTCGCAGACAGCTCCATCGCCTGCGTTCCCTGAAATGCGCAGGTTTCAGTCTAGTCCTTCCAGGCAATCAAGGCGACATCAGGTTTTCCAGATGCCTGAAATTACAGTTCCCCGCCAACCGGTTCGCATCAGGATCAACGAATAACCAGAAACACCACAGCAACGTGAATCCTGCCAGCAGGTTACAGAACGTCGAAGTCAAATCCTGAAAACGCGTGGGACTTCTATGGAGGAGCGTGAAGCGGTTTCGATTGTCACCATGCTTCTCCTGAAACCTTTGGTTGCGTAAGATCAGGAAATGCACGAATTCCTTCAGTTCAGCCCCCGAATTTCCTGTCTTCCGGTCGTTCATGGCAGCGGTGATTTCGCTGTCGAAGTCCGGAGGCTCATGCTGTCCGAATCGTTTGATTGCATCGCCGTTCCGTTACCGAAATCCTTCAAGGACTCGGTTGAAGAAGGCATCCGGCACCTCCCTGCGATCACCGTTGCTCTGCAAAGAGAAGGGACAGACTACGCGGTTTCAGACTGGACCCCGGATCAGTCGGAAGATGACGAAGACGCTGTTTCGTACAGTTACGTCCCGATCGATCCCTGTCAGCCGGTGATCGCCGCGTTACGTCTGGCAATGCAGGAACATATCCCCAGAGCATTCATCGATCTCGAAGTCGATTACTTCGAATCCGATGCTGAGGTCATGCCTGACCCTTACATGCTGAAACAGGTCAAGATTGAACAGTTCGCCGCGGCCGTTCTCGCTGGCTCAGACGCACCTGCATCCGAACAGTTGAAACAACGTATTGCTTACATGGCGAAAAATCTTCGTCATCTGGAAACACTGTATCAGTCGATTCTGTTTGTCTGCCCAATCTCGATCTGGCCCTGGGTTCGGGAAGCCTATCGCGCGAATCAGGTCACGACAGAAATTCAACCTGCCGATGTCACTGAAACTGAACTCTGTCGGGTTGATCCACTGACATTAATTTTCCTTCTCGGCGAACTTCCTTACATCACCGGTTTGTACGAACAAACACGGTTCAGCCTCGACAGTGACGAGAACTTGTCCGTCGATGGCGTGAAAGAAATGCTGTTCTCTGCCAGAGAACGCTACCGGGTCGAGCTCAAGAATCGCGGGAGAAAGATCACTCCACACCTGCTCGCAACCTACCTGAGATATGTTCGCAATCTCAGTCTGATCGAACGTCGTATGACACCCGATCTGTACACACTGATTACGGCGGCCAAACAACTGGCAGGTGATCAGTTCGCAATTTCTCTGGCGGAAGTTGCTCGCGAGTACCCGTTCGTCCCACCGCTTCCGTACGGTGAGTTCAAGATGTCGATCCATGGCGGCCAGCTCCCGGATGGAACACTTGTTGACGTCCATAGCCGTCTGCCTGGCCCTCCACTGACATGGCGATCATGTGAGTTGAATCGCAAGCCATTGAAGATCGATCAGGATGAATGGGCAATGAATTGGAACCCCTATAGTCAATGCAGCTGGCCACCGGAAGACGTCGCGATTGAACGATTCCGAACCCATGTGAAAGACCGTGCCCTCAGCATCATGGGGAACGATCTGGCCAAGATTGAAAAGTTCAGCACGAGTCTGAAAGACGGACTCGACATGCGTGAGACGCTGCGAAACTGGCACACCGGACATCTCTATGTCAAAGAGAATCCTCCGAGCCGGGGACAACTCGATTGCGTCATTATGCTGTTTGATTCCCCTGCCGATCCCCGAGATTATCCTTGGCGGATCACATGGCACGCAGAGCATCAGGACGAATCGACTCTCTCCTTCTTCGCAACCTCGCCGGGCGATGAACTTGTCGGTCCGGGAATTGCGATGTCGACATACGGGGGAGCAATGTTCCTGTTTCCTCCCCGACCAGTAGCGGATATCTGGCAAGATCCCCGTCTGGATTTTGCTGACACACTCGAAGAACGATTACTCGCAGCAGCCTGCATGTATTCCGGTCAACGTCACATCGCTGTGCTGTCACCAGTTCCCCCAGGCATCGGATGGCGACGTCTGGCGAAACGTTATGGCCGCAAGCTGGTCCACGTTCCGATGTCGCACTTCAGTCAGGAAACATTGCAGCAACTGCGAATGTTCCACGTGCTGAACGGACGGCAGGTCCGAAGCTATGCAGAACATTTCATCCGCAAAGCATAGCGATCTTTGGACTTTAAAGAACGGGATTCAGACAAGACCTGATCCGGAACGACCGACTAGACCGTATCGGTCTATCATGTGGCCGCGCAGCAGCCTTCTCAATAGGAGAAACACTGAATCCCGCGTGCCAGATTCGCTACATGATTTCTGGAAGTGCTCTAAAAGATAAGGCCCGACTCCAATGCGTCAGCAAAGGAATCGGGCCTTTGTTCTTTACGTTTCTTCGTAATCAAACGCTACTCAGCAGGGACAACACACATCCCCAGTTCCGTGTTGATGAAGTCAACCATCTGTCGCAGCCGACCAAGATCACGGCGATTGAAGTGCAGCTTCAACCGTGGCAAATCTTTCAGGTGTTCATCTTCAGTTTCAAGAGCATGCGCTGTCGTCAACTCAATCTTTCCTGAGACAAGGATATCAGCAAAGTTATAGTTCAACCGCGCCATCAGCGCTTCATCCGGAGCGAAATGCAGGCGAATGTACAGCTGATCTCGAACATATCGCATGCTGTGATAGACACAATAGAAACCGAGCACCTCATCAAGGGCTTCTTCCACGTTGTCTGTAATCTTAAACAGAGATAGATCCGCTGGAGAAATCAGCTTCCGGTCGTACATGTTCTTCTGAACGTATGCCAGCCAGTCTTTCCAGTATGTTCCCCCGGGGGCGTCGACCATCACAATGGGCATCAAATCCCGTTTTCCGGTCTGCACAAGAGTCAGCGTTTCAAACAGTTCATCCTGCGTTCCGAACCCACCTGGGTAGAGCACCACAGCATGGACTTCTTTCACAAACATCAATTTGCGGGTGAAGAAGTACCGGAGATTGACGAGCTTCTCATCTTTATCGATGACATAGTTCGCAGCCTGTTCGAAGGGGAGAACGATATTCAACCCCATTGACATCTTTCGGCCTGCCCCAACGTGAGCGGCTTCCATGATGCCTCCACCTGCTCCGGTGACGACATACCACCCGGCGCGAGCACATAACCGACCGAATTCCAATGCGGACTGATATTCAGGATGGTCAGGCTTCGTTCGGGCTGAACCAAACACCGTCACCTTACGATTCCGGCGGAATGGCGTGAACACCTTGAAGGCGTAGCGCAGTTCCCGTAACGCCTGACTGACAATTTTCAAATCGCCGCGGACAGCACTGTCCTTGGCAAACTTATCGGCCGTTGTTTTGATTTCAGCAATGAGATCAGCGGTACCAACCTGCCCGGGTTCATGCTCCGTTGGCAATGGAAAATTTTCCGCGACGTTCGGCGGTGCCGTTCTGTGAACACGTCCCTCTGCCATGAGTTCAGTTCTTTCTCTCTCTCGTAGGATCAACAGTTAAATTGCGAGTCACGACAACCATTGACCCGTCATGCAACATCAACTTCGTTGCTCTCGAATTCTCGCGTTGAACGGGAATTTTTCTACTGCTCGTTTGTCCAAATCTCTTCGCATTTAAGGGATCAAACAGACCGATTTCAAGGTTTTCTTGCCGCAAAGCTGATTGAGTCGAAGCCGGCTGCCTGACATGTATCGTAAAGCGTCACCACATCACCTAACGGAACGTCCGGGCCTGTCTCGAAAATAATCGGATTCTCCCGATCTAATTCTGCAAGCACCTTGAGTTGCTCTTTCAGTTCGATCAACGATTCGTAAACAGTCCCGTTCATGTCGACAAGTGTCCGTCGAGCTTCCGGATCGAACCGCAGTTTTAACCAGATGTCGATGTGTTCGACAGCATCCTCTGGTTCCGTTGGCTGGTTTGATTCAATGTCTCCAGAACGTGACAACGGGACAGGCAGTAATTGAGCCAGTTGTCCGCTTCCGGATGTGACAACAAAGAACATCAGGAGAAACAGAACAACATCGATCATCGATGTCATTGCACCGAATTCATGCGACCGGTGATGGCCGGAAGGGAGTCTCATGGCACAGACTCCGGTAAAACATCGAACCCAAAGTTGGTAATTGCATGTTTCGCACAGGCCAGCATGATCGGCTCGACAAGCTGAAACGGCGCCGAACGGTCTCCCTGAATACGAACCTGAACACTTTTGGGATCAATGACTGCAGCCTGTTCAATCATTTGTTCGATCTCAGCTGTCGTCACTGGTCGGCCGCCGACCAGATAGGTCTGATCCGCCTGAATCGTAATCGTCAGTCGACCAGGCGTCTCGTCAACCTGCCCTTGAGTCGCTCTGGGAAGCTCCACGCCTTCGATTGCCTGTCCATTGCTGAAGTGCGAGACCACCAGAAAGAAAATGACCAGATTGAACACCACGTCGATCAACGGTGTGAGATTCACCTGAGTCAGAATATTTCGGGATGTCTTCGGGACACGCATAGATCACGACAGGAATAGATACTCGCCATTCTCGGCAGACAGACGCGACAACAAAAATGACTTGCGACGCCTTATTACATCAAGCACGCTTGCGAGAACGTCACCGTTTTGAGTTAGGGTTTTGTTGGTGCAACAGGAACTTTTCGTTTTCGCTGAGTGGAAACAAGTCGTTCTGAGAGCAGTGCCGCCTCAGCAACGAATTCGTCTGTCCGGTTCCTGAACCACGCATGAGCCGCCATCGCGGGAATCGCCACGACCAGCCCGAACAATGTTGTCACCAACGCTTCTGAGATGGACGGTGCAAAATCACTGGGTGATGGATTCGCTTTTTCTGCAAACTCTGCGAACGCCTGAATCATCCCCCAGACTGTTCCGGTCAATCCCATCATCGGGGCAACAGCACCGATCACAGCCAGGTAATCGACCTTTCGGGCAAGCCTCGCTGCATATTCCTGAGCGGTGTCTTCCATCGCTTTTTCTGCAGCGTCATATCCAAACTGCAATGCTTCCAGTCCCGCCAGTACGATGGCAGAAAGCAGGCAAGGGTACTGCCGACAAAGTTGCTCGGCCTGTGCCACGTGTCCCATCCCGAGATTCTTCTGCAGCTCCACTGCCAGAGCGTGCGGCAGGAGTGTCTGTCGACGAATGCTGAGCAAATGCTCAATCATCATCGCAACCATGGCCACACTTAAAGCAACAGTGAGATACCCGATCACTCCCCCGGCATGCAGCAACGCCCGCGGGTTGAGACTTCCGCCTTCAAAGACGCCACCTGCAGCAAACACCGGAGCAGGAAATCCTGCCAGCAGCGCCAGCAGCATTCCCCAGATCAACCAGTACCGGAACGAAGCCAAAACATCCTCCCCGAGCAGACCGCTCGACCGTAAACTCCCGCCGACTCGGTTTTC
>JBEBTF010000245.1:0-5812 GCA_040393865.1 Planctomicrobium piriforme | reverse complement strand
TATTGCAGTTCTCTTCTCGTTGCGTAGTCACTCGTCAGCAGCGTTAGATGTGGCAGAAGTCGCTTTAATGGCACTGCGATGCTTTGGGCACTCCTTGCCCTTCAGTTTCCGAGATTGCTTTCGGATGGTGTCGCTGCCGCAAGTGGCGATTACCAACTTGCTCATATCTAATATCGTAGTATTGACTACAGAATATGATTGTTCGAATGCTAAGGCATTGCCAGCGTCTGGTCAGCAGTTATTGGAAGGCTGGTTATTCTCTTGGTGGTTCTGCTCAAGACACTGCGAAACTTGGTGCTATCTCGCGTTGAAAATCGTATTGATTGCGAGAGACCTTTTACATGCATCATGTGCAGTGTTTCTTGCTCGAATTTGGCTGCGAACATCCGGCGACACTGGGACAGGCAACGCTTTCCACGCTGGAAATGAAAACGTCTTCCCCAGCGCCAATATTCTTGGAAGACTCCAGTGACTGGCTATGCCACGTCATGTTGCCGTGCTCACTCGCACTTCACGAGAGAGAAAACGGACGCCTGCCAGGGGGCGTGATCCAGATACAGTCCATTGCCATGTAAATCGTCGCCATTCCAGTCGTAACTGGACGGGCGAAGCTGATCCTGCAACTGCCATTTCTTGCCAGCGAGTTCAGGGAAGGGCAGTCGCACATGACATTGGCTCTGATTCGGGGCATAGTTCACTGCAATCACAAGCATATCTCCCAGCGAGTCTCGCCAGGCGAAGACCACGAAACAATCGTGCGTCCAGTTTCCATCCCAGCCTGGAGTGCATTCCAGCAGTTGCCATTGTCCCTCGTGCACCGTCGTGCGGCGCAGCACTGCAAGTAATCGGTCGTAGAATTGCTTCAGGTTCTCATCGACAGGTTCAATCGGACCTCGCACGAGGTGAGGTGAGATCCGCTTCTTGCGACCCTCGAACTGACCCTGGTGGAAGAAACGGAGACCAGGGGACAGAAACGTGATCACTGCTGCAGCTTGGTGAACGTCAGGAGAGAACGTTGCTGCGGCCCGTGGTTCATCGTGGTTCTCCAGGAAGCGGGCGAGTTTGTCCTGGTAATCCAAGCCGGCGTGAAAATGCTCGCGGACAGGCCGGGCATGGCCTTCCCGAAGGCGGTCGTACAACCGCTTGTCGTAGGCATAGTCGAAACCCTGTTGCTGGAGCGTCCATTCCATGTCCCAGTAGACTTCGGCCATGAAGAGGAAGTCAGGAACGCGCTCGCGTACGCGCTGGGTCGCTGTCGGCCAGAAGAGAGGTACGCTGTGACCCCACGTTCGTTCAAACACATCTGGAAGCACTAGCATCGCCATGTCGCAGCGGACGCCGTCGCATTGTTCGGAAATCCGCAGCAGTTCACCGATCATCGCCTCCTGCAGGGCAGGGTTGGCATAGTTGAGTTGCAGTGTGTCAGGCCAGCCGGAGAAATACGGATCGCGTCCATAGGCCAAGATAAGATCGCCATTTTGGCGTTTGACCCGAGTGTAATTGTGCGGGGTGCTGACCAGGTCGCTTTCTGTGCCGTGAACGAAATACTCTGGATGACTTTCGATCCAGGGATGACCGAGCCCCATATGATTGGGGACGAAATCGAGCATGAGCTTCAAACCCCGCGTTTGAAGCCGAGTGCGCAGGCGGGCGAGAGCCACGTCGCCGCCGAGATTCTGATGGACGGTGTAATTGGTGATCGCGAAGCCTGAGCCGGCGATGTCTTCCTCCTGCAGATCCGGAAGTGTCTCCTCGAATTCACGCCGCCATTCGGGATTGTTGCGCGAGACTTGTTGAGCATCGGCACCGGTTTGCCAGACGCTGAGCAACCAGATCCAATCAAAACCCAATTCTGCGAGACGATCCAATTCGGCGTCTGGGATGTCGTCCAGTGTGGCGGGGCGGCCCAGCTTCTTGGAAAGCTCCGTTAACCAGACTCGGGTATTGATCTGATACAGGACGGGATATCTGGTGTCCGCCATGGCATGACCTCTAAGGAAGTGGGCTGTCAGAAAGGGGACTATGGCTGCTTGGCCTGCATCGAATTGTGCAAGTTGATTATTGCCTGTTGGCTAATCTGCAATAGACCTTCATGTGCACGATCGAGGTCAATGATGAGGTAGAGTACGCCGGAGAATGCCAATGCAAAAATCGGCATCTCCAGTGAACGACGTGTTGCAGAGAGACCCGCCTGGTAACCGAGAGAAATCATGCCCAGCACGACGAGACTCAAGAGCACCAGCCAAATTGTGATAGGGATTCGGCTATAAAGTCCGACAAAAACACGTGTGGAATGCAGATCAATGGATTCGTTCAGCGACTCCAGAAACAATCCTGTCATAATGGACCCTGGGGTCTTGTCAGCAGCCGCGACGGCTTGTGACCACATCTGTTCGTGGAGTTTCTCTGATTCGGCGAGCAGGTTGTTGATGTTCTCGGAAGTCATTTTTTGCGTGCGGACCTCCGTGTAACGACGCAGGAGTTTCGCGACCTCAGAACCTTGAGGCTCAGGCAGAAGGCGAGTCCGCAGGTAAGTGGTGCCAATCGCATTGGCTTCTTCAAGAACGGCCTGACGGCGCGCGTCAAACCGAGACGCCGCCAGGCTAAAAGTGAATGCCAGCATAAACGCGAGCAAACCGAGAACTGCTGCCGCCATGGCTGCCGCGGGGGCCTCCTTTTCGTCCGCCGCGCGCGAGTGCCGCCACTTTCCTAGTCGATATCCGGCCTCCAGCATCGCCAGGCAGATCACGAGGATCAGAGGCAGAAAACACCAGAGCGGGATGACGTCCAGTGCTGCAGTGTGCATAGAGAGTATTTCGTGAGAGGTGATGAGCGAACAGCAGCGGAGAAGACCATCTTGCTGCTTTATGTTCCCCGTTGAAACCCGGCCATCTTACCTCCTTCCAGTGCGCTCTTGGCATCGATGAGGCCATAGAGTTGGATGAACTTAGCCACGAGTCCCGTCCATCCGGTCTGGTGGCTGGCACCCAAGCCGGCACCGTTGTCAGCATGGAAGTATTCGAAGAACAGCAGGTAATCCCGCCATTGGGGATCTGTCTGAAACTTCTCTGTGCCGCCGAAGACTGGACGTCGGCCGTGTTCGTCACGTAAGAAGATACTGATGAGCCGGTTGGAGATTTCTTGGCTAACCTCGAACAGGTTCATCATCTTCCCCGAACCGGTGGGACACTCAATCTTGAAGTTGTCGCCGTAGTACAAGTAGTACTGCAGCAACGCCCGAATGATAATCGCGTTCACAGGCATCCATACCGGACCGCGCCAGTTGGAATTCCCCCCGAACATCCCTGTATTCGACTCGGCCGGCAAATAGTCGACACGATATTCTTGGTTATTCACCTGGAAGACGTAGGGATGCTGCTCGTGGAACATTGAGATTGAGCGGATGCCGTGGGGGCTCAGAAACTCGTTTTCATCGAGCATCCTGGTGAGAATGCGACGGAGCCGTTCCGGATTGAGCAGCGCGAGAAGGCCTCGGTTATTCACGCCCATGTGTCCCTCACCGGTGGGGTGCATCGCATACGCCAGTTCTGGAATCCGCCTTATCCGTTCCGCGAGTCCCGCCATCACCCGCGGAATTCGCTCCCGCTGCCACGGTTCGATGACCGTCGTGGCACACAGCGGCAGGAGCCCCACCAGAGAGCGAACCTTGAGTCGCGTGGCGCTCCCATCGGGAAGCCGCAGAAGATCGTAGTAAAAGCCGTCTTCCTCGTCCCACATCCCGTCTTTTCCCGGACGATTCATTGCCGCAGCGATGTAGTAGAACTGTTCGACGAACTTGAGCACCATGTCTTCGTAAATCGGGTCATACACTGCGAGTTCGGCGGCCATCTCGACCATGTTTTGGCAGAACAGCGCCATCCAGGCCGTGCCATCTGCTTGCTCCAGGTAACCACCCGTCGGGAGCGCTGCACTGCGGTCGAAGACGCCGATGTTGTCGAGGCCGAGAAACCCTCCCTCGAAGACGTTCTTACCGAAGCGGTCTTTGCGATTGGCCCACCAGGTGAAGTTCAGCAGCAGCTTGTTAAACGCTCCTCTCAGGAAATCGATGTCTGCCTCGCCACCGAGAGCCTGCGCGGAACGATGCAGGAAGAGCGTCGCCCAGGCATGCACCGGCGGGTTCACATCGCTGAAGTTCCACTCGTAAGCCGGGAGCTGACCGCTGGGATGCAGGTACACCCCTTTCAACATCAGCCGCATCTGCTCTTTCGCAAAGTCGGGATCGACGATTGCCAGCGGAAGCGTGTGAAAGGCCAAATCCCAGGCCGCGTACCAGGGATACTCCCATTTGTCGGGCATTGAGATGATGTCTTTGTTGAGCATGTGAAACCACTCTGAGTTCCGGGAATTGCGGTAACCGGAATGCAGCGGGTTGGAATTGTGCTCATCCAGCCAGTTGTCGCCGTCGAAGAAGAAGAACTGCTTGCTCCAGAGCATACCGGACAGCGCCTGACGCATCACGTTGGCTGCGTCGGCACTCGCGGAGGGGGGCGTGACCGACTTGTAAAACTCATCCGCTTCTCGCAAACGATCAGCAAAGACCTGATCAAACGAGGTGCCAAACGGTTTACTGTTCTGGTCTGGCTTGCCTTTCGAGAGCCGCAGGCGAATCACTTGAGTCTGACCAGCGTCGATATGAACTTGGTAGTGTGCCGCGACTTTCGTCCCTTCTTTTGCGGGATTCACGGAGTTCTGTTTGCCTTCGACGACCCAGTCATTAACGCCGTCTTTAACGTAGGGACTCTCATTCTTCAGGCCGGGAAACAGTCGCTCGTGATTCGTTTCATTTTCCGTGAAGAGCAGTGGCGTCTCGCCCTCGCAACAGAGCGTTAATTCACCGAGCACGGAATGCGTGCACACGGCCGCGCTGATACCTGGTGAAGCCTGGACCTGCTTCACCAAGGGTTTACTGGTAGCTCGGTTAGATTTCGCGATCCACGCCGACCAGTCGTTGCGGAACCACAGTGTCGGCAAGAGATGCAGTTCTGCGGCGTCCGGTCCCCGATTGACTGCTGTGATCCGCACCAGGATGTCTTCGGGGCCGGCTTTGGCGTATTCGACAAAGACGTCGAAGTAGCGGTCATTGTTGAACACGCCGGTGTCGAGGAGTTCGTACTCCATATCATTGCGGGTTCGTTTGCGATTGGTCTCTACAAGGTCCGCATATGGGAATGCTGCCTGCGGGTACTTATACAAGTACTTCATGTACGAGTGAGTTGGCGTGCTGTCGAGATAGAAGTAGTACTCCTTCACATCTTCGCCGTGGTTGCCTTCGCTGTTGGTCAGGCCAAACAGTCGCTCCTTCAGGATGGCGTCCTTGCCGTTCCACAAGGCCAGGGCAAAGCAGAGTTGCTGCTGGTCATCGGAGATGCCGGCTAGACCATCTTCACCCCAGCGATACGCTCTGGAGCGAGCATGATCGTGAGGGAAGAAATTCCAGGCATCGCCATTTTCGCTGTAGTCCTCACGCACCGTTCCCCACTGGCGCTCAGACAGGTACGGTCCCCACTTCTTCCAATCGGCTTCTTCATTGCTGGCTGCCACGAGTCGTGCGTTTTCAGAATTCATCAGGGGGCTTCCTGTTGACGATAATCTGACGCGATTGGTGAGACACTATGGCTACTCTAAACCTCCTGTGCAGAAGACGCTAGCGCCTTTTTCTATGCGATCTAATGCTATCATTGAATATTTCTGCGAGGTGAGCCGCAGGTTCTGTAGTGACAGCGTTTGGCAATCACCTGATGGCGGCGTCTTTACATGAGCCGGTTTCACAACCTCCGAAATAGTGAACAGG